>CAJWVJ010000006.1 GCA_913048595.1 uncultured Alphaproteobacteria bacterium | reverse complement strand
GCACCGCCAATTCCAACCAGATGCTGATGGAGGTGATGGGGCTGCATCTTCCCGGGGCGGCCTTCGTCAACCCGTATGAAGATCTGCGCCATGCCCTGACCGTCGCCGCGACCGAACGCGCCATCGCCATCGCCCGCCGCGGCACTGATCCGCGCCCGATCGGCCGCTGCCTTGACGAGCGGAGCTTCGTCAACGCCATTGTCGGGCTTCACGCCACCGGCGGGTCGACCAACCACACGCTGCATCTTCCGGCGATGGCCGCGGCCGCCGGCATCACCATCACCTGGCAGGATTTCGCCGACCTGTCCGAGGTCACGCCGCTTCTGGCACGCGTCTATCCGAACGGCCAGGCCGATGTGAACCATTTCCACGCCGCCGGCGGGATGGGTTATGTCATCGCCGAGCTTCTTGGCGCCGGCCTTCTTGACGGCAGCGCCGCCACCGTCGCCGGCGACAGCCTTGCCGATTATGCATGCGAACCGGTGCTTGCCGAGAACGGGCTGCAATGGCGCGGCGCGCCGGCCACATCGCTTGACACCGCCATCCTGCGTCCGGCGCGCGACCCGCATGCCGCGAATGGCGGGCTTCGCATGCTGGACGGCGTGCTTGGCAAGTCGGTGATCAAGATTTCCGCCGTGGCCGAGGAGCGCCGGCTGATCGAGGCCCCGGCCGCCATTTTCGATGACGAGGCGTCGGTGAAAGTGGCCTATGCTGCGGGTGAGCTGAACCGCGATGTCGTTGTCGTTGTTCGCGGCCAGGGACCGCAGGCCAACGGCATGCCCGAGCTTCACAGCCTGACGCCGATGCTCTCCAACCTCCAGGACAAGGGCCATGCGGTGGCGCTTGTCACCGACGGGCGGATGTCGGGAGCGTCGGGCACTGTGCCGGCCGCCATCCATGTGACGCCAGAGGCCGTCGCCGGCGGGCCGATCGGCCGGCTTGCCGATGGCGACATCATCCGGCTCGACGCAATGGCCGGAACGCTTGACACCGATGCCGACCTTTCATCGCGGGCGCCATTCGGCCCCACCAACAGGGCCCCGCAGCGCGGCTTTGCCCGCCCCCTCTTCAGCGCCCTTCGCGCCGCCGCAGGTTCAGCAGAACAGGGCGCCGGCCTGCATCTTTCGGAGACATGACCCCCATGATGAACATTCCCGACATTCTGGCGCTTGGTCCTGTCATGCCCGTGATCGTGATTGATGACAGCACGCAGGCCGTGCCGCTTGCCGAGGCGTTGCTTTCCGGCGGCATCCGCACCATTGAGATCACGCTGCGGACCCCGGCGGCGCTTGACGCCATCCGCGCCGTCGCCGCGAACTGCCCGGACATAACCATTGGGGCCGGCACGGTGAACCGGGCAGAGCTGGCGCACCATGCCCGCGATGCCGGCGCCGCCTTCGCCGTGTCCCCCGGCACCACCGATGATGTCATTTCCGGTTGCAACGCCGCCGGGTTGCCGCTTCTTCCCGGCGCGTCGACCGTGTCGGAAATGATGGCGCTTCAGGCGGACGGGTTCGAGGCTGTGAAGTTCTTCCCGGCCAATGCCGCCGGTGGAGCCAGCTTCATCAAGGCGCTGATCAGCCCGCTTCCCGGCCTGTCGGTCTGTCCGACCGGCGGCATCACCCAGGACACCGCGCCGGACTGGCTGTCCCTGTCCAATGTGCCCTGTGTCGGCGGCAGCTGGATCGCCCCGCAGGCGGCCATTGCCGACGGCGACTTCGACGGCATCGCCTCGCGCGCCACCGCCGCGGCGGCGCTGCAGGACCGCGGGTGAGCACGCCCCCCTTGAGCAAGCCCGGCCTTGGCCCGTCCCTGATTGCCTCGCGGCAGTCGATTTCCATCGGCTTTCTCGGCCTTGGCCTGTTCATGGGCATGTGGGGAGTGATGGTCCCGCTTCGCAGCGCCAATCTTGGCCTCAGCGAGCTGATGATTTCCGGATTTCTTCTGACCATCGGGCTCAGCCTGTGCGCGGCCATTTTTCTGGTAACACGTGTGCCGGCGCTGCAGGATGCCGGCCGGCTGATCCGCTGTTCCGGGCCGGTTTATGCCTTCGGCTTCGCTGTCTGTCTTCTGACCGGATCAATGCCCGTCTTCTTCATCGCCGGCATGGTCACCGGCTTTGCCGCCGGCTTTCTCGACACCGGGCTCAACGGCCAGTCGTCGCAATGGGAACAGCAGGCCAACAGGCGCAGCATGTCATCCTTCCACGCGCTGTTCTCTCTCGGCATGCTGATCGGGGCCGGTCTTGTCACCTGGCTTCTGTCTGCCGGCCATGACCCGAAAGCCGGGATTCTCCTCTGCGCCCTTGTCTATAGCGGCATCATCGCGGCAAACCGGTCCTGGATCGCAGCCGACCCGTCCACACCTGACGACGGTCCGCCATCCGGACGGCCCATCAGGCTGTCGCTTGCCGTGATCCTGTTTCTTGGCGGGGTGATCACCCTTGCCTCGCTTGTCGAGGGCGGCGTCATCGACTGGTCGGCGCTGCATCTGCACCGGGTGCTGGCGCTTCCTGTCGACGAGGCCGGCCGCGCCGTGCTGTTCTTCAGCGTGGCGATGACCATCTCGCGCTTCGCCGGGGACAGGCTGGCGTCCTTTGTGGCGCCGAACCTGCTTCTGGCGGTGCCGCTGGTGATTGCCGGTATCCTGCTTCTGGCCGCGGTGACACAGGGCGCGGCCCTTCTCATGGTCTGCGCCTATGTCTTTATCGGGCTGGCGCTTGGCAACGCCTTTCCGATCATCGTGTCCGAGGCCGGCCGCGCCGCCGGCGACCAGCCGCTTCGCGAAATCTCGGTGATTGTCGGGTTCGCCTATTTCGGACTGATCAGCGGTCCGGCGTTGTTTGGCGTGCTGGCGCATTTCCTCGGGCTCGACACCACCATCCTGGCCATCGCCTCAATGGCGCTGCTGCTGGGACTGGCAAGCTTTGCCATGCCGCGCTTTGTCGCCAGTGCCGGCAGCGTCAGCCGGCGGTGATGATCCGCGGCTGAAGCGAAGGGGTGGAAAAGGCCGCTGCCGCGCCGCGAAGCCCGGCATGGGGATCAACACACAGCCAGACCGGCACATCGGCAAGGAGCCGTCCCATCACCCCGTCATGCCGGAAACGGCTGGCGAATGGGCTGTCTTCGAGAAGCGGGCGAAGCTGCGCGACAATGCCGCCGGCGATCACCACGCCGCGCCAGCACCCTATCGTCAGCACCGCATCGGAGATCACCGAACCAAGTATCCCCAGCATCGCCAGCGCGGCGTCGCGTTCCGGCCCGTCGGCGGCCAGCGCCGCAGCACCGATCTGCGGCGCGGCCATCACTGCGTCAGTCTGCAGCCGGTAGACGGTTTCCAGGCCGGGGCCGCTGACAAAATGCTCGGCCGAGACATGCCCCACCTCGTGGCGAAGCGCCGCGAACAAGGCCATCTCGTCGGCGCTCTGCGGCGACATGCCGACATGGCCGCCCTCGCCCTCGATGGGAATATGGCCGTCACCTGCCGGCACCAGCGCCGACACCCCGAGCCCGGTGCCGGGCCCGATCACCAGAAGCGGCGCTGTGGCAATGCCGGCCCCGTCAAGGATCGGCAGATTGCCATGCGCCGACGGGTCGGCCTGGGCAAGGGCCTGGGCGGTGAAGTCATTGACCACCAGAAGCTGGTCAAGTCCGGCCTCGGCGAGAAGCCCGGCCTTGCTGAAATGCCAGTGATTGTTGGTGACATCGACATCCGGTGCCTGCACCGGACCGGCAACAGCGATGCTGGCGGCGGTGGCTGTCAGCCCGGCCTGGTCCAGATAGGCGGCAAGCGCGGCGGCAAGCGACGGGAAATCGGCGCAGAGCATGCTGCGGATGTCGGACAGGCCGCCTTCCTGCGCCCGGGCAAACCGGACATTGGTGCCGCCGACATCGATTGCAACGAGCGCCATGCCTTGACCCTTAATTGAAGATGCTGCCGATGTTGTAGATGGCGACCGCGATTTCGGATTCCAGCGGGAAGGACAGCATGCCCATGACGCTGTAGCCCAGGATCAGCGGCATGACATAGAAGCGGATCATGTAGATGAACCAGGCGACATAGAGCGGCCGCATCTTCTCGATCAGGAACGAGGGGGTGGCCCGGCGCATGAATCTGATCATCGGATCGGTCATGCGGACAAAGGCCTTCATGAAAAAGAAGTCCGAATTCTCGGCCACGAACAGGCCCATGCCGAACCGCCCGATCAGGGTCCACATGGCCAGACCCAGAACATAGTCCAGGATCAGGATGGCTATCGGAATCTGCTCCATTGTCGTCACTCTCTTTCCATCAGAAACGCCGGCTCATTCTGCGTAAAGGAAACGGAGCAGGAAAGGCTCCCTGCTCCGCACATTTGTCTGTCATGCGCCGCCCGTCACAGACCGGGGCGCATGATCCGTGACCTAGGCGTTGGTGACAGTCTCACCACGCGGGACACGGATGGCATCGACCATCCTCTGGGTCTCTTCATCCGGCTCTTCGGTCATCAGCGAGACGACAACCATCAGCACCAGGCTGACAGGCATGCCGATCATGCCGAAGCGAAGACCGTCAAGACCAAGCCAGGGCGTCATGCCGCCGAACTGCACCATGTACAGGTACCAGGCACCGGCAGCAAAGCCGCCGACCATGCCGGCAATCGCTCCGGCCCGGTTTGCCCGCTTCCACCAGACACCAAGAACCAGCGGGAAGAACAGGCCGGAATTGGCGAAGCAGAACGCCCACGCCACGGCACCGAGGATCCCGGTCAGTTTGGCCGAGGCCACATAAGCGGCCGCCGCACCGACAACCAGAAGCAGAACCCGCGCCACGACGAGACGTGTCCTGGAATCGGCCTTCGGGTCGATGATCTTGTAGTACAGGTCATGCGACAGCGCGTTCGCGATGGCGAGAAGCAGACCGTCAGCGGTCGACATGGCAGCCGCCAGGCCACCAGCGGCCACAAGGCCAGAGATCACATAAGGAAGACCCGCGATTTCCGGCGTAGCCAGAACCACAATGTCGCCCTTCATGAAGAACTCGTTGATCTGCAGGATGCCATCACCATTGCCGTCGATGATCTTCACGAAGCCGACATTCGACCATTTCTGCACCCATTCCAGCGCATTGGCATCAGCAACGGACTTGCCGATGATGCCGGTGGCGAGGTTCGGGTCGAGGATCGACAGCTTGGTGAAGGTCGCCAAAGCAGGCGCGGTGAAGTACAGCAGGAAGATGAACACCAGCGACCAGCCGACCGACTGACGGGCTGCCTTGACCGACGGCGTGGTGAAGTAGCGCATCAGCACGTGCGGCAGAGACGCGGTACCCAGCATCATACAGACGACGAGAGTGAAGAACTTCCACTGCGCCATCAGCGTGTCGCTGGCATCGTTGATCCCGACCGAAAGCGCCTTCAGGCCACCTGCCTCGGCAGCTGCCGCGGCTGTCGGCTTCAATGTGCCGACCTGGTGAAGGGCTTCCAGCTCCTGTACGCGGAGAACCGCGTCGAACTGCGCGAATTGCGGAACAAGACCGTAATCCAGAGCATTCGACATCCAGAACACCGGCAGCAGGTAGGCGATAATCAGCACGATATACTGTGCCACCTGGGTCCAGGTCACGGCCTTCATGCCGCCAAGCATCGAGCAGAACAGGATGCCGGCAAGACCGATCCAGACGCCAACCTCGAACGGAATGGCGAGGGCGCGCGAGGCGACGATGCCGGTACCGGTGATCTGCGCCGTCACATAGGTGAAGGACGCGACCACGAGGATGATCACGGCACACAGACGTGCCAGGTTGCCGCCATAGCGCGTTCCGATGAAATCAGGCACCGTGTAGCAGCCGAACTTGCGCAGATAGGGCGCAATCAGGCTTGCCACCAGCACGTAACCGCCGGTCCAGCCGACAAGGAACGCCATGTAGGGATAACCGCCAAGGTAGATACCGCCGGCCATCGCGATGAAGGACGCGCCCGACATCCAGTCGGCCGCGGTCGCCATCCCGTTGAACACGGCGGGCACCTGCCTGCCGGCGACGTAATACTCGCTTGACTGCATGGTCCGCGAGAGAACACCGATCAGGGCGTAGATAAGAATGGTGAAGCCAACGAACATCCAGCCAATCGCATCAGCGCTGACACCGGCCTGTTCAAGGATGGCCATGAGAACGACAAAGCCAAGGAAACCAAGTGTATAGATTCCGTAGACCCGTCCGAGATTCTGGATAAATCCGCCTTCAAGTTTCATCATGGTGATCTCTCCTATTCCTCAGAAACACCATGCTCGTCATCAAGTCGGTTCTGGCGCGAAACGAACCAGAAGACAAGAATGACGAAGGCGATTTGCGAGCCCTGGCCAGCCATGTAGTAACCAAGCGGGAACGAACCCGCCTCGCCATTAAGGGCATCACCAAACCAGTGCACGACGAATGCGAAGACAGCCCAGATTGCAAGCGTGATATACAGCAAGCTCTTGGACTTCTCCCAGTGGCTGGACGCACCAGCTGCTTCGTTTGACATGGAAATTCCTCCTGTTGAAGCACCCGCCTTGCGGCGGGACGCACCTTAGCCCCGAGACATGTTGAGGAATTGATGCCCCGGAACCTCCCCTAAAATCGCCACCTTGTTTTTGTTTTGTCGCGACTTCATTAACGGGTGATGGTACTCAGGATGGAAGGAATGACAATCACTTTTATATTTTGGGCAACAATTCACGACCTTTTCCGCAACAATGAAACTCGTTGACGCCTTCAAACCCGTTCTTCGGACACTTGGCCTGCTGCGCCATCCCGATCTTGAAACCTATGGCCAGCTCATTGACTATGCTGAAAAAAACGCTGCCTATGTTTCGCAGGTCACGCTCTACACCTATGTGAAGGCCCGCGCCGGCACACAGTTCCCGAAGATGTTCGAGAACGAGATGTTCCTGACCTCGCTGAAAATCGCCAGATGGCATATTTTCGGCGCGGCCGTCGCCGACATGGCCCTGTTCGCCGCCGCCCAGTTCCATGTGGCCGGCGACCTGGACAGGCCGGATACCCAGCGGTTCGCGACCGGAATCATCGAGGCAATCCTGACAAATTACAAGCAGGATGACGTTGCGCCCTCCGTCTTTCTGGAAATGATGGCTGACGGCGTGCGCCGCGCCGCCTTCGCCAACTGGGGCGACATCGCCGACGGGCCGGCCGCCTTTCAGCGGAGCGCCGACGCCGTCTATGAATGGGCACCGATCGCCGATGAGCTCAAATCCCTCGACGAGGAGATTGTCCGCAACTCCATCCATCTTCGCTGGATCGGCGTGCGCCGCGACACCAAGGCCCTGATGCGCCGCGACGCCATCCTTGCCAGCTGGACCCCGGCGGCAGGCTAGAATATGCCGTGAAGCGTCTTCGTCTCGAGATAATCCTCAAGACCCATCATGCCACCCTCGCGGCCATTGCCTGACTGCTTGTAGCCGCCGAACGGGCTGCCATAGCCGACAGCCGCCCCGTTAAAATGCACGGCCCCGGCCCGAAGCCGCGCCGCCAGCCGCGCGGCCCGGTCTGAATCGCCGGTCTGGACATAGGCGGCAAGCCCGTAGGGCGTGTCATTGGCGATGGCGACAGCCTCGTCCTCGCTGTCGAACGGGGTGATCGCCAGCACCGGCCCGAAGATTTCCTCGCGCGCCACCCGCATATGGTTTTCGACATCGGCGAAGATCGTCGGCCTGACATACCAGCCATCCTCGAACCCCTCGGGCTTGCCGGGGCCACCGGCAAGAAGCCGCGCGCCTTCCTCCATGCCAACCTGGATCATCACCTGCACCCGGTCATACTGGATCTTGTCGAACAGCGGGCCGAGATGGCCACCTTCCTCGGCCGGATCGCCGACGGCGGTGTCCTCGGCGGCGCGGCGGGCGATCTCGAGCACCTTGTCATAGCAGCTTCGCTCGACAAGAAGGCGGGTCGGCGCGTCACAGGACTGGCCGGTGTTCAGCATACATTCACCGACCGATGCTGTGACGCGTTCCTCGAGTTCGCAATCGGCAAACACCAGGTTCGGAGACTTGCCGCCAAGCTCGAGCGTCACGCGCTTGATGGTCTCGGCGGAATCCTGTGTCACCGCCTTGCCGGCGCGGGTCGATCCGGTGAAGGACATCATCTGGATATCGGGATGGCGTGACAGCGCCGCGCCAACGACCGGACCTTCGCCATGCACCATGTTGAACACGCCTGCCGGCACCCCGGCCTGATGCAGGATTTCGGCATAGACGACAGCCGAGATAGGGGTGTGCTCGCTTGGCTTCAGAACGCAGCAGCAGCCGGTGGCGATGGCGGGAAGCACCTTCAGCACGACCTGGTTGACCGGCCAGTTCCACGGCGTGATCAGACCGCAGACGCCGATCGGCTCGCGCACGATGATGTCGCCATTCTTCAGCGCCTCGCGTTCCTCCAGCGCCTCGAGCGCCTCGATAAACCCGTCCAGGTGGCCGATAGCGGCGTCAGCCTGCATGTCGCGGGAAAAGGTGATCGGCGCCCCCATCTCGGTGCGCATCGCCTGCGCCAGGTCCTCCAGCCTCGTTTCGGTGACAGCGCGGATGCGGCGAAGAAGGTCAAGCCGCTCGGCCTTGCTTGTCTGCGAGAAGCTCTCGAAGGCAGCCGTGGCAGCGGCCACGGCCCGGTCGACATCCTCGGCATTGCCTAGTGCCACTGTGCCAAGGCGATCACCATTGGCCGGGTTCATCACCGGCATGGTGTCCGGCGAAAGCGGCGAGACCCACTCGCCGTTGATGTAGAATTCTGTCAGCCTGTCCACTGTGCTGGTCCTTCCTTCATGTCGGCGGTGCGGCACCGCTTGCCCGCTCGCCGGTCTGGCATCCCAGAGTCGTCCGCACCAGCGTTATCGGGCCTTCTTGATGGCCGTCTCGACCATGCGCTGTATCTCGGCCGCGTCTGCCGCTTTCGGATTGGTCGCGGCGGCGCTGTCGAGAAGGGCTTTGTCGGCAATTCGCGCGGCGCAGTCAAATGGCACGTCAATCTCGGCCAGCGAGGCCGGAATGTCGATATCGTCAAGAAGCCGTTCCACTGCGGCGATAAACCGGTCAGGCCGGTCATCGCCCAGCGCCATGGCCTGCGCCATGCGCGTCACCTTCAGCTCCAGCCCGCGAAGGTTATGGCGCAGGACGACCGGCAGCAGGATGGCGTTTGTCAGCCCGTGCTGCGTGTCATATTCCGCCCCGACCATATGCGAAATGGCGTGAACAAGCCCAAGCCCCTTGAGAAAGGCGATTCCGGCAAGGCAGGAGCCGACAAGCATGCCGCCCCGCGCGGCCAGGTTGCCGGGTTCATGGACCGCCACCGGCAGCCAGCGCGCGATCAGCGCCAGCCCTTCCAGCGCCATCGCATCGCATAACGGGTGAAAGCCCGGCACCAAATAGGCCTCGATGGCATGTGTCATGGCGTCGGCCCCGGTCCAGGCGGTCAGATGCGGCGGCAGCTCCAGCGTCAGTTCAGGATCGAGAATGACCAGTGACACGGGAAGCTCCGGATGGCAGATGCAGAATTTCATGCCCTTGCCGGTATGGGTGATCATCGCCGTGCTTTCTGTCTCGGCGCCCGTGCCGGCGGTTGTCGGAATGGTGATCAGCGTCGGAAAGGGCTGGTCCGGACCGATCTCCGCCGGCGTCGCCTCCCATTCGAAATCCCAGAGGTCGATGTCATTGCGGGCCGTCAGGCAGATGGCCTTGCCGCCATCCATGGCGCTGCCACCGCCAATGGCGATCACCGCGTCGTGCCCACCCTCAAGAAAGGCGGCCTTGCCTCCGGCGATGTCGGTGTCGCGCGGATTCGGCGAAATACCGGAAAACAGGCCTGCCGCCAGCCCGGCATCCGCAAGCCTTGCCGTCAGCGCGGCGATGAAGGGCAGATCGCGGCTGCCATGGTCGGTTACGACAAGCGGGGCGCGGATGCCAAGCCGCACGCACCGCGCGCCGATCTCGGCCATGCGGCCGGGTCCATAGGCGATCGGCACCGGAAAATTCCAGTCCTGTGGCGCCAGCATCGCGTCGCGCTCCGCCGTGCCGATATCCTCCGTCATCGCGTGCCTTTCTGCCGGCCGGCCGAATCAACTGTCTCCAGCCGCAAATCCTGACCCTGTTTTGCCGGATTGAAAAGGCCGGAAATGGAAGTCGCATGACAAGTGGCCATGATAACGTCAGGCAGGCTGCCCCAACAGGGCGTGATTGGATCGCCATCGCCATGTGAAGCGGGCAGGTCCGGCATTATGGCTTGCAATTAACTGCCAATATTGCCTAGGCTTTTGGTGTTGGTACAACACATATTCCAGCCCATCTTGACAATGGATGAGGGCTAAGAGGAGGGAACAATGACATTGAATATTTCGCGCCGGACCGCGTTGAAGACAGCTGCTGCTGCCGGCGCTCTTTCGGTCGCCGGTATGCCTGCCATCGCAGCACCCAAGCATGGTGGCACCTACACCATCGGAATGTCTGGCGGCAACACGTCCGACACATGGGACAGCCGCACACACTCCGACAGCTTCATGATCAATATGGGCGCAGGGTGCGTCTTCGAGACCCTCACCGAAGTATCGTCCGCCGGCGAGCTGGTCGGCGAACTTGCCGAGAGCTGGGAAGCCTCGCCTGACGCCAAGATCTGGACCTTCAACCTGCGCAAGGGCGTGAAGTTCCATAACGGCAAGTCCTTTGGCGCGGACGACGTCATAGCCTCGATGAACATGCATGTCGAGGAAGGCGCAAAGTCCGCCGCCAAGCCGATCGTGTCGTCGGTCGAAGAGATGAAGAAGCTGTCCGACCATCAGGTGCAGTTCATGCTGAAGAGCGGCAGCGCCGACTTCCCGTATCTCGTCTCCGACTACCACATCTGCATCTTCCCGGCCGGCCAGATCGCCGAGGCGATTGCCAACGGCATCGGCACCGGTCCCTACAAGGTCGTCGCCTTCGAGCCGGGCGTCCGGGCCATGGTCACCAAGTTCGAGGATCACTGGGATGCCGACAACCGCGGCTATTTCGCGGAAGTCGAGCAGATCTATATCGGTGACGCCTCGGCACGTGTGAACGCGCTGATGACAAGCCAGGTCGACGCCATCAACCGCGTTGATTTCAAGTCGGTGAAGCTGCTGGACGCCTATATCAACATCGATATCCTCGAGGTGACGGGCAACATGCACAACACCTTCCCGATGCTGGTCGGCAATGCGCCCTTCGATGACCCGAACGTGCGCCGCGCGCTGAAATACGCCGTGAACCGCCAGGAGATGGTCGACAAGATCCTGCTTGGTCATGGCGCAGTCGGCAATGACCACCCGATCGGCCCGGCGAACCAGTATTACGCCTCCGATCTAGAGCAGACCGAATATGACCCGGACAAGGCGAAGTTCTACCTGAAGGAAGCCGGGCTGTCCTCGCTCAACGTCGATCTCAGCGTGTCCGACGGTGCCTTCGCGGGTGCGGTCGATGCTGGCCAGCTGTACCAGAATTCCGGGTCCGCCGCCGGCATCAACATCAACATCGTTCAGGAGCCGGCTGACGGCTACTGGTCGAATGTATGGCTGAAGAAGCCGTGGTGTGCCTGTTACTGGTCCGGCCGCGCGACCGAGGACTGGATGTTCTCGACCGCCTATGAGTCGGGTGTTCCGTGGAACGACACCGGATGGGAGAACGAGCGCTTCCAGAGCCTGCTTCTGCAGGGCCGCGCCGAGCTCGACACCGGTCTTCGTGGCGAGATCTACCGCGAGATGCAGGAAATCTGCCGTGACGAAGGCGGTACGGTCGTTCCGATGTACCAGAACTATGTCGATGCGAAATCCAACCGCGTGGAGCATAGCGGTCAGACCGGCAACCTGTGGATGCTGGACAACCTGCGCAGCTGCAAGCGCTGGTGGTCTGCCTGATCCCGAACCAGACCTGGCGGGGCCTTCGGGTCCCGCCAGGTTTCCTTGAATCTTATTCCACGACATTTCGTTCAGGGACCGGCGTTCACCATTCACCGCGGGTGGGACGAGGATGAATAACGTAGCTTTGATCATCAGCAAGCGTCTCGGCCTTGGCGTGCTCACCATGTTCATGGTGTCGATCATCATCTTTCTGGCGGTCAACATGCTGCCGGGTGATTTTGCCCAGGCCCTTCTCGGCCAGTCGGCGACACCCGAGGCGGTGGAAGCCATCCGCCGCGACCTTGGCCTGAGCAAGCCAATTCATACCCGTTATTTCGACTGGCTTGTCGGGGCGCTGCAATTCGATTTCGGCACCAGCTTCGCGAAGGCCAATTTCTCGTCCTATGCCGGCACCTCGTCGACGGCGAATTTCGGCACTGTCGCCGACCAGATTGCGCCGCGTTTCGCCAACACCCTGTTCCTGGCGGCCGTCACCGCCTGCATCGCCGTGCCGCTGTCACTGCTGATCGGCGTCCTGGCGGCGCTGTACCGCTATTCAATCTTCGACCGGATCGCCAATGTCAGCACCCTGACCTCGATCTCCAGCCCGGAATTCTTCGTCGCCTATGTGCTGATCCTCGTGCTGGCGGTGCTCAATCCGGTGTTCCCGTCGCTGTCCAACATTCATGACGGCATGGATTTCGCCCAGAAACTGCAGAAGACGATGCTGCCGGCGCTGACCCTGACGCTTGTCGTCACCGCGCACATGATGCGCATGACCCGCGCCGCGATCATCAATCTTCTGGCCTCGCCCTATATCGAGATGGCACGGCTCAAGGGGCTGTCGCCCTTCCGCATCATCCTGTTCCATGCGCTGCCGAACGCGCTGGCGCCGATCATCAATGTGATCGCGCTGAACCTGGCCTATCTGATCACCGGCGTGGTCGTGGTCGAGGTGGTGTTCGTCTATCCGGGGGTTGGCCAGCTTTTTGTTGATTCGGTCAAGATCCGCGACATTCCGGTTGTGCAGGCCTGCTGCCTTGTCTTCGCGGCGGCCTATATATCGCTGAACCTTCTTGCCGACGTGATGTCGATCCTGTCCAACCCGCGGCTTCGGCTGCCGAAATAACCATGCCCCGGTAAGCGGGCCAGGATGCGTGTGACCGAGCCAGAGAGTCGAAATTAGAGAAACCGTGATGCCAAGCCTGTCCGTTACATATTGGTCCGCCCTTGTGGTTGCCGGCGCGCTGGCGCTGTTCTTTGGCGGGCGCCAGATCGGCGCCGCGAGGGGCGTGGCGCGTCTTCGCGACCTGTCGGCCACCGGCGCGTTCGGCTACAGCCTTCTTGTGGTTACCCTCTACCAGGCGCTGGCGCTGTATTTCGGCCCCGGGGCCACCTTCTTCAAATGGGCCGTCCATGGCGTGGTCGGGTTCGGCATCGCCGGCTATCTGTTCCAGCAGCTTGGCCGGCATGTCGGCACAAGCGCGACAAGGAAGCTGTTCCGCTCGATGCCGGTGACAGCGGCGCTCGGCATCCTGCTGATCATCGCCTATGCCTTTGTCGCGATCTTCGCCGATGTCATCGCGCCCTACGGCCAGGCCGAGATTTTCAAGGACGCCAACCTGCTTCCCGGCGGCGATCCGGGCATGGGCGGCAGTCCGGATCACCTTCTTGGCACAGACCAGATCGGCCGCGATATTCTCTCACGCCTCATCTATGGCGCGCAGAACACGGTCGGCATCGCCTTTGTGACCACGCTTCTGGCCTTTTTCATCGGCATCAGCCTCGGCTTTCTGGCCGCCACCATCGGCGGCGTTCTCGACCAGGTGCTGTCGCGCATCGTCGATATGCTGATGTCGATCCCGCAGCTGATCTTCGCGCTTCTTCTGATGACCATCGCAACAGCCTGGTTCGGCTCGGAAAAGGGAATGGTGACGTTGTTCATGATCCTGATCATCGCGGTGCTTGATTCGACACGGGTTTTCCGCCTGTCACGCGCCGTCGGCATGAACATCGTGGTGATGGATTTCTTCGAGGCGGCCAAGCTTCGCGGGGAAAAGCTGTCCTATCTGATCTTCAGCGAGATCGCCCCGAACGCCTTTGCGCCGCTGCTGGCGGAATTCGGCCTTCGCTTCTGTTTCGTCTTCCTGACCATCGCATCGCTGTCCTTCCTTGGCATCGGCATCCAGCCGCCACTTGCCGACTGGGGAACCATGGTCCGTGACCTGTCGCAATTCATCGCCTATGCGCCCTTCCCGGTTGTCGGACCGCTGACGGCCTCGCTGCCGCTGATGGCGGCCGGGGCGATCGCGCTGCTGACGGTGGCGGTGAATTTCGTTGTTGACTGGATGCTGCACCGTGCATCCGGCCTGAAGGAGTAGACGCCATGTCCGCGAGCGAACCGCTGGTCAAGATCAGCAATCTGGCAATCGACGGGATCGCAGACGAGACCCGCACCCGCATCATCAATGATGTGAGCCTCGAGCTGAACCGCGGCGAGGTGATGGGGCTGATCGGTGAATCGGGCGCCGGCAAATCCACGCTGGGGCTGGCGGCGATGGGGTTCACCCGCGACGGCTGTGAAATCGTCGGCGGCAACATCCGGTTTGACGGGATCGACCTTGTCGCGGCCACGGCCGAAACCAGGCGCCAGCTTCTTGGCAAGCGCATCGCCTATGTGGCGCAGTCGGCGGCGGCAAGCTTCAACCCGGCGCACAAGATCATTAACCAGCATGCCGAAGCGCCGATGTTTCACGGTGTTTCCAATCGCGGCGAGGCCGAGGCGGATGCCATGGACCTCTATCAGCGGCTGCGGCTTCCCAATCCGCAGGAAATCGGCTTCCGCTATCCGCACCAGGTATCCGGCGGACAGCTTCAGCGGGCGATGACGGCGATGGCCATGTCCTGCCGCCCCGACCTGATCATCTTCGACGAGCCGACGACGGCACTTGATGTGACGACGCAGATCGAGGTTCTTGTCGCCATCCGCGAAATTGTCGAGCAGTTCCAGACAGCCGCCATCTACATCACGCATGACCTTGCCGTGGTGGCGCAGATGGCGGACCGGGTGAAGGTGCTGCTTCGCGGCGACGAGGTCGAGGAGGCCGACACCCGCACCATGCTTGACGCCCCGCGCGAGGATTACACCAGGTCCCTGTGGGCCGTGCGCAGCTTCCAGCGGCCGCAGAAGCCGATGGCCTCCAAGGACGCCGTTCCGGTGATCAGCCTTCGCAACGTCACCGCCGCCTATGGCAATGGTGATCCGGTTGTGCGTGATGTCAGCTTCGACATTCATGAAGGCAGGACCGTCGCCGTTGTCGGCGAATCCGGCTCCGGCAAATCGACAACGGCACGCTGCATCACCGGGCTTTTGCCGCCGAAGACGGGCGAGATCGCCTTCGCGAACAAGGTGCTCCCCGCGGATTACCGCAAACGCAGCGTCAACCAGCTTCGCCAGGTGCAGATGATCTACCAGATGGCGGATACCGCGCTGAACCCGCGCAAGCGGATCGGCGAGATCATCGGCAGGCCGGTGGAATTCTATCTTGGCCTGAAAGGTGCCGAAAAACGTCGCCGCGTCGAGGAGCTTCTCGAGCTGATCGAGATGGACCCGAAGGAATACATCAACCGTCTGCCGTCGGAGCTGTCGGGCGGCCAGAAACAGCGCATCGGCATCGCGCGGGCGCTGGCGGCGGAGCCGAAATTCATCATTTGCGACGAGGTGACCTCGGCCCTCGACCAGCTTGTGGCGGAAGGCATCCTGAAGCTTCTGACCCGGCTTCAGGAAGAGATGAAGCTGTCCTACATGCTGATCACCCACGATCTGTCGACGGTGCGCGCCATCGCCGATGAAGTGGTTGTGATGAAGGATGGCCTGATCGTCGAGTCCGGGCCGAAGGACGAGATGTTCACCCCGCCGCACCATGACTATACTGATCTTCTTCTCAGCTCGGTGCCGGAAATGAACCCGGACTGGCTGGACGAGCTGCTGGCACAGCGCGGTGTCGAGAATCTGGGCGACGCCGCCGTCAGCAAGATGTAGCCTGTTGCTGTGACGTCTGGCCACATCGCGGCCTGTCATTGTGAAATCTAGGGTACTGTCTGATACTGCCGTGTGAACCGGCAGCCCGACTACCTGCGTGAGGTGATGATCATGGAAGAGAGCTTCTCCACAAGAAAGCTTCTGACCGGAGCGGAACTGAAGGCGTTCAATGCCAAGTCGGACCTTGCCGGCGCGCTGCAGCTTGGTAGCCATGCCGGCGCCATTCTCGTGCTTGGCTATCTGCATTATCTGGCAATGGACACATGGTGGGTGATCGCCACCGGCTTCTGCCTCGGGGTTACCGTCAATTTTCTTTATGCCGCACAGCATGAGTTGTCGCACTGGACCGTGTTCAGGACCCGCTTTCTGAACGAGCTGTTCGGGCGCACAGTCGGGTTTCTGATGATGTTCCCGCGCGATTATGACATGGCGATGCATCAGGCCCATCACCGCTGGACGGCAAACTGGGAACGCGACGGCGAACTGACCCGCGCGCCCTACACGCTGAAGAGCTATCTGCTTTATTTCTGGGGCTTCACCTATTGGTACAACCGCGTCGACGGCCTGGTCCGCCGGGCCCGTGGCATCATCATCGAGCCCTATATCAGCAAAGCGCTGGAAGCCAAGATCATCCGTGAGTCGCGGCTTCATATCGCCGGCTACGCGGTGATCGCCGCCGCCTCGGTCTATTTCCAGAGCTGGGCCGCTGTCACCTTCTGGCTGCTGCCGATGGTGCTGACGAAGCCCGTCCACCAGATGCAGAACACCATCGAGCATCTTGGCCTGACGCATGAAAGCGACATTCTGAACAACACCCGCTCGACCCGCACCAACGCGCTGATGCGCTGGCTGTGCTGGCAGATGCCGTACCACACCGCGCATCACAGCTATCCGTCGGTGCCTTTCTGGCAGCTTCGCAGGCTGAACGACAAGATCGAGGATGCCGCCGGCCCGGTTCATCGCATGGGCTGGATCGAGTTCCAGGTCGAGGTGATGAAGCGGCTGATGCAGAAGGATGAAAGCCAGTGGCCGATGGATGATGTCTGGATCGTGCCGGCCAAGGGCGGCCGCCAGGTCAGGCTCGAGGCCTGACGGGGATGGCCGGCCGCCGGCTTCGGACCTATACCTCGCTCTGGGCAATGATGCCGCATGATGCCAGCGGCGAGATTCTCTCCTATGACGCGATCTGCGAGAAGGTGGCTGGCGCCGGCTATGATGGCATGGCCATAGACCTTGGGGCCGGCGATGTGGCACAGGCCCGCGAGGTCCGCCCGCATATCGAGCGCACCGGCCTGAAGCCGCTGATCGTCGCCTTCCCCAAAACCATCGAATCGCTTCGCGAAACGCTGATCATGGCTAAGGATTTCGGCGCGCCCTTCGTCGATGTCATCGGCCAGGTCATGCCGCTCAGCGTTGAGGGCATGATCCCGGTGATCCGCAAATGGATCGACATGGCGGACGAGGTTGGCATGCCGATCCAGTTCGAGACCCATCGCAACTGCATCACCAACGATCTTTACGCCACGCTCTGCCTGATCGACGCCGTGCCGGAAATGCGGCTTTGCGCCGATCTTTCGCATTTTGTCGTCGACCGGGAATTCAAGCTTCCGCTGGACCACCGCGACCAGGAGCTGATCCGGCGGATCATCAACCGGTCCGACAGTTTCCAGGGGCGCGTGGCCAGCCGCCAGCAGATCCAGCTTCAGCTGGATTTCCCACAGCACGCAAAATGGGTCGAGCTGTTCCGGGGATGGTGGCGCGACGGGTTGCAGAGCTGGCGTGAGCGCAACGTGACCGGCGACTGTATCTTCCTGTGTGAACTTGGCCCGCCGGAATATGCGATGACCGGCCCGGACGGGCGCGAAATGTCGAGCCGCTGGGACGAGGCGCTGACCATCCGCCGCTGGGTGATGGAGATGTGGGACGAGATGGAGACGGCCTGACCGTCCCCGCCTAACCGTTTCGGCGCGCCGCAATCGCCTCGGCGAGAACACACATGATCTCGAACATGATCGACACGCCGAGCCAGGCGGTGCCGCCTGCCGCATCAAAGGGCGGCGAGACCTCGACAAGGTCCGCCCCGACAAGGTCCACGCCCGACAGTTCCCGGACTACCCGCTGCGCCTCGAAGGAATTGACCCCGCCGATTTCCGGCGTGCCGGTGCCGGGGGCGTAGCTGGGATCGATGAAATCGATATCGAAGGAACAATAGGCCGGCTTCGCGCCGACGATGGCGCGGGCCTCCTCCATCACCGCCGGAATACCGCGCTCGAACAGCTCTTCGATGCGAATGATCCGCACCCCTTGCGAAATCCCCCAGTCGATATCCTCGGTGTTGTAGGCGGTGCCACGAATACCGATCTGCACCACCCGCCTCGGATCAAGCAAGCCTTCCTCGATGGCACGCCGGAAGGGGGTGCCATGGGTGTAGCGGAAACCGCCGAAATAACTGTCGAACAGGTCGGTATGGGCATCGAAATGAATCATCCCCAGCGGTCCGTCGCCGGCCAGACCGCGCAGCACCGGAAGCGAGACAAGATGATCGCCACCGGCCGTCATTGGCGCGATCCCGCGGCGGCGCAGCCCGGCGTAGAATTCGGCGATCCGCGTCATGCTTTCTTCCAGATCGATGGGGTTCGGCCCGACATCGCCAAGATCGGCGCAGTTCACCAGGGTGAACGGGTTTACGCCGGTGACCGGATTCATCGCCCGGATCATGGTCGACAGGTCACGAAGCTGGCGCGGGCCATGGCGCGGGCCCGGCCTGTTGGTGGTGCCGGCATCCCAGGGAACGCCGACAAGCCCCATCTCGACCTCGTCGATCCGGGGCGAATCCATCTCCAGATGCGGCAGGCGCATGAAGCTCGGCACGCCGGCGAACCGCGGCATCTCCATGGCCGATACGGGGATGAAAAACTGGTCGTCAGCCATGCGAGCTCTCCTGTGTCGCGGATTGGTGCGGGCCGCCGCCAGCAAACCGGCGAAGGCCAAAGCGGGTTTCAAGATCGGCCGCCAGCGCCGCATCGATGATGGCGGGTGGTGGCGCGGCCAGGATATCGCGCACCCGCGCATGCGCCCGCTGCCAGCTGTCGGCGGCGCCGTCATCCTGCCATTCACCGATGCTGCGCCTGTCGCCGATCTGCGGGTAGAGAAAATCGCTGTTCATCCGCGCCAGCGTCTCAGCCTCGCCAAGGAAATGCCCGGCCCCGGTGGCCGCGCCATGGATGGCCGCCGGATTCAGCGTCTCCTCCGACACCTCGATGGCTGTGTGGGCGCTGAGGATGCTGCCAAGCATGTCATTGTCGATGACATAGGATTCCAGCGCGGTGGCCATGAGGCTGGCCTGGGTGCCGGCGGCCTGGGTGACGAAATGCGCCCCGGCCTGAAGCGCCATCGTCACTGCCAGGCATTTTTCATGGCCGGCCTGCGCGTCGGGCCATTTTGAATCGGTGGCACCGGCGATGGTCGAGCTGGGAAGGCCGTAATGCCGGGCCATCTGGATCGCCGCCGCTGTCAGCTTGGCCTGCTCGCCGCCACCGCCGGCCATCGCGCCGGTGCGAAGATCCGTCACCATCGGGCGCGGGCCGAAAATGGCGCGCACATCCGGTGCCGCCAGCCAGGCCAGCACCATGCCGGCAAGCGTCTCGGCCGTTGTCTGCGCCACACATCCGGCGATGGTCACCGGGCTCGAGGCGCCGAGCTGGCCAAATGTGTTGACCATCACCGGAATACCGCGCCGCGCCGCATGGATCAGCACCCGCGCCGAATCCGGATCGAAGCGCATCGGCGGGGCCACATGATTGATGTTGAGTGACAGGAAGGGCACGGCCCTGAAGGCGGCTTCCGAGCCGGCGATTTCATGCGCCAGTGTGGCGATGGCATCAACCGATTCCGGCGAGGAGGCGCTGACCATCACATGTTTTGAGGTGCCGGAAAGGCAGGCCCAGGCGGTGTTCAGCTCCATCGCCGCCGTATCCTCGATGTCGCGCGCCACCATCGGGCGGCTGAAAAAATGGATATGGTCCATCGCCTCGACGATTCGCGCCGCATCGAAGATGTCGGCAAGGGCCGAGTCGCGATAGCGTCCCGTGTCCAGATCGAGAATCTGCGGCGAGGCGCCGCCTGTGCCGAGATGAACCTGCTGGCCGCCAAGCGTCAGTTCGGTGCCGGGCCGCCGGCCTGACAAGGTGATCTTACGCGGCAGAAGGCCGAGCACATGTTCCACCAGCCCCGGGGGGAACAGCAGCCTGCCATCGGGCGACAGGCTGCCGCCGGCATCGGTCACCAGCGCGGCGGCCTCGTCAGGTGCCTCGGCAAGTCCGGTCTCGGCAAGAAGCGTCAGCGCGGCGGCGTGAATCCGCGCCAGCTCGTCATCCGACAGCAGCGTCAGCCGCCCCCCGACGGGAAGCAGCGCCGGGCCTTTGCCGGTAGCAGGCGCGGCGCGGCGGCCTCGGCGCTGGCGGGGTGTCGGTTGTTTGTCGACCATGCTGGCAAATCCTGACAGATCCGGGGATGCACAAGCATTGCGGCTTGTGGCGCGGGCGACAAGAGCTTTGTGAGCTCAGGTCTCGTTGCGAAGAAGCATCAGCAGCGCGATCACTGTCGCCCCGATGCCGAACAGCACCGGCGCTGGCGGCAGCGCGCTGCCGAACCCGATCTCCCACAGCATCACCCAGGCAGGTGTCAGATAGGAATAGGCCATGACCTTGGCGCTTGGCAGGCGCAGCGTCGCATATTGCAGAAGAAAGAAGGACGAGGCGGTCGAGAACAGGGTCAGATAGCCGATGGTGATCCACACCATCATGGGAAGCGCGGTCCAGTCGGTGGCGCGGATATGCTCGAACCCGATCACCAGCAGAATGACCGATCCGGCGACGAGCATGCCGAAGGTGAACACCGCCGCCCCCTCGCCGCGATTGAGCTTGCGCACCATCGGCGTGTAGAGGGCATGGGCGATGCAGCCGAAGAAATAGATCATCTCACCGCGCCCGATATCAAAGGCCAGCATGGCCGCGACATCACCGCGGAAGATCACCCAGAGCGCACCGCAGGCGGCGATGCCGAGTGCCAGCGCCATGCGCCGTGTCGTGATCTGGCGAAGAAGAAGCCATCCGAAACCGGCCGCCATCAGCGGCATCAGGGTGAACACCGCCGCCGCCGAGACCGGGTTGGCTGTCTTCAGCCCTTCGAACATCAGCACGAAATAGACTGTGAACAGCCAGCCAAGAACAAAGTAGCGCCAGGGTTGGCGTAGATATTCAGGCTTCAGGTCACGTTGCAGCGCCGCCACCATGCCCATAAGGATGGTGGCGAAGATGAAGCGTGCCGTGGTGATGGCCAGCGGGGCGATGTCGTTGGCGACGATGGCCCCAAGGCTGAAGGACCCGGCGACAAGCGCCGAAAAGCCAAGCATGGCAAGGTGCCCGCGCACCTCGTCTGGGGACAGACCGGCGGCCCCCATCAGGAAAACCGCGCCAGATAGCGCGTCGCCAGCCGCACCGTTCCAGCCGCGAAATGCGGGGCCTGCGTGCGCGCCAGGTCGGTGGCGGAATGTGACCCGATCCAGGCCAGCAGGGCCATGCGGCGAAGCATGACGAAACTGTCCATCTCATCCTCGTCCTCGGGATCAAGGGGGCGGACAACTCGGTATCCATCCAGCCAGGCCGCGCGAAGTGCCGGCACCTGGGGATGCTCCTCCATGAAGCTGATTCCGGCGGCAAAGTCGTACATGAACCAGCCAAAGCCACAATCATCGAAATCGATCAGCCGCGTGTGGCCGTCCTCGATCAGCAAATTGGCAAGCCGCATATCGGCATGGATCAGCCCATATCGCCCCTTGCCCCGGCCATAGGCGGCAAGCCGGCGGCGCAGCAGCGCTTCGGCTGGCTCAAGAACAGCCCGCACGGCGGCATCAACCCCGGGCCCGTCGCGCCAGTCACCCCAGTTGGGGGCCGCGCCGAACACGGCCTCGTCATCCCAGACAAGCCTCTGGAACCCGTCCGGCCTCTTCCATCCGATGACATGGAGATGGGTGCGCGCGGCAAGCCCGCCAAGCTGGCGGAAGGGTTCAACAAGATTTTGATCCGGATCAGGCTCTGCGCCGGCAAGCCATTCGAACATCACCATATGACGTGGCGGCAGCTCGGCTGTCCCGAACGTCTGGATCAGCGCTCCGTCCCGCCCGGCAAGGGGCCGCGGCGTGGCCACACCGCCCTGTTCATGAAGCGCCGCCATCCAGGCAAGTTCACATTCGATGGCCCTGTGGCCGTGATATCCGGTGCGGTGAATCCGCAGCACCGACCGGTAACCGCCCGCCGCCTCAACAAGATAGGTGGCGTTCTCCGACAGGTTGATCAGCCGCGCGTCGGCACCTTCCGGCACATCCCACAGATGAAGCGCCGCCGCCGCCAGCCTGGCAAGCGCATCGGTTTGCGTGGCATCTGCCGCTGTCACTTTCGGTCCTCCATCCTGTCAGGAAACATGCCCGAGACCGGCCCAACGCAACCGGCCGGGCCGTCAAGATACCAAATCGCCAAAGATTCGAAACACAATTGACATCGGGGAAGCTTGCACCACACACTAAACTTATGCCGGCGCGGCTTGTCGCCGGCATCGAATACCTCAAAAGACATAGTGGTCGTGCCTTGTCGCGACGGTTCCAATTTATGGAGGTACATCATGAATATGGGCTTGGCGCCTCGTCCCGCAAACGAGGAACTGCGCGCACAGACGGTTGTGAAGACCGGGCTGATTGACGCGCCAAACCCCGATCTGTTCCAGATTTACTGCGATCTGGCCAAAGACATCACAGGATTCGAGACAGCCACCTTCAGCCTTTATGACGGCGAGATGCAATGTTCCATCGCCGGCGCGGGCCGTGAGGATTTCACGCCGGGCTCAAAGACCGAGCGCGGCGAGCTGAATGTCTGTTCCTATGTGCTGCTGGATAGCGAACCGCTTCTGATGGAAGACATGCTGAAAGACCCCACCTGGCAGGACCACCCGAATTTGGCAGGCATGGAAAAGGGGCCCGGCTATGCCGGCTTCCCGGTGATCAACAGCGAGAATTTCGCGCTTGGCACGCTATGCATGATGAATTTCAGCGGGCCGAAGGGGCTGAATGACGAGCAGATTTCGCAGGTCAAGAAGATCACCAGCAGCATCGCGCATATGCTGGACCTGCAGATCAAGCAGAAGGAGCTGACATCGCAGCGCATGCTCGAGGCGCTGTCGCATTTCCAGAAGGTCGATGCCGGGTTCGGTCTTGATGACTTCAAGATCTATGTGTCGCTCTGCTCGGAGCTGAATGTGACGGCCGATGATGCCGCCGGCATCATCAAGGTTGGTCTTGCCGAAGCGGATGACGGGGGCCTGGTGCAACTGACCGAGGCCGGCCGCAAGCTGCAGTTCGACATGAACCTTCAGCAGAAGGCGATGAAGCGGATCAAGATGGATGGCAGCGAGGCGGACGCGTTGCTCGAGGAGTTGTTTGCGGAGATTGACTGACCATGTTTGCGAAAATTTTCAATTTCAAGTTCAACGGAGTGGCAGAAGCCAAGGTGGCGGCCTCCTTCATCTCCGATGCCTTCGGCAAGCTGATTGTCAGCAACAACATGCGCTCGCTGAACATTTCCATCGGCAAATGCGGCAGCCTGTCAATCCAGACGAAGTTCGAGACAAGCGATGATCTGAAGATCTTCGAGACCAAGGCGGCCGAAGTGTTCCGGGACCTCAAGGAGACCATGGTCTACAAAGAGGACACTTTCGCCGGCGTCTACATCTTCAATTACGAGGCCGAGGCCATCAAGGCCGAGGTGTCGGCGAACTAGAGACGCTGCGCCGGGGCGCGCATGGCACTGCTGTCCACTACCCGAAACGAAGCGCGGCAGAGGTAGCGCGGCGGGAATGGCGACTTTCGTCATGCCGCCGCGCCATGCCTGACCGCGTCATTTGTCCGGCCGCTGTTCTTCAGCACTGCAAAACGGAGTGAGCCATGAACAAATATCTGATCTACGGGAAGACAAGTGCCGATTTCGCCGCCGCGATGCTGAACAAGCCGCAGAACAGGCTTGAACTTCTTCAGCCCTTCTTTGACGCCTTCAACATCACCGTTCATGAATTCGTTTTCACCAACGGCATGGATTTCAATTTCATTTCCGTAGCCAGCGCCGCGGATGACAACGCCATCGAGGCCATGGTCAACATCGTCTATTCGACCGGCAACTTTTCCAATATCACCTGGGCGCGGGCCTATGATTCGGCCACCTATAAAGAGGTGTTCGAATATGGCCATGAACGCATGGGGGCCTATGTCTCGTCGATGCAGGTCGCGGGTATCGACTGATGTATTGCCGGACGATCACCTTTACCCTGCTGGCGCCTTCCATCTGGCCGCTGATCGAGGCGGTGGCGAAGACAAGCCAGGATGGCGGCTATAGCCGCTTTCTGATGCGCGCCAACAACAATAGCGGTGTGGTGATCGAAACCTTTGAACATGACGGGCTTGCCAGCTCGCATCTCGAGGTGTTGCGGGCGCTGCAGGCGCTGAATGAACAGGCCATGGCCAAGATCGGCGTGTCCGAAGGCGACCTGATCTGAGGCCTGCTGTCCCGGCGCGCCCTATTTCGGCTCGAGAAGACGCCAGCGCTGCTGGATCAGCTGGTTGGTGTCATCCTTGTAACCGAACGGATTTCCCGCCGACGGGGTGATATTCGTATTGATCAGCGCGGCGTTCACGCTGTTTGCGTCCTTCATGAAACCGACCTGGTCATGAATGTCGACATGAACCGTGTCGCCGTTGGTGTTCTTCAGCTCATAGGTGGCATTGGCGTTTGTGCTGGACGTCTTGCCGAACACCGAATAGGTGCCAAGCTCGGTGTCGGTATAGGCCATGCTGTTCTGATAGGTGAAGCTGTCGCTGCCCCCGTCGAAATAGCCGATGCTGTTGGCGCTGACCGTGCCATTGACGGTGATGGCGCGGCTCTTATAGTCGACATTGACCGTCTGGTCGATGTCCCAGCTTCCTGCCGGGCTGCCGGTGCCTGCCTCGGCGCCGGAATAGATCACGCGAAATGTGCCGTTTGCGGTCACGCCCGGATCGAACAGCGCGTCACGTTCGGCCTCGGTAAGGATGAAGAAATCCTCGGTGCCGAGCTTTATGCCGGTGGGGATCGACCCGATGCTGGTGGGGTCGTCGACATTCGGCGAGCTTTCCGTGTCGGTCGATTGCAGGAAATCGTTACAATGGTCCGACTGGCAGGCACAAGCGTCCGGTCCGCGCGCGAGGGAAGCGATGCGTCGGGCTTGGCATGCGCGACGCCGGCGGACAGGCCGAGCATGACAACAAGGCACAGTCAAGCCGCCAGCCGCGACAGGCATACCGGCGGGCTGGTCAAGGATAGCGGATGAAGGGGAAGCAGATGGGGCACGAACCAAAACAAGGAAATTTGTATTCCAGTCCACAACAAAACGCACGTCAGGAGCGCTGAGATTAAAGGAATTAAGACTCTAATTCGAATCAATCTTCATTAGAAATTAGTGTAGCCTTTGAAGGTGTCGGCGCGGTTAACCGGCCTTTAAGAGGGGAGTCCGAAACCATGGAAGTCGTTCTGAAAATCCTGCATTTCTTCTCGATCCTGTTCGCCGGGGGCGTGACCGTCGGCAGCGGTGTGATCCAGGCCGCCTATCTCCGCGCCGGCGAGGCCCCGCCGCCTTATATCGGCAAGGCCTTCGCGCTTCTCGGCTATATCGGCCTGGGGTCGATTGTCGCGCTGTGGGTCACCGGAATCGGCCTGTCCTACCTAATCTATGGCGGCATGGCGATCAACGGCGCGTTTCATGTCAAGCTGCTGGGGGCCGCCATTGTTCTCGGCATTTCAGCCTATGCCAATCTTCATGTTCATCAGGCCATCAAGGCCAAGCGGCCGCCGAACACCGCGCTGATGAAGCGGCTTGTCCAGGCTGGCCGGCTTGGGCTGGTTCTGGCCATCGGTGGCGCGGCTGTCGCATTTTCCGGCTAGGCGCGCGGCCGCCGCCGTCAGCGCAGTGACGAGATGCCACTGGACTTGCGGGGCGGCCGGGCTGACACTGGCAAGGCAGTTACGTGAGGTTCGTTGATGTCGTTGCGAAGAGCCATAAAGGCGCAGGGGCTTGGAAATGTCATGAAGCTTGGCCTTGCCATCGCCACATCGGCGAAGGTGACGCCGGCACCGGCGCCTGACAATGAGGCGCTTCGCGCCACAAGGGTCAATGAAACCGGGCTGATCGGCCGCAATGTCAGCGCGCAGTTCGAGATTTTCACCGAAGTGGCGAAGCTGATCATGCGGTGCGACAACGCCATGCTGAACCTTCTCGACGGTGCGTGCCAATACACCATCAGCGGTGCCGGCCAGAATTTTGACCCGCTTCTTGGCGTCCCACAGGACATGACCTTCTGCCAGTACGCGCTTCTGTCACCGGAACCGGTGCTGGTGCCGGATGCCAACGCCGACCCGCGCTTTGCCAGCACACCGCTGACCAAGCCGCCGCTGAACTGCCGCGGCTATGCCGGGTTTCCGCTGAACACAGCCGACGGTGTCGTCCTCGGCACCCTGTGCGGCACCCATCCCGAACCGCTGTCGCTGACCAACAGCCAGGTCAGGCTGATGCGCAAGCTTGCCACGACGGCCGCCGCGCAGATCCAGATGATGGTGGACCAGAGCAACCTGACCGCATCGCGTGTCGCCACGATGCTTGCCAAGTTCAGGCAGTTTGCCCCGGATGGCACCCTTGACGAGCTGATCGGCTTTCTTGATTTCTGCGCGCGCGGCACGGCGCTTCCCGACGTCATCGACATGATGGAACGCGACGGCATCATCACCGCCATTGAAGGCGGCTGGCAGCTGACACGCGACGGCACCGACCTTCGCAGCGCGCTCGGCCTTGCGCCCGAGACCTACCGCGGCAGCGACCAGAGCCTGGCACCGCAGGGCGGCGGTCTTGACGATCTTCTCGGAAAGCTGGAGTAGCGACCATGTTCTCGACCCAGCTGCAGCTGAAGTTCGCCTCGGTATCCGAAGCCAAGATCGCCGCGCAGAGCCTGTGCGATCTTCTCAAGGGCCGGATCAGCGTCTTTGATTTTCACGGGCTGCATGTCACCATCGGGAAGGAGGGCGAGCTTGCCGTGAATGTCCGCTTCGAGGAAGTCGCCGCGATGACCCGCTTCGAGCAGGAGCTTCCCGGCCTTCTCGAGGACATCAATCAGGCCTTCATCTTCAAGCAGAGCCGTTTCTCGGGCGTATGTGTCCTTGCCTTCGAGCGCGAGGCCATGTCGACCTCGGTATCCATCGAGGCCTCTTCCTGACAGAAAACTGTTTTGTCGGCTGGCCTCTGGCCACGGCCGGCGCGAAATCTCATATCCAACTCATGTCCCAATCACAGGAGGCGGCCATGAAGGCGTTACTTTTCGGATCCATCGGCGTACTGGCGGAAACATCGGAGCTTCAGCGGCAGGCCTATAATTCAGCCTTTACCACCCATGGCGTGGACTGGCACTGGAACATCGCGACCTATTGCCAGCATCTGGCCACACCAGGCGGGCAGAACCGGCTTCGCACTCTTGGCGGCGACGCGCTGTCCGACAAGGAGATCAGACGGATTCACCAGACCAAGCAGGATGGCTTTGCCGCGCTTCTGGCCAATGGCGTGGCCCCACGGCCCGGCATAGCCGCCACCCTTGCCATCGCCCGTGCCGCCGGCCTTCGGATCGGCTTTGTCACCACCACCACCCCACGCACCGTCGCCATGATCCGCGCCGCGCTTGCAGGCCATCTCGACATGTCGGATTTTGCCGTAATCACCAGCAAGGAAGATGTGGTTCGGGAAAAACCGGATGGTGAGGTTTACGAGCTTGCGCTCACGCGTCTGGGGATCACGCCGCAGGAGGCCGTTGCCATTGAAGACACTCCTGCCAGCCAGGCAGCCGCCACCGCGGCGGGCGTCCGGTGCCATCTCTATACAGGGGCCTATGCCATCGCCGGTGACGCGCCGCTGCAGACACGTGACCCGGCGGCAGCGCTCAGGACTGATCTGGCGGCCATGCGCAATCCGGACAGCCACAGGCTGGCGGCGACCGGCTAGGCCGCGCCAGCCAGACAGGCGGCCAGATGGACGATCAGATGTGCGATCAGGCCGCCCTGGTTTTCACCGTGACATCACTGATGGAATCGCGCCTGGTCTTGGCAAGGCGCGGCACACGCCTGAGTTTTTGCAGCAGCTGCCTCGGCGCTTCGCCGAGCGGCAACCGGCGCATGTCGCGAAGCGATGAGAAGACCCGCTTCCTGACTTTCGATTCGGGCCACTTGTCTGCGATCTCTGTGACCTTCACCAGAAAATACAGAATAGGTTCCTGGCCGCTGGTGCGTGGCTGGTAATAGATCGGCCGCGATTTCTGCTTGATCTTGCCGCGAAGGCCGGCTTCCTCAAACAGCTCGCGCTTCGCCGCCGCCACCGGCTTCTCGCCGGTTTTCGACGCGCCCTTCGGGAACGTCAGTTTGCCGCGATGGCGACGGCTGCTCACAAGGCAAATCTCTATGCCCTTGGACGTCTTTCGATAGGCGATGGCACCGACCTTCATACCGACCCCTTGCAGCATATGCAAAATGTGCGTTAAATTTGCGCAATATTTGCGTCAGGTTACCCATGAAACCCAAAGAATTCAAGAGATGGCGAAAAACCCTCAGCCTGAGCCAGACAATGGCCGCAAAGAAGCTCGGCCTGACGCTCCGCACCGTGCAGTATTATGAGAAGGGCGAACGTCGCGGCAAGCGGGTCGACATTCCGAAGACGGTGGAGCTTGCCTGCTTTGCGATTTCCTGTGGTGTCGAAGATGTCGACTTCACCGAACCGGAAGGCCGGGCTGTCGACAGCCCGCCTCTGAAAAGGATGCCGAAGGTCGAGGCCGGAAAGTCAAAAGGCGACGGGTGACCCGGCGCCGTCTCGCAAGACCGGCCCGGCGTGCGGATCGGGCCTAATAGATTTTCGGCACATAGAGATCGTCGGGAAGCGTTCGCCGTTCATAGTCCGGGTTGAACACACGCTCGGGCAGGGTCACCTTCTCGTGCGGGATGTCCCGGTAGGGGATTTTCGAGAGGATGTGCTCCATGCAGTTCAGCCTCTCGCGCTTCTTGTCGTTGCCCTCGACGATGTACCAGGGCGCTTCATCGATCGAGGTGCGCTCGAACATATCTTCCTTGGCCTTGGTATATTGCTCCCACCGGATGCGGCTTTCCAGGTCCATCGGCGACAGCTTCCACTGTTTCATCGGGTCGTGAATCCGCATGTTGAACCGCAGCTGCTGTTCCTCGTCGGTGATGGAGAACCAGTATTTCAGAAGAATGATTCCGGACCGCACCAGCATCCGCTCGAATTCGGTCACGTCCTGGAAGAACTGTTCGACCTCGTCTCCGGAGGCAAAGCCCATCACGCGTTCGACGCCGGCGCGGTTATACCAGGACCTGTCGAACAGCACCATCTCGCCCCCCGCCGGCAGATGCGGCACATAACGCTGGAAATACCATTGCGACATTTCCCGCTCGGACGGCTTCTGAAGCGCCACGACCCGGGCGACGCGCGGGTCGAGCCGCTGCGTGATGCGTTTGATAACCCCACCCTTGCCGGCGCTGTCCCGGCCCTCGCAGATGATCAGGATCTTGGCATTGGTGTCCACCACCCAGTCCTGAAGCTTGATGAGCTCGGACTGCAGGCGGAGCAGGTTCGAAAAATAGATTCGTCCGTCGAGGCTGTCGGGATGCTGCTTCCGGTAGAGCTTGCGCATCTCCTCGGACAGGATCGGCTCGTTGAACTCCGCCTCGATCATGTCATTGAGGGTTTCCTCGAACTCCGACTCCAGAAGTTTCTGCAGCTTCTCGTTCCTGTCTTCGCCCATCGCTCCATATCCCGGTCACACGGCCGCCCGACGCGGCCACTCAAACGCAATAAACATATCACAGATTGGGGGCAGAAATCACCCGACGAAGCGGGCCTGCGGCAGTCCCGTGGTGCCGGTGCCGGTGATGGCGAACAGGCTGCCAGCCTCGGGCTGGCCTGACCGGTCCCCGACGCCATCGCCAATCGAGGTGACGAACAGCACATCCAGACCGGCCCCGCCGAACATCACCTTGCTCGGCTTTTCCACCGGCATCTCGATGACGCGGTCCAGCCTGCCCTGCGGGGTGACCCGCACCACCTGCCAGCCACCGACCCCGGCAAACCAGTAACACCCGTCGGCATCGACCGTGGCCCCGTCGGGGCGGCCGGCGATCTCGCCACAGTGAAAGAAGACGCGGCTGTTCGACGGCGTGCCACTGTCCGGATCATAGTCGCAGGCCCAGACGGTCTGAACATCGCGGTTGGTGTCGGCATAATACATCACCCTGCCATCCGGTGAGAAGGCAAGCCCGTTGGAGGTGAAGACAGGGTCGAAATGCCGGCTGACCTGATGGTCGGCATCCAGCCGGTAGAACCACCCCCGGCGTTCCGGCTGGCCGCCGTCATCGCGCATGGTGCCGGCCCAGAAGCGGCCTTGCGGGTCGGTCGTGCCGTCATTGAACCGGTTGCCCTCGAGATGCGCCTCCGGTGTCGCAAGGCAGGTCCTGGTGCCCTCGGCTGGATCGAACAGGTAAAGCCCGCTTTCGGTTGCGATCACCAGCCCGCCGGCATCACGGCGCGCCAGGCTGCTGACCTGTTCACCGACCTCGAAGCTGTCATTCGTGCCGCCGGCCGGATCATGGCAATGCACCAGCCCGGCGCGGATATCGACCCACCAGAGGCGCGCATCATCAACATCCCAGACCGCGCCCTCGCCGAGCCGGGACCGGCTTGCCACAACACAATCGATGGAAACGGCCATGACAAACCCCTGTTTCTGGCGACAGGTCCGTTGAACCACGACCCGGCCGGCAAGGCAACATATAGGAGCCTTTGATGCCGGTCTTAAAGCGGATTACCATGGGCGCAAGGAAAATCCTCAACGCCGGACCTCCCGAACAGATCCTTGGAACAGATCATGGAAGCAGGCCAATTGATGACAGCGCTTGATCGTCTTGAAAAGATCGTTGCGGACGGGCTGTGCCTCGGCTGCGGGCTGTGCAGCGCCGTTGCCGGTCCCGACGCGCTGTCCTTCGCACGGGACGAGACCGGAGAGCCGCGCCCGTTTGCCGGCCCGGCGCTCGATGACGCGGTGATGGATCTTGTCTATGACATCTGCCCGGGGTTCAACCTTGAAGGCTTGCCGCACGCGCTTGCCGATGCGGCGGCGCACAACGACCTTGTCTGGGGCCCGCATATGCGCCTGTTCCGGGCGCATGCCGGTGATCCGCATCAGCGCCATGTCGCCGCCACCGGCGGTGCGCTGACAGCACTGGCCTGCCAGATTCTGGAAAGCGGCGAGGTCGGCATGGTGGCGCATGTCCGGGCCGCCGCCGACCCACCCCATTTTGGCGAGGCCACAATCAGCCGCACCCCGCAGGAGGTGGTGGCCGCAGCCGGATCACGCTATGGCCCGACAGCCGCGCTGGCCGATATCGGAGCGCTTCTCGATGGCGGCGTGCCCTTCGCGCTGATCGCCAAGCCCTGCGACCTCAACGCCCTGCGTCGCCTGGCGCATCGCGATCCGCGGGTGAACAGGCTTGTCCACTACTGGCTGGCACCGGTCTGTGGCGGCTATATGCCGGATGCCGGCTTTCGCCAGTTCGCCGCGCGCATGGGTCATGATCCTGACGACGTCACCGGCGTGCGCTATCGCGGGCATGGCTGTCCGGGACCGACCCGCATCGAACATGCCGACGGCAGCGCCACCGAGCATCACTATCTGGATGTCTGGGGCGAGGATGACAGCCAGTGGGTGCTTCCCTTCCGCTGCAAGGTCTGCGCCGACGGCATCGGTGAGGCGGCCGACATCGCCGCCGCCGACAACTGGGATGGCGGCGCGCCGACACGCGAGGGCGCGAAGACAGATCCGGGAAGCAATGCGGTGATTATCCGCACCGCCACCGGCGACGAACTGGCGAAGGCGGCGCTGGCCTCGGGACGGCTGGTGGCCGAACATGATCTGTCGGCGGACGACCTCAGCCGGATGCAGCCGCATCACGTGAAGAAGAAGCTCAGCGGCCTGGCAAGGTCCCGCGGTATGGAGAGGGCCGGCAGCCTCGCGCCGCGCCTGTTCAACATGCGCGCCGAGGCGCTTGACGCGGCACTTAGCGAAGAGGCGCGAAAGGCAGAAGAGGACGGGGCCGCGCGCCGCACCAGGCAGCGGCGGGGCTGATCCTAATCAGGTGACGGTCAGGCGCCGGTCTTCGGAGGCGGGGTGGCTCCTTTCGGTCCAAGGTCGCGCACCGCATCAAGCCCGCCAAGCGCATCGACCATGGCACGCTGCTCGGCATGGGCGCGGTCATTCACCTCCTGCGGATCACAAATCTCCCGTAGCGCCTGATGCAGGGCGGCGAGCGCCCCGGCATGGGCCGGGTCGGACGCCAGATTGACCAGCTCTTCGGGATCGGCCTCAAGGTCGAACAGCTCGTCCTCGAACCCGATATAATGGATCAGCTTGTACCGCCACTTGCGCAGCATGAAGGCGCCGTTCACCGCACCGACGGCGTGATATTCGCTGAACACAACCCGGTCCGGGTCGTCATCTGCGGCGGCGATCGCGACAAGCGGGTCCCCCACCATCTCGGGAACCGCCGGAATCCCGAAATGCGCCGGAATGGTGGCCGCCAGATCGACAAGCGAAACCGGCGTGTCGCAGGTTCCGGGTGCCAGATTCGGGTCGCACAGAAGCATCGGAACCGCCACTGATTCCTGATACATGTTGGATTTGCCCCACAGACCACGCGCGCCGACATTGTCGCCATGGTCGCTGCTGTAGACCACCGTGGTGTCGTCGGCAAGACCGGCCTCGCCAAGCGCCGCCATGATCTGTCCGACATTATGGTCGAGCCAGCTGATCAGCCCGTAATAGGCGACGAACGCGCGGCGGCGCTCATCGGCGTCAGCAAAGCGCGATTCCGATTCCATCATGGCGTTCTGCCTTTCCACCCAGGGATGCATCCGATAGCCGGTGGACGGATGAAGCTTGGGTTCCGGCAAATCCATCCGGTCGTAGATGTCATAAAAGGGTTGCGGACAGACAAGCGGGAAATGCGGCGCGACAAGCCCGACATAGAGGCACCATCCTGCCGGCCGGTCGGCCGCGTCGCGAAGCCAGTCCACCGTGCGGGCGGTGACCGCCGCGTCATAGCGGGTATAGGCGCTTTCGCCGGCGCCGATTTCTGTGCCAAGCATGCGGCCACGCCCGAAAAGCCGCTCATCCTCATGCCGGATCGAGGCCCAGATCATGCCGATGCCGTCCTGTACCATCATCGGGATGTGAAGCCTGTCGAAACCGCTGTCATCCTGCGGGTCGCGATAGTGAAGCTTGCCGATGGACTCGACGGGAATACCCGCATCCTGAAGCTGGTGCCCCCATCCCCGCGGGGTGCCGGTATAGGGGCAGGCATTATCCCAATGGCCAGTCTGGTGGACATAGCGGCCGGTGGCGAAAGCGGCACGCGCCGGAACGCAGATCGGCGACGGCGTGTAGGCGTTGGTGAAGCGTAGGCTGCGGCTTGCCAGCGAATCAAGGTGCGGGGTTTGCACAAAATCATGACCGGCGCAGCCCATGGCATCAAACCGGTGTTCGTCAGACAGAATGACAAGAAGGTTACGCACGGCAACGCCTGTGGGTCAGGTCTCGTCTTCTATCTTGGTTGAAACGGAATCAAGCCGGTCAAGAAAATCAAACAGGGTCGCGAAATCTTCCTCCGAAAAAGGAGATCGCAGATGCTGATGCCGGCGTCGCATCACCGGAATGAGCCGGTTGATCATCTGGTGGGCAGCCTCGGTCAGAAAGAGTTTTCGCACCCGCCTGTCGGCATTATAGCTCTCGCTGACAAGATAGCCTCCGTCGATCAGACGCTCGACAATGCGGCTGACCTGCCCCTTGTCAAACTCCGCCACATCGACAATTTCCTTCTGCGTTGTCGCCATATTCTCAAACAGAATCAGCAGCACACGCCAGTGTGCCAGCGGCACGCCCCCATGACGTCGCAGCAGGTCTGCCGCCTGCGCATTTAGGTTTGCCTGAAGCCGTGACAGGCGAAAAGTCAGGAAGGTCGAGAAATCGGTGGCCTGCAATGAATCCGTGCCAGATTGCGCCCCGTCGGGCGACCCATCTTCCACATTGATCTCGTGTTGATTGTCGGTCATCGCGCATCCATTCCGTGAAGGTAGTAAAATATGACCTGTTAGTCGTTGACAGGTCAAGGTAATTACTTAGTTTATTATGGAAAATATTCGTTTGTGGAGGAACCCATGAAATTCGTGCTTCGTTCACTGGCAACCGCTAGCGCACTCCTTCTGATGGCTGTCACCGGCGCTGCTGCCGACTGGAAACCGGCCGGCCCCATCACCATGCTGATTGGCTTTGTTGCGGGCGGCGGCGCTGACACTCAGGCGCGCATGATTGCAGAGGAGCTGGAAAAGCACCATGGCTGGACCATCATTCCAGAACAGGCCACCGGCGGCGGCGGCGCCAAGTTGTCGGCGAAGATCAAGGATATGCCGAATGACGGCACGGTGATCGGCCTCGCCGTCACCGAAACCTACGGCTGCAACATGATCGCCAATCCGAAGGCCGGCTACACCCAGGCCGACATCACCCCCCTGACCACCACCGCCGGCTTCCAGATGGGAATCGTCGCAAAGACATCCAAGGGCTGGGCGGATTTCGGTGACGTCATCAAGGCCGCCGCGGCGGGCGAGACCATCCGGTTCGGCGCCATGTCGCTGAAGATTGCCGACATCGCCTATCTTCTTGGCGAGGCGAATGGCGTGGAGTTCAACATCATCGAGGTCAAGGGCGGAAAGGTTGTCATGAACGGCGTCAATGCCGGCGACATGGATATCGGCTTCATGGCGGGCATTCAGGCCAAGGGCGTGGCGGCAGGTGATCTTGTCAACCTTGCCTCGACGCTGTCGACGCCGCTGAACATGTCGCCGGATGCAAAGGGCCTGGACGCCTATGGGGTCGATTTCACCCTTGACGGCTATTTCGTCTTTGTCGGCCCCGGCGGCATGCCGAACGAGGCCCGCAAGGCGCTGAGCTCGGCCATCGCCGAGATCGTCAACGATCCGTCGACCAAGGCTGGCGGCTTCATCACGAAGGCCTTTGGCGGTCCGGCGACCATTTCCGGCGCCGAGCTTGGCGGCCTTCTCGCAAGGGATGCGGCGTCGTCCGAATCCCTGATGATGGCTGTCAACTAGCCTAACCAAAAAACCGGGCCAGCGCTGAGCGTGCGCTGGCCCTTATTGTTTGATGTCAGAGTTGCGAACAATCTCAAGGCACCGTGTCATCGGTGCCGCTGCCTTCGTGATCGGACTTGCCGCGCTCATGCTCTGGCTGCCGAATGACGTCGATAGCGGCCTGATCGAAAGGGTGCGGCGGCGCTATCAGATCGGTGACATGCTGGGGCCGGTGGTGGCGCTGGCCACCATCGAATACCGCGACGACATCCCCAAGGGCGACCCGCTGCGCGACCTGCTGCGCACGGTGCACATGCATGCCGGTCAACTGGTCCTGATCTTCGTCGTGGTGCGCCTGATCGCGCGCAAGCTGCTGGGCGTGCCGCCCGAACGCATCTTCGAAGCGATGCAGGTCTATCTGGGCTCCGCCTTCGTCAACGATTTCAACCTGCTGGGCCGCACGTACCGAGTGACCGCACAGGCGGAGGCGGACTATCGCGACGATGTGAGCGACATTGCCGGGCTCCATGCCCGCT
>CAJWVJ010000005.1 GCA_913048595.1 uncultured Alphaproteobacteria bacterium | reverse complement strand
ATGCTCGACACCGCCGATATACTGGTCGACCGGCATCCAGTAGGCGGCCGCCTCGCGGGAGAATCCCTGCGGGTGGTGCGGGTCGGCAAAGCGCAGGAAATACCAGGAGCTTTCGAAGAAGGTGTCGAAGGTGTCCTGTTCCCGCGTCGCCTCGCCGCCGCATTTCGGGCAGGCCACATGTTTCCAGGTCGGATGGTTGGACAATGGATTGCCGGCGGCTTCGAAATCGATATCTTCGGGAAGCTCGACAGGCAGATCGGCTTCCGGAACCGGCACAAGCCCGCAGGACTCGCAATGGATAACGGGGATCGGGCATCCCCAATAGCGTTGCCGCGAGACACCCCAGTCACGAAGACGATATGTTGTCTGTCCGGTGCCAGCCCGCGCGGCCTCCAGCGCATCGATCGCCGCGCGCTTGCCGTCCTCGACGCTCATCCCGTTCCAGGGACCGGAATTGACCAGCCGGCCGGGGCCAGTATAGGCGGTATCGGTGACTGCAAATTCCGCTGCGTCCGCATTCTCGGGAAGCACCACCGGGATCACGCCGAGCCCGTAGGCGTTGGCGAAATCAAGGTCGCGCTGGTCATGCGCGGGACATCCGAAAATGGCGCCGGTGCCATATTCCATTAGAACAAAATTGGCGATGTAGACGGGCAGCTTGCAATCGGCAATCAGCGGATGCTGCGCTGTCAGGCCGGTGTCGAATCCTTTTTTCTCGGCTGTCTCGACAGCGGCTTCGGAGGTGCCAAGCTTGGCACATTCGGCGAGGAAGACCGTGGCGGCCTCATTCCCCTCGGCGCTTGCGATGGCCAGTGGATGGTTCGCCGCAACGGCGACAAAGGAAGCGCCGTACAGCGTATCAGGACGCGTCGTGAACACCTCGAAATCGGAAATGCCGCCAATGCCGCCACCGCTCAGTTCGAAGCGGACACGGGCGCCTTCCGATTTGCCGATCCAGTTCTGCTGCATCAGCCGCACCCGGTCGGGCCAGCGCTCCAGCCCCCCGATGGCCTCGAGTAGATCATCGGCATATTCGGTGATTTTCAGGAACCATTGTGATAGCAGGCGGCGTTCCACCGGCGCGCCGGACCGCCATCCGCGGCCGTCGACAACCTGCTCATTGGCCAGAACGGTGTTTTCGACAGGGTCCCAGTTGACCCAGCTCTCCTTGCGATAGGCAAGGCCCTTCTCGAGGAATTTCAGAAACATCCGCTGTTCGTGCTGGTAATAGTCCGGGGTGCAGGTCGCCAGCTCGCGGTCCCAGTCATAGGACAGGCCCATCCCGCGCAGCTGGTCGCGCATCGCGGAAATATTCTCGGTGGTCCATTTTCCCGGGTGAACACCGCGTTCCATGGCCGCGTTTTCCGCCGGCAGGCCGAAGGCGTCCCACCCCATCGGATGAAGCACATTGTAACCGCAGGCACGCCGATAGCGCGCCACAAGATCGCCAAGCGTATAGTTGCGGACATGGCCCATATGGATGCGCCCGGACGGGTAGGGGAACATCTCCAGCACATAGTATTTCGGCTTGTCCGACCCGTTTTTGGCCGTGAAACAATTGCCAGCTTCCCACCGATCCTGCCATTTGGCCTCGATGGCGGATGCGTTGTACTGATCCATGGCGGTCACCCTGGCCGACGCGATCGGACGGCGCCTGTGTCAAAAGAAACTATTCAGCGATGTCGGTCAGCGATTCGGCGCGGATTTCGCGGGCGCGGTTCAGGATCAGATCCTCAAGCCGGCGGGCGAAAGCTTCGTCCCGGAAGCTGCTGCCCCAACTGCCGTCGGTGCCGTCGCGTGTCTGCACATGGACGGTCACGCGGATGGCGTCCGAGCGCAGTTCACGATCAACGACGAATACGGTCAGCTTGATCCGCTCGTCAGGCTTGTCGGGAAGCGAATACCAGTCGGTGATGATGGTGCCGCCAAATGTATCGACATCGGCGATCGGCAACAGCCCCGTAATCTCGAGAGACGCGCGCCACAGGATGGCGTTGACCGGCAGGGCGCCGCTGTCGCTCTTGTTCAGATCGCCAAGGTCGCTGAGCTTGATCCCGCCCGGCTTGCCGGTGAGGAAGGATACCGGTTCTTCGTCTTCCTGCGGTGCCGCGGGTTGCCAGTTGGAACAGCCGGCAAGGAGAAGGCCGGCCAGGACAAGAGCTGTGAGTCGCATGTTTGTGCCCCAATGAAAAGGAGGGCCGGTCTCCCGGCCCTCCAACATTACTCTAACTAACCTGAATTAGAAAGAGAGGTCCAGAGCAACTGTTGTGATGCTGCCGTCTTCGTTAGCAGTCGTTGTGCCGTCCTTCACGTCCCAATCGTTATGGGTGATGCTGAGGGACAGGCCAGGCGTAATGGTGTAGGCAAGGCCGATACCAGTGTCTGTGATCTCGTGAGCAGCATCTTTGCCGTCTTCGGTCGAGCCGGTGTAGGCCGACAGGGTCAGAACGTCAGATGCGGCATAGGTCACGCCAACAGACTGTGCGCTGTAGTCGTATACCGAACCGTTCGAGCCAGTTCCCGAGCCACGCTTCTTGGTGTTGTCAGCAACGGTGACGGTCATGTCGCCATAACCCACAACCAGACCAAGCGAAGTGGCTTCCACGTCAGTGGCGGCAGAGGATGTTTTGGAGCCGCTGGAAGCAGCGTACTTGACGGTGATCGAGGCATCGCCCGAAGTCATCGAGTACTGTGCGCCATAGATAGTGGCATCAGAAGTACCGCCCTGGTCCATACCAAGGGAGAACTGGAAGCCGTTGATGTCAGGCGACAGGTAGGACACGTCAGCAGCAGCAACATTTTCGTCCGCAGGCAAGAAGCTGCCAAGAGTTGTAGCAACGTTACCAGTACTGGTGGTGTTGCTCTCGTCCGGGGTTACGTCGGTGGCGGTGGCGAACTTGTCACCAGCTTCCGAGCCCGCGAAACCAAGCGTACCGAAGTCGCCGGCGATCGAGAAGCCCATGTCGTTCCACGAACCGTTGGTTGTGCCGTCCTGCGAGGTGTAGGATGACAGGGTCAGACCGTTGTCAGTCACGGTCGAAGCCGAGATCTTGTAACTGGTCTTGTTTGTGACGCTGTTGTTGTTTGCAGTGGTGGAAGCAGTGCTGTCCGACCAGGACTTGTACTGCATTTCGTTGCCGGCGCTGACCGAGATGTCAGCGGTAGCAGCCGATACACCGCCGAGGGCAACCAGGGCGGTAGTCGCGAAGAGAACCTTACGCATGTTATATTCTCCCTATAGAGAAACTCGGTCACCATTGACCGAGCGGTTACTTTATTAGGATTCTCTTCATTAACAATTTCTTTAGAAGTGATTAGTGCATCTTTATCAATGTCTGTTGTAATTTTGCAACAGATGAAACGGGGCGGAATGCCGGCCTTGCGCCGGAACTGTCCGGTGGCTATCTCTTGGCCACATGGACAAAGCCTCGGCAGGACCGGTGTCATCGCCGGAAACAACCCAGAAAAGACAATGGATACAGAGCTTTCAGCAACAATCGCCGACAACATCCGGACCGTGGCCAGTCGCATCGCCGCGGCGCGTCCCTCGGACGGCTGGCAGATGCCGGCCCTGGTCGCTGTCAGCAAGCGCCAGCCGGATGACCGGATCGAGGCTGCCCTCGCCGCGGGCCACCGCTTGTTCGGGGAAAACCGCGTGCAGGAAGCGCAGGCACGCTGGACCGAACGCCGCGCGTCACATTATGATCTCAGGCTTCACCTCATCGGCCCACTGCAGACCAACAAGGCGGCCGACGCGGTGGCGCTGTTCGATGTGATCGAGGTGGTCGACAGGCCCAGGCTGGCGCGCATCCTGGCGCAGGAAATGATCCGTCAGGACCGCCATCTGCCATGTTATGTGCAGGTCAATACCGGCGAGGAGCCCCAGAAATCAGGCGTCATGCCGGGGGAGGCAGATGATTTCATCACCTTTTGCCGCGAAGACTGTGGGCTGGATATCGCCGGGCTGATGTGTATTCCGCCGGCGGATGAGGAGCCGGCGATGCATTTCGCCCTTCTCAGGACCATTGCCGGGCGCAACGCACTTGCCGGGCTGTCGATGGGGATGAGCGGTGATTACGAGGAAGCGGTCGGCTTTGGCGCGACGTCGGTGCGCGTGGGTTCTGCCATTTTCGGCGCGCGCGACGCCTAGCTTTCGCTGGTCATATGGCCGGCGCGGACCCGCTTGGTCTCTATATAATGCTGATTATGCGGGTTGCTTGGCGGTGCCATCGGCACCCGTTCGGCGACCATCAGACCGCCGGCCTCAAGCTGGGCGATCTTGTCAGGGTTGTTGGTAATCAGCCTGACCCTGGTAACGCCAAGCTCTTCCAGAATACGGCAGGCCGGCAGGAAATAGCGCTCATCCATTTCGAAGCCAAGCGCGTGGTTGGCGTCAATCGTATCCAGCCCGCCATCCTGAAGCGTATAGGCGCGCATCTTGTTCAACAGCCCGATGTCGCGGCCTTCCTGCGCCAGATAGACCAGAACGCCGCCACCGGCCTCGGCCATCATTTCAAGCGCCCCTTGCAACTGCTCGCCGCAATCGCATTTCAGGCTGCCCAGAACATCACCCGTCACACATTGCGAATGTAGCCTCACAAGCGGCGCGTCAAGCTTGTCCAGATCGCCGACAATCACGGCGAAATGCTCGTCCCCGCCAAGCTCGGCGCGGAACACCGCGACCTCGGCGTCGGGCGCGACCCGCAAGGGCACGCGGGCGCGGGCGGCGATGCGAAGACTGTGGGCCGCCGCCGCCATATAGCTGTCAATGTCACGGCCCTCAATCAGCATGATGCTGTTGTCTTCACACAGCCGCCGCAGCTTTCCGGCATCCCGTGACGGAAACCGCGCCAGCAACACAGCCGGCAGAAGCTTGGCAATGCGCAGAAGCCTTGTCGCATAGTCGGCAAGTGAGCCGCGCCGCTCGCCAATGAGGGATGATGAATCGCCAAGCGATTTCGCCGACGGTGGATCGATGGCAAGACGCCCGATGCCGGTCTGGTCAAGATTGTGGGCCGGAAGACTGGCCCCGCAGAATTCCGATGACAATGTCCGGCCAAGCGCCTCGAGACGCGAGCTTGTCAGCACCAGCAGTGCGCCGGATCCGGAAAGGCGCTGCAGCCTGTCGCGGTCATCATCGGCGGATATTTCCGCCGCCTGCAAAAGGCAGGCCGCGCCATTGCCAAGGCGCAATGCCACGATACCGCCGCGGCGCAACTCCTGACAGGCGCGGTCTGTCTTCAGATAGGTGCGGTCTGTGGTCAAAGGGGTCATCGTGGATGTCGCTGTATTCCTGGCATCGGGCTTCGGGCTTTGTCCAAGAAATTGTTTCAGGTTACCTTAAGGGCAATTACCGTATGACGCCCCCTTGTATGGAGTCGCAGATGAAAATGCAAGGACTGGACAACCCCGCCATATGGGACGCGGAACCGCGCGGCCGGCTTCTCGTGATCGACGACGACCCGTTTCTTCGCGCCACGCTGAAGGAACAGTTCGCGGCCGAGGGGTTCGAGGATGTATCCGAGGCCGAAAACCTGTTCGAAGCCTTCCGCGAGGTGGATGACAAGAATCCCGACCTGGTGATCCTTGATATCCGCCTTCCCGATGGCAACGGCATCGAGATCTGTCGCAAGCTTCGCGACCGTGGATTCACGCGCCCGATCATCATGCTGACCGGCCAGGATGCCGAACAGGACATCATCGCCAGCCTCGAGGCGGGTGCCAACGACTATGTCACCAAGCCGATGCGCATGGGTGAATTGCTGGCGCGGGTAAAATCCCAGCTCTGGCAGCACAAAGCGTCGGACACCGCGCGGTTCTCCATCGGCGGGCTGAGCTTTATTCCGGCGAACAAATTGCTGCGGTCGGCCGACGAGACCCGCAAGGTCATCCTGACCGAGAAGGAAGCCACCATCCTGAAATATCTCTATCGGGCGCATCCGAACTGCGTTCCGAAGGAAGAGCTGCTTGCCGAGGTCTGGGGATTCCAGAACGGGCTGAGCACCCATACGGTCGAGACGCATATCTACCGGCTTCGCCAGAAGGTGAAACGGCTGACCAACAAGAATTTGATCCTGACGAATGCGCTTGGTTATTCGCTGTCATCCGTTCCCTGATACGGGTGGTGCCGTGCCGCTGGCGGCATGATCATCATCTGCGGGAATGACTGGCTGGGGCGGTAGGATTCGAACCTACGATACACGGTACCAAAAACCGATGCCTTACCACTTGGCTACGCCCCAGTCACAAAGTTGGCGCAATGTAGCGGCCAAAGATGGGGTGATCAAGTCCGTTCGCCCCGCCAGCTTCAATTTGTTCCCGCATGGGCGTCCCCGACCTGCTGACTAGTGTTCCGACGCCTCTAGAAGCCTGTCGCCACAGCCCATAACCCGCTGTCCGCAAGCCTCTGTGCCGCCGTCGCCGCAACACCGGCATCTTCGAACAATCCGAAACAGGCTGTGCCGCTTCCCGACATCTGCGCGGCGATTATGCCTTCACAGTCCCGAAGAGACACCAGAACCGTGCCGATCGCAGGCACCAGCGTGGTGGCGGCGGCCTCGAGGTCGTTTCCGGCAGCGATGATCCGGTCGGGCCGCGACCCGCTGTCGGATGCCGCGCCCGCGGGTACGGCCTGCTGCCAGAGGCGGAACACCTCGCCCGTCGCCAGCATGGCGTCTGGTCGCGCCAGCACCAGATGGCCGCGCGGTGGCGGTTCCAGCGGTGTCAGTATCTCGCCGATGCCCTGCATGCGCTGGGCGGTGCTGGCAAGACAGACCGGCACATCGGCGCCAAGTGACAGCGCCACCGCGGCAAGCTGTTCTTCGGATAGTGGATGTGCCGACGCGCCATTCAGATGGCGCAGCATGGCGGCGGCATTGCTTGACCCGCCCCCGAGGCCGGCGCCAACCGGGATCTGCTTGTCGATATGGATGGCGAGCGGACCGGCCTCGCCGCCGGCCTCGCGGAAGGCCGAAAGGGCGCGAAGGCAGATGTTGTCACCCGCCGCCGTCAGGCTTGCGGCGAACGGGCCGCTGACCCTGACCGAATCCCCGGAAGCTGGCGACAGGTCAATCTGGTCGCCAAAGGCGGTGAACACGACGATGGAATCAAGAAGGTGGTAGCCATCATCGCGGCGTCCGGTGATATTCAGGCTGAGATTGACTTTCGCTGGCGCTGTCAGCCGGATGGTGTCGCCATGTGTCATCGCCTAGTTGGCGCCCGGCTGTTCGTCGGCCGGAAGGCCAGACTCCAGCCGGCGTTCGAACATGGCCTGTTCCTCGGCATCATCACTCAGCGATCTGGCAAGCCGCCATTTGAATCTGGCTTCTTCCTCGCGGCCAAGCGCCCAGTAAACGTCACCAAGATGGCCGGTAATCTCGGGATCGGATGGTTCGAGCTCGGTGGCGCGCTCCAGATAGCCAACAGCGCGCTGCGGGTCGCCAAGCTTGTAATGAACCCAGCCAAGCGAGTCGACGAAGAACCCGCTCGACGGCCGGTGGCTGACAGCGCGTTCGATCATGGCGATGGCCTGGTCCAGATTGCGGCCTTCATCGGCCCACCAATAGCCAAGGTAATTCAGCGCATAGGCGTCGCCCGGATCGATTTCGATGGCCCGCAGAAGGTGGGTTTCCGCCGCCTCGGACTCGCCAAGCCGTTCCAGTGCCACGCCAAGGCTTCGATGCAGGCCGCCGGTATCGCGGCCAAGCGACATGGCTGTCATGTAGGCGTCGCGGCTCGGTCCGAACTGGCTGTTCCGGCGATAGCTGTCGCCAAGCCGGTGGAACAGATAATCATTGTCAGGATCGCTCTCCGCCACCGCCTTCATCAGGGTGATGGCGTCCTCGCCGCGGCCCGCATCCTCGATCACCGCGCTTTCGGCAAGCCTGGCAAGCTGCCCATAGAGCCCACCATCGGGAATCCTCCGGATATGAAGAAGCGCTGCCTCCACCTGCCCGAATTCGGCAAGCTGCTGGGCCAGCATAAGGCGGGCGAAATCATGGTCCGGGCTGATGAACAATGCAAAGCGAAGCCGCGCCGACAGCGACTGGCCGCTATCGGCGCCTTCCGACAGCGCCATTGCCACTACCGCGCCGGACACATGGTCCTGAACTCCCGGCTGCCGGTTTGAGGCGGCCTGCAGTGCGGCGCGCACCTCGGATTTGTTGAACTGGCGCGACAGCTGCGTGTCGATCAGCTGATCGACAATCTGCCAGTTGCCAAGCCGCGCATGGAGCCCGGCAAGGTCAATGGCCACATGCGATGACAGCCTTTCCGTCTCCAGCCCGGTGACGCGCTGTGCCGCCTCGTCCAGCAGGCCGAGCCGTTCGGCCATCAGCGCGGCGTGAAGGCGGAAAAAGGGCGGCATGCCGGTGTCGGCGTCAATGGCCATCCGTCCGGCCTCGAGAAGCGCGGAGATGCCGGCATCGCCCTGGCCGTCGGCCACAAGGCTCCAGCCGCGGATCAGGCCCGCCATGACAAGTGCCGTGCTGTCCTCGGCGATACGATCCGCCAGCACGACACTGGCCGCCCAGTCACCATTGCGAAGCGCCAGCGCGGTGGCCGGCTCGCCACCAAGGGGCACGATGATATCGAGGCCTTCAAGTTGTCTGCCAAGCGCGGCAGCCCGCTCGACATCACCGTAATAATATTGTGTCAGGAAGGCCTGTCGCAGCAGCGCGACATTGCTGGCATCGCTTTCCAGCGTGCGCAGGAAAAAATCGGCAGATTGCCCGACATCATTGAAATACAGCGCCTGCCTGGCGGCCAGATAATGTCCTGCCGTTGTGCTGGTGTCGTGGTCGGCGCCAATCGCCTTGCCGGACCCGGCAGCTGTGCCGGCCGCGCCGCCATCGGTTGTCTGCAGTGTCACGCCGGACCCGGAGACGAGCAGCTGTCCGGACACGGTGACGAGGGGGCCGCCGCTACCGCCACAGCCGCCAAGTGCGAACAGGCCGATGCCGCCACCGACCATCAGAATGGCCGGCCAGTGACGTCGCTGTCCATGAAGCGGGGCAAACATGACCCCTCCCTGCGCTTAAGCCGATGTGGCGAACCCTACATATTGGGGTAGTTCGGCCCACCGCCGCCTTCCGGCGTTACCCATACGATATTTTGGCTCGGATCCTTGATATCGCAAGTCTTGCAGTGAACACAGTTCTGCGCGTTGATCTGCAGGCGCGGGTTGCTGCCATCCTCTTCGCGGACGATTTCATAGACGCCTGCCGGGCAATAGCGCTGCTCCGGCGCGTCATAGAGAGCCAGATTATGCTCGATCGGCACCGAGGAATCCTTTAGCGTCAGATGCGCCGGCTGGTTTTCCTCATGGTTCGTTCCCGACAGATAGACAGACGAATTTCGGTCGAAGCTGATCACCCCGTCCGGCTTCGGATAGTCGATCTTCGGCGCTTCCGACGCCGTCTTCAGCGTGATGTGGTCGGCGTGATGGCGCATCGTCCAGGGCGCGCGGCCCATGAACAGGTAGGTGTCGATGGCGGCGTTGATCATGCCGCGCCACAGGCCTTTGGCAAATCCGGGACGGATGTTGCGGACCTTGTACAGTTCGCTCCAGAGCCAGCTGTCCTGAAGCCGTTCGGCATAGCTTGCAGGCTCGTGGCCTGGCTGCATCGCCTCAAGGGACTCGAAGATGGCTTCCGCGGCGGTCATGCCCGACTTCATGGCGGTGTGGGTGCCCTTGATCTTCGGCACATTCAGGAATCCGGCGGTACAGCCGACAAGGCAGCCGCCCGGAAAGGTCAGCTTCGGGATCGACTGGAAGCCGCCTTCGTTCAGCGCGCGCGCGCCATAGGCCACGCGGCGACCGCCCTCGAAGACGCCGCGCACGGCGGGGTGGGTCTTGAAGCGCTGGAATTCCTCGAAGGGCGACAGGTGCGGGTTGCTGTAATCAAGCCCGACCACATAGCCGACCGCCACCTGGTTTCCGTTCAGGTGATACAGGAACGAGCCGCCATAGGTGTCTGTCGACAGCGGCCAGCCAACCGAATGCCAGGCGGTGCCGGGCTTGGATTTCTCCGGATCAATGTCCCACAACTCCTTGATGCCGATGGCATAGGTCTGCGGGTCCTTGCCCTCGCGAAGATCGAACCTGTCGAACAGGGTCTTGGTCAGATGCCCGCGGCATCCCTCGGCGAAGATGGTCTGTTTGGCGCGAAGCTCCATGCCGCGCATATACATATCGGTCTGCTCACCATCCTTTCCGATCCCCATATCGCCGGTGGCGATCCCGCAGACGGCACCGGAATCGTCGTACAGAACCTCGGCGGCGGCAAAGCCCGGATAGATCTCGACGCCAAGCGCCTCCGCCTGCTCGCCAAGCCAGCGGCTGAAATTGCCAAGCGAGATGATGTAATTGCCGTGATTGTTCATCTGCGGCGGTGTTGGAAGGCGGAAGGACCCGGTTTCCGTCAGGAACATGAATTTGTCGGCGGTGACCGGTGTGTCAAGCGGCGCGCCACGTTCCTTCCAGTCCGGAATCAGCTCGTTCAGGCTGCGCGGCTCCAGCACCGCGCCGGACAGGATATGCGCCCCGACCTCGCTGCCCTTCTCGATCAGGCAGACCTCGATCTCGCGGCCGGACTCGGCGGCAAGCTGCTTCAGCCGGATCGCCGCAGACAGGCCTGACGGGCCGCCGCCAACGATCACGACATCGAATTCCATTGCTTCACGTTCCATTATCGCACCCATTGTCTGCAAGTCGTCTGAAGCGACCTTCTTTGTTTCGGCGGCATTGGTTATATGGTACCTACCACCGTAACGATAGTTGTCTTTTTCGCACAGGGTAACGGTCAGGAAATCGACGGAAACTTGCATGGCAGCGAACCCCTCAGAACGCAGACGCCTGATTGACCAGCTTGCCTGGCAGGAGGCGATGGGCATTGACGAGGTGCTTCTCGACGATATGGCCGGGGGTGTGGCTGGCGATATGGCGGTGCCGCTGTCGGCCCTGACTGGCGCATCCGGCAGTTCCGCCCCGGCTCCGCCGGCGTCCGCAGCCGTGATGTCATCTACCACCCCTGCGCCATCAGCGCCCTCCCCTTCAGAGCTGCCAGCCCAGTTGCCACTGGCAGCACCGGCGATGGTCGCCTCCGCCGATCTGGCCGGCATCACCTCGCTTGCGGCGCTCCGCAGCGCCCTTGAAGCGTTCGACGGGTGCGCGCTGAAACATACCGCAAGCAACATGATCTTCGCCGATGGCAATCCGGCGGCACGGCTGATGGTGGTCGGCGAGGTGCCGGGCCGCGACGAGGACCGTGTCGGCCTGCCGCTTGTCGGCGGGGCCGGCCAGCTTTTCGACCGGATGCTGGCCTCGATCGGGCTCAGCCGCGCCGACGCCTATGTGACGACGCTGATCCCTTGGCGGCCTCCCGGCAACCGCACCCCAACATCCGAGGAGATGGACCTTCTCCTTCCCTGGCTGCATCGCCACATTCAGCTGGCGAAGCCGGAATTCCTGATGCTTCTTGGCGGCACGCCGGCCAAGGCGATGCTGCCGCAGCAGGGTGGCATTCTCAAGCTGCGCGGCCGCTGGCATGATCTTGATCTTGGTGATGGCGTCGCCTGCCAGGCGATGGCGACGCTCCATCCGTCCTATCTGCTTCGCTCTCCGGCGCAGAAGCGGCTGGCCTATGCGGATCTGTTGGCGCTTGCCGGCAAACTCGGATAGAGTGCGCCGTTGATTGCAACCAGATCAGGTCGGTCCGGTGTCCGTTTCTGTCTTTCCACACCGCGTGATGCGGATGATCGCTGCCCTTCTTGTGGCGTTGCTTCCCGTTGCGGCCCATGCCGGTGACAAGGGCGGCTCCAAGGACGGCCTTGCTGGTCCGGACGCCGCCCTGGACAGCCCGCAAGACGGCCTTCCCAGGCCGCTTGGCGATTTCGACGTGGCGCAGTATCAGCGACTTTTCGATCTTCAGGAAGTCGGACGGATGAAGCAAGCCACCCGCGAGATGGGCCGGTTGAGCGACCCGATCCTGATGGGCCATCTGCTGTCGCAGCGCTATCTTCACCCCACCGCCTGGCGGTCAAGCTATGGCGAGCTGTCGGGATGGCTGAAGCGCTACAACGACCACCCGGACGCAAGCCGTATCTTCTGGCTTGCCAAGAAACGCCGCCCGAAGAACGCGGCCGCGCCGAGAGCGCCGAAGCCCGGCTATCTGAACGGCTTCGGTCTGGCGACGGCAAGCAGCTACCGGCCGCCGATCCCGCTCTATACGGGCGGGCGGGCCTCGCCGCGGACGACAAGGCGCGTGGCCCGCGAGGTGCGCCGCTCCATCCGCCGTGGCTGGCCGTCCGGTGCGCTGGAGGTGGTCGAGAACGAGCGCAACCGGCGTTATCTGACAAAGCAGGAAGAGGCACAGCTTCGCGGCGAGATCGCGCATGCCTATTTTATCTTCGGCGTCGATGACAAGGCCATAAGGCAGGCCCGCCACGGCATCGGCGTCGGTCGGTCGGACGCGCATATGGCCTACTGGTCGGGCGGGCTTGCAGCCTGGCGAAGCGGCAAGATCGAACTTGCCGGATCCTTCTTCCGCACCCTTGCCGACGAGGAATCGGCCTTTGCCGATCTTCGCGCCGCCGCCGCCTTCTGGGCGCACCGCGCCGAAATGCGCGCCGGCCGTCCTGACGAGGCCGTGCGCTATCTGGACATCGCCGCGCAGGAGCTTCACAGTTTTTACGGTGTGATGTCGCGGCATGTTCTTGGGCAGGAGCTGGACATTTCCTTTGACCTTCCCGCCTATGATGACGGGTTTGTGGAATGGCTGTCGGCCAGGCCCGGCGGCACGCGCCTGTTCGCGTTGTTGCAGATCGGACGGCTGACCGACGCCGAGCGCGAGCTTCGCTATCTCTGGGGAGATATGCCGACCGAAATGCAGGAGGCGGCGCTTCGCTTTGCAATCGACCATGGCATGGCCGGGCTGGCCTATCGTGCCGGCGAGCTGCTGCGCCGCAATGAAGGGCGGACATGGCTTGGCGCCATCTATCCGATCCCGCGCTATGATGTCGAATTCTCCGTCGATCAGGCGCTTGTCTGGGCCATCTCGCGGCAGGAATCAGGGTTCAACCCGCGCGCCAGGAGCCGCGCGCGCGCCGCTGGGCTGATGCAGATCATGCCCTCTACGGCCTCGTTCGTGACGCGGAACCGGGCGCTTCGCGGCCGTGACAAGCATCTTCTGCTGAACCCGCATCGCAATCTGCAGATCGGGCAGGCCTATATCAATTCGCTTCTGGAGGAACCGCTGATCGACGGGTCGGTGATCCGCCTTCTGGCGGCTTATAACGGCGGCCCCGGCAATCTTCGCAAATGGCTTGCCAAGGTGGATCATCAGGATGATCCGTTCCTCCTGATCGAATCCATTCCGGCACGCGAGACAAGGCACTATATCAAGAATGTTGTCAGCAACCTTGCCATCTACCGTGCGCAGCTTGGCGAGCCGGCCCTGTCGCTTCGTGAGCTGGCGTCCGGCGGGTCGGGCCGATTTGTTTCAATGATCGACGCGCCGGTGGTAGAGTCCGGCACCGGATCCTGACCCCGGGGAGAGACATGGCGCACAACACAGACCGCCTTGATATGAGCATCGCCTTCCAGCCGGTGAACATTGCTGTGATGACGGTGTCCGATACCCGCAGCGCGGCCGATGACAAATCCGGTGATTTTCTGGCCTCGCGCATCGCCGGGGACGGCCATGTGCTGGCCGACCGCGCCATTATCACCGATGATGTGGACCGCATCACCGCCAGGCTTCACGCATGGATCGATGACCCGCAGATTGATGTGGTGGTGACGACCGGCGGCACCGGGCTGACCGGCCGTGACAGTACGCCTGAGGCCTTCGCCGCCATCGTCGAGAAGGAAATCGCCGGGTTCGGCGAACTGTTCCGCATGCTGTCCTATCAGAAGATCGGCACCTCGACCGTGCAGTCGCGCGCTCTTGCCGGGGTGGCACGCGGCACCTATCTCTTCGCGCTGCCGGGATCGACCTCGGCCTGCAAGGACGGCTGGGATGACATCCTTCGCTATCAGCTGGATATCCGGCACCGGCCCTGCAATTTTGTCGAGATCATGCCGCGCCTGACGGAATCCGCGTCCACCCGCCGTTCCGGCTGATGCCCGACCTGGCGGTTGAATCCGGATTTGACGGCCCGGTGATCGGCATTGACGAGGCGGGCCGCGGCCCCTGGGCCGGACCTGTGACCGTGGCGGCGGCCTGGCTTGACCCTGCCGCTGTCGCCGCGTTGCCGTCGGGTCTTGATGATTCCAAGAAAATGACCGCGGCGTACCGGGCCGCCTTCCACGCCATCCTGACAAAGCCGCCGCATCATCACGCGGTGCTGTCGGTGCCGGTGGCGCAGATCGACCGGGACGGCATCCTGCGGGCGACGCTTTCCGGCATGGCGCGCGTCGCCGAGATGCTGGCGGATCGTCTGATATCGGCCGGCATCGGCCTGCCGGCGCAGGTTCTTGTCGATGGCAACCAGATGCCGCCGCTGGCGCTGCCCGCGCAGACGCTGGTCAAGGGGGACTCGCGCAGCCTCAGCATCGCCGCTGCCTCGGTCATCGCCAAGCATGAACGCGACAGGATCATGACAGACCTGTCCGCCGCGCATCCCGGCTACGGATGGCAGACCAATATGGGGTATGGCACCGCCGCCCATCGCGAGGCGCTGAACCGGCTTGGCGTCACCGCGCATCACCGCCGAAGCTTTGCCCCGGTGCGCGCCCTTCTCACTGACCCTTCTCTCACCGACCGGGACGAAGGTGCCGACACAGCTTACACCAAAGGTTAACAAATTCAGCTCAAGTGCCAGAAAAGGCACGGAACTTGCACCGCACCACCCACAAGATAACCAGCCTGTCATGCGACGGACTACCAGATGTTGTGAGTGTCTTCAGGACACCCGCATAGCGGTTGACTTGGCATGGCGTTGACCGTCTCTTGAAAGGGTCGGGGCGCCGAAAGACAGATAAGAATAAGCGGGTGGGACGCGTGAAAAAGGATATTGTGATCGAGGGTGATTGCCTTGCGGAGCTGAAGAAGCTTCCGTCCGCCTCTGTGGATCTGGTGTTTGCCGACCCGCCCTACAATCTGCAGCTTGGCGGCAACCTGTCCCGCCCCGATCAGTCGGCCGTTGCCGGTGTCGAGGACGACTGGGACAAGTTCGACAACTTTGCCGCCTATGACGCTTTCTGCAGCGCCTGGCTTGCCGAGGCGCGCCGCATCCTGAAACCTGATGGCGCGCTCTGGGTCATTGGCAGCTATCACAACATCTACCGGCTTGGCCGCATCATCCAGGACCTTGATTTCTGGCTGCTGAACGACGTTGTCTGGCGCAAGACCAACCCGATGCCGAATTTCCGTGGCCGCCGCTTTACCAATGCGCATGAAACGCTGATCTGGGCGGCACGATCGCAAAGTTCGCGCCACACCTTCAATTACGAGGCGATGAAGGCGCTGAATGATGATGTGCAGATGCGCTCCGACTGGGAGCTGCCGATCTGCACCGGCGCCGAACGGCTGAAGACTGACGGGCGCAAGGCGCATCCGACGCAGAAGCCGGAATCGCTTCTGGCACGGGTGATCCTTGCATCGACCAACCGCGGCGACCTGATCCTCGACCCGTTCTTCGGCAGCGGCACCACAGGTGCCGTGGCCCGCCGCCTCAGCCGGCATTTCATCGGCATCGAGCAGGACCCCACCTATGCCGCGCTGGCCCGCAAGCGGATCAAGGTGGTGACGCCCATTGCCTCGGCCGATCTGCTGGCGACCCAGCCGAAGCGGGCGAAACCGAAAGTGCCTTTCGGATCGCTGATTGAACGCGGGCTGATCGAGCCAGGCGATGTGCTGTTCGACTCGAAGCGCCGCTTCACCGCGCGTGTTCGCGCCGACGGCTCGCTGGTGACCGAGGCCAGCGAGAGCGGATCGATTCACAGCCTTGGCGCGAAACTTCAGTCGTTGCCATCCTGCAATGGATGGACCTTCTGGCATATTTCGCGCGGCGGCAAGGATGTGGTGATCGACACCTTCCGCGATGAGGTGCGCGCCGCCGACGAAGGCGCCGCCTGACAGCCCCTATCGTTGTGGCATCGCCAGAAGACTTGCCATCAGCAGGGCGATGACAACCGTCATGCCGGCCCGTTCGGTGCCCGTCGCGGCGACCAGAACACCATAGAGAAGCGGCCCGACGAAGCTTGTCGCCTTGCCCGAGAACATCATCAGCCCGAACAGGCTGGCGCGCTGCGATGGCGGTGCGGCGCGTGCCACCCAGGCCCGCGCCGAGGATTGAAGCGGCCCGATGAACATCCCGAGACAGGCTCCCGCCGCCCAGAAGACAGGCTCGCTCGGGGCCAGAATGGCGACAACCCCCAGCCCGGCCAGCGCCACCAGGCACAGGCGCATCACCCTGATGGACCCCATGCGGTCATCCGCAAACCCGCCGAACCCGGCCCCAAGTCCGGCGGTGATGTTGAGGATGATGCCGAAGACAAGAACTTTGGTCTGGGAAAAGCCGAAAACGGTGGCGGCGTAGATTCCGCCAAAGGCGAACAGGGTCACCAGCGCGTCGGCGAACAGCATCCGCGCCAGAAGAAAACGCGGCATGCCGGGAATGGCCATCGCCGTTTTCAGGCTGGCGCGGAACTGCGTGCCAAGCGGGTCCGGATCGGGCGCTGGTTCCGGCTGGTGCACAAACAGGAACAGCGGCGCGGCGAACAGGCACAGCCACAGCGCTGCGAAGATCATCGTGATCCGGATATGGCCGGCGCCCTCGCGGCTGATCCCAAAGGCCGGCTCCTCGGGCATCACGAACAGAAGTAGCACGACGACAAGCGCGAAGATCGCCCCGACATAGCCCACCCCCCAGGCAAGGCCCGAGGCGCGGCCATATTCCGCCGGTCCGGCCACCGACGGCAGCATCGCGTTATAGAAAACGAAGCTCAACTCCATTGCCAGGATCGACAGCGCCGACAGCCCGAGCGCCAGCATCGCGAAGCCCGGATCCGGTTCGACGAACCACAGGCCGGCGGTTGCCGCCGCACCGATCATTGTGGCGTAGAAGAGACATCGCTTGACCGCCCCGCGCCCGTCGGCCATCCGCCCCAGAACAGGCGCCGCAATGGCGATAACAAAGGCGCTGGCCGCGGTCATCCAGGCCCAGGCGACGCTGCCGCCCTCGGGCATCACCGCGGTGGTGAAGAACACCGAGAAGATGAAGGTGGTGTGAAGTGTCGGCACGGGCGAGCTTGCCCAGTCATAGAACGACCAGGACAGCAGCTGGCGGGTTATTCGCATCGGCTTCGCTCCGCGTCAGTCAGGCGGCAGGCTGCGCCGCCGGCGAAGGGCCGCCGCGGCGATCAGAATTCGTAGGTTTGCAGGGCCGCCACAGGACAGTCAAGCCGTGCCCGCCCTTTCAGGCCGGTGAGCTCGATGACGCAGACCGCGCCGGCAAGGATGCCGCCGCATTGCCCGACCAGCCCTGCTGCCGCCTCGAGCGTGCCGCCGGTCGCCAGAAGGTCGTCGCACAGGACCACACGCCTGCCCCGAAGCTGGCGGCTTGCCTGGATAGACAGCCTCGCCTCGCCATATTCCAGCGCGTAGGACTGTTCGAACAGCTCGCCCGGCAGCTTGCCAGCCTTGCGCACCATCACCATGCCGCAATCAAGCGACAGCGCCAGCGGCAGGGCGAACAGAAAGCCCCTGGCATCGACGCCGGCGATGATGTCGGGCTGCATGGGACGCGCCAGATCGGCAAGCGCGTCCATCGCCTGCCGCACAACCACACTATCCTCGAGGATCGGGCTTATGTCGTAGAAGGTGATGCCTTCCTTGGGAAAGCCCGGTGTCTTCGAGATATAGGGATCGGCGTTAAACGGCATGCTGCGCCTTCTTCTCGATCCGCCGCGCGTGAAGCACGGGCTCGGTATATCCGGACGGCTGCTGCCGGCCGCGGAAGACTAGATCGCAGGCCGCCTGAAACGCCACCGAGGCGTCGAAATCGGGCGCCATCGGGCTGTAGGCGTCGTCGCCGTCATTCTGCCTGTCGACGACGGCCGCCATTTCCTCCATCACCTCGCGGACAAGCGCCTCGGAACAAACCCCGTGGTGAAGCCAGTTGGCGATATGCTGCGACGAGATTCGCAGCGTGGCGCGGTCTTCCATCAGCCCGACATCGTGGATGTCCGGCACTTTCGAACAACCGACGCCCTGGTCGACCCAGCGCACCACATAGCCAAGGATGCCCTGCGCGTTGTTGCGAAGCTCGGCGCGGATATCATCTTCTGACCAGTTCGGACGAACCGCCACCGGAACCGACAGGATGTCGTCGCGGCTGGCACGCGTCCGGCCGGCGATTTCAGCCTGGCGCGCGGCCACATCAACCTTGTGGTAATGAAGCGCGTGAAGCGTCGCAGCGGTCGGCGACGGCACCCAGGCGCAGTTCGCGCCGGCCATCGGATGCCCGATCTTCTGCTCCAGCATGTCTGCCATCCTGTCCGGCATGGCCCACATGCCCTTGCCGATCTGGGCCTTTCCGGCCAGCCCGCAGGCAAGTCCGATATCGACGTTCCAGTCCTCATAGGCACCGATCCATGTGGCACCCTTCATGTCGGCCTTGCGGATCATCGGGCCGGCTTCCATCGAGGTATGAATCTCGTCGCCGGTGCGATCGAGAAATCCGGTATTGATGAAGACAACCCGTGATTTCGCCGCTCGGATACATTCCTTCAGATTGACGGTGGTCCGCCGCTCTTCGTCCATGATGCCGATCTTGATGGTGTTCGCCGCCAGGCCAAGGCTTGCCTCGACCGTGGTGAAGATGTCATCGGCAAAGCCGACCTCGTCCGGGCCATGCATCTTCGGCTTGACGATATAGACCGATCCGGCGGCCGAATTCCGGCCGTCACGAAGATCGGGCAGGGCGCCCGCCACGGTCATGAAGGCATCCATGATGCCCTCCGGAACCTCGCTGCCGTCAGCCAGCCGGATGGCTGGGTTGGTCATCAGATGGCCGACATTGCGGACCAGCATCAGCGCCCGCGCCTTCAGGCTGGCCTGGCTGCCGTCTGCCGCGGTGAAGGCGATGTCCTCGGCAAGCTTGCGGGTGATGGTGCGCCCGCCCTTCTCGAACCTGTCCTGCAAGGTGCCATCCATCAGCCCGCGCCAGTTGCGATAGGCCAGAACCTTGTCCTCGGCGTCGACACAGGCCACCGAATCCTCGCAGTCCATGATGCTCGACATGGCCGATTCCGCCACCACATCATTGATTCCGGCGGCATCATCGCACCCGATGACGCCGTCGCGGTCGATCTTCACCAGAACATGAAGCCCGTGATTGCGAAGCACCACCGCTGCAGGATCGGCGGCATCGCCGATATGGCCGGCGAACCCTTGCGCGGCGGACAGCCCGCCTCTTGCCGCGCCGAACCGCGCGACAAGGGCGCAATCAGATACGGACAGGCCGGTCAGATCGGCCCAGCTGCCACCGTCAAGCGGCCAGGTGTCCTGAAGAAAGGTGCGGACGCGGGCAATCACCTTGGCGCCGCGCGCCGGGTCATAGCCGGCCACAGGTGATTCTTCGGCCGGAATGGCGTCGGTGCCGTAAAAGGCGTCATAGAGGCTGCCGAACCGCGCATTGGCGGCGTTAAGCGCATAGCGTGCATTGGTGATCGGCACGACCAGCTGCGGGCCGGCGATGCTGGCGATTTCCGGATCGACATGCGCGGTCTCGACGCTGAAATCATCGCCTTCCTCGACCAGATAGCCGATCTCGCGAAGGAAGGCCGTGTAGGCGGCGCTGTCGCTTCCCGAGGCGGCATTGTCGCCAAGCCAGCTGTCGATCTGCGACTGCATGCTGGCGCGGATCTCCAGAAGCTCGCGGTTGCGCGGCGCCAGCCTGTGCACTGCCGCGTCGAAGCATGCCCAGAAGGCATCGGGTGCAATGTCCGAACTGGCAAGAAGCTCAGTTTCGACAAAATCAGCAAGTTCCGCAGCGACCTTCAGCCCGCCGCGCGCCACATAGTCAGTCATGAATGTCTCCAAGAATTCTTCAGGCCCGGGTGCCGGGCGTGAGCGCCAATATAAGCCCTGCGTCCGCCCTTGCCAACCACCCAGCGGCAGCTTGCCACGGACGGGCCGCGCGCGATGATGTTCAGGGGCGCCGCCAGTCCAGACCGGCCGCCGCAAGCGTTGTCTCGATGTCCCCGAGAAGGGTGTCGAGCGCGGCCCTGTTGCCAGCTTCCGCACGCGCCACAAGGGCCGCTTCGGTGTTCGAGGCGCGGATCAGCCACCAGCCGCTGCCGCTCCGCACCCGCACCCCGTCGATGGTGTTCACATCCGCGGCGTCATGGTTGGCCAGAACATGGTCCGAAATCTTCGCCATCGCGCCGAACTTCACCTCGTCCGGGCAATCGATGCGAAGTTCCGGCGTGGCGTGCTGTTCGGGAAGCGAATCCATGAAGGCGGCGATGGACTTCCCGCCTGTGACCATCTGGGTGATCACGCGCGCCGCCGCGTAAATGGCATCGTCGAAACCGAGATACCGGTCGGCGATGAAGATATGGCCGGACATCTCGCCGGCAAGTGGGGACTGAAGTTCCTTCATCCGCTTTTTCATGTGGCTGTGACCGGTTTTCCAGATTCCGCTGGCGGCGCCCGCATCCTCGATCAGCTGCAGGGCTGCCTCTGACGATTTGACGTCAAGCAGGATCGGGGCGCCCGGGTGGCGGGTGGCGACATCTTTTGCCAGGAAGGCGGTCAGCAGGTCACCCGGCACCTGTCTGCCGCTGGAATCGACAATGCCGATCCGGTCCCCGTCCCCGTCAAAGCCGATGCCGAGATCGGCACCCGCTGCCTTCACCTCGGCACGAAGAATGTCGAGTGTTTCAGGATCGACCGGGTTGGGATGGTGGTTCGGGAAGGTGCCGTCGATTTCAGGGAACAGTACCTTGTGGGTGCCATCCAGCCTAGCGACCAGCTTTTCCGTGACCGGGCCGCTGGCGCCATTGCCGCAATCCCAGACAACGGACAGCCCGGTCGCCCTGGCGCCTGCGGCAAGCCGGTCCACATAGGCGTCTTCGATGGCATATGGCGTGACGGTGCCGCCATCGACAAGGGCCGGTCCATCGGCGCTGACACCGCCAAGCTCCTGGATGTCGTCTCCGAAGAAGGACAGCCCGCCCATCACCATCTTGAAGCCGTTATGGGTCGGGGGGTTGTGGCTTCCCGTGACCTGAATGGCCCCGCCACAGGCAAGCTCATGCGCGGCGAAATACAGCATCGGGGTCGGCCCGCAGCCGATATCCGTCACCGTGGCGCCGCCGGCGACCAGCCCGTCGACAAGCGCGGCGGACAGAGCCGGGGATGACAGCCTGCCATCACGGCCGACGGCCACCTCGGTGCCAAGCCCGCGGGCGCGCTGGATGGTGATGAAGGACAGGCCTATGGCAAAGGCGTCATCGACGGTCAGCGTATCTTCGAAGACCCCGCGAATGTCATAGGCCCGCAGAATGGTCGGATGGAACCTGTGGCTACTCACGTCAAGCGCTCCTCGAGCCAGGATCGCAGGTCGCCTTCCAGCGTGCCATTGTTCAGCCCGAAGGCCACATTCGCCTGAAGGAAGCCAAGCTTGGAGCCGCAGTCAAACCGCTCGCCGGAAAACCGGACACCGGTGAAGGGGGCGCTGCCGATCTGCTTGGCTAGGGCGTCGGTGAGCTGGATTTCGCCGCCGGCGCCACGCTCCTGCGCGGCAAGTGTTTCAAAGACTTCGGGGGTGATGATATAGCGTCCGACAACCGCGATGTTGGATGGCGCCTCGTCCGGATCGGGCTTTTCGACAAGCCCCTCAATCTGGACGACCCGCCCGTCATCGGCGCCCGGCGTGACAATGCCATAGGCGACGGTCTGGTCCTGCGGCACATCCATCACCGCGACCATGTTGCCGCCGCTGTAGGACTCCACCATTTCTCGTACGCAGCTGGCACCAAGGATCAAATCGTCCGCCAGCAGCACGGCGACAGGTTTCGAGCCGATCAGGTGGCGCGCACACCACACGGCATGGCCAAGGCCTGCGGGTTGTTGCTGGCGGACATACATCACCGATCCCGGATTGTGCAGCATGGATTTGACAACATCCAGCGCCTCGTCCTTGCCTTTCGCGGACAGCGTCGCCTCAAGTTCGAAGGAATGGTCGAAATGATCCTCAATGGCGGTCTTGTTGCGGCCGGTGACGAAGATGAATTCCTCGACGCCAGCCTCGGCAGCTTCCTCCACCGCATATTGGATAAGCGGTTTGTCGACGACCGGCAGCATTTCCTTCGGCATGGCCTTGGTGGCCGGAAGGAAGCGGGTGCCAAGTCCGCCGACAGGAAAAATGGCTGTCTTGATCATGGAAGCGTCCTTGCGATATTCAATGGCGGCTGGTACCCATGGATAGCTTTGCCTCCATGGCGGGTCAAGGCGACAGAACGTTCCACGCCGAGAGCGAATTTGCATGGCAGATTTCACACCCACCGACGTTCACGCATGCCTCGCCAACTCCGCCGAAGTCAAGTTTCGGACGGCCTCCGCCTGCAGCGAGGCCGTGATCAGGGCGGCCGAGATGATCGTGGCCAGCCTGAAGGATGGCGGCAAGCTGATGTTCTGTGGGAATGGCGGGTCTGCCGGGGATTCCCAGCATCTTTCTGCCGAATTCGTCGCCACCCTTGATCATCGCCGTCCGCGGCACGGGCTGGCGGCGCTGGCCCTGACAACCGACACCTCCCTTCTGACAGCCTATGCCAATGATTTCGGGTTTGAAGGGGTGTTCGCCCGCCAGGTCGAAACTCTTGGTCGTGCGGGTGATGTCCTGGTTGCCATTTCCACAAGCGGCAATTCGGCCAATGTTGTGGCGGCCTGCGAAGCGGCAAGAAGCCGTGATATCCGGGTCTGCGCCATGACCGGCGAGGGCGGTGGCCGCCTTGCGGACCACGCCGATGTGCTGCTGGCGGTCCCAAGCCGGGTGACCATGCATATTCAGGAATCACACATTGCGCTCGGCCATGTCATGACGCTTGCCGTTGAACGCATGATGGATCTGTAGGGCGCGGATTCTGACAAACTGGAATTCATCGTAAACCTTTTGTAACAGAATGATGATTCAAGAGGAGTCAGGGTCGGTATGCTGGCCTTTTCACTGATCGAGGGAGAACCAAATGAAGCTGGCGGTCATCGGAACGGGGTATGTCGGTCTTGTATCGGGGGCCTGCTTTTCCGAATTCGGGTTCGACGTCACCTGCATCGACAAGGATGCCGGCAAGATTGACAGCATCAAGGCCGGCATCATGCCGATCTATGAGCCCGGGCTTGAGGACCTTGTCGCGCGCAACGTGGCGGCAAACCGGCTTCATTTCACCACCGAGCTTGGTCCTTTGGTCGCGGAAGCGGATGCGGTTTTCATCGCCGTCGGGACTCCGACGCGTCGCGGTGACGGTCATGCCGACCTGACCTATGTCTTCGATGCGGCGCGTGAACTGGCCGGGCACCTGACTGGCTACACGGTGATCGTCACCAAATCGACAGTCCCCGTCGGCACCGGCCGCGAGGTCGAGTCCATCATCAGGACGACAAGCCCGAACGCCGATTTCGACGTCGCGTCCAACCCGGAATTTCTTCGCGAGGGCGCCGCGATCAGTGATTTCATGCGTCCCGACCGTGTGGTGGTGGGCGCCGAGAGCGAACGCGCCCAGGATGTGCTTCGCGCCCTCTACCGCCCGCTCTATCTGATCGAGACGCCGATACTGGTGACAAGCCTGGAAACCTCGGAGCTGATCAAATATGCCAGCAACGCCTTTCTTGCGGTGAAAATTTCCTACATCAACCAGATGGCTGACCTCTGCGAGAAGGTCGGGGCGGATGTCCATGACGTCGCCAGGGGCATGGGGCTGGACAAGCGGATCGGCAACAAGTTTCTTCATCCGGGGCCAGGCTATGGCGGGTCCTGTTTCCCGAAGGATACGCTGGCTCTGGTGCGCACAGCCGAGGATCACGATGCCGGTCTCGGCATCGTAAACGAGGTCGTCGCCTATAATAACAGCCGCAAACGGTCGATGGCGAAGCGCGTCACCGCTGCCGCCGACGGGGATGTCAGCGGCAAGGTGGTGGCCATTCTCGGCTTGTCCTTCAAGCCTGAAACCGACGATATGCGCGACAGCCCGTCACTTGATATCATCAGCGCGCTGTCCGAGGGCGGGGCGGCGATCCGCGCCTATGATCCCAAGGCGATGGCAGAGGCGCAATCAATGCTTCCTGGCGAAACAACATTCACCAGCAGCGCGGTGGAGTGTCTGACCGGCGCGGATATCGCGGTTGTCATCACAGAATGGAACGAGTTCCGGGCGCTGACCCCGGTGCAGTATCTGGATGCCATGCGCGGCACGACCCTTGTCGATCTTCGCAACATCTACCGCCCGAGCGACATGCGGCGCGCCGGGCTGAACTATCATTCGATTGGCCGCGACTAGGCGGTCCCGCGGCCCGGCTTTCGGACTAGCAGGGGAGGATGATCAGCGTCATGTCATCCCGCTGCTCGCGGGCCCCCTGATAGTCGCGGATGGCGGTGACCACAGCATCGCCGTCGATCGGGATGGCCGACCCGGGCGCCTGTGTGGCGGCGGCGAGCATGGCGGTCAGCCGGCGCCTGCCAAGCGAAAGGCCCTTTGGCCCCCCGACCTGGTCGAGGATCCCGTCCGAGGCGATGACAATTGACCTGAACCGCGAAAGATCGAGGCGGTGGGTGGTGAATTCCGGCGCGGTCTCGCCCGCCTCGAGCCGGTAGCCAACACTGGCCTCGTCTGTTTCGAGCTCGACAAAGCCGTCCGCTGTCTGCCCGAACAATGTGAAATTGGCCGAGGCATAGCGGCAGCTGCCGTCGGCGCCGACATCAAGGACAAGACAATCCATGCCGTCATTGGCCTCAGTGCCGTCTTCGGCATTCACTTCACGGCGGATAAAATCATCGACGTGGGACAGGATGCCGCCGGCCCGGGCGTCATCCGCGGCGGCAAGACCGCATCCGGTTTCCAGCGCGCGTTCGCCAAGAAGCGTCATGAAGGCCCCCGGCACCCCGTGCCCGGTGCAGTCATAGACGCTGAAGACCCCGGCTTTCGGTTTGGCCGCCGCCGGTTCACTGGCCGGGGTTCCGCTGCCTGCCATATCCGCAAGATGCAGGAAGTAGGCGTCGCCGCCCACGATGTTCTGCGGTTCCCAGAAAATGAAATGTCCAGGGAAAAGCCTGTCGAGTGCCGCCCGCGACGGCAGAATGGATGTCTGGATTCGTGCCGCGTAATTCAGGCTGGAAATCAGGTTGCGGTGCTTTTCCTCAAGCTCCGCCTTGGCGGTGTTCGCCACCTTTTTCTGCTTTTCCAGCTCATTGGCAAGCGATTTGCGAAGATTCGTCTCCAGCCGCAGCTTCGAGACCTCTTTCTTCAGGGTTGCCACCTCTTCGCGCAGATCATCTTCACCCACCGCACCACATCCTCTTTGCCGTGAACGTCACGCCGGCATCATGCCATCTGGCAATCGTAGCATGATTGCGGTGTGTCCTTGAAGCGTGATCCCGGGTCACAGGCCGTGGCCCGGCCTGTCGGTTGCCGGCGCGACCGCGATCGCAGATCATCGTCTGTCTTGCGGCATGTGTCCTGTATCAGACGTAGATGTTCGACCGGTATGGGCAGACGCTTGGTGACATTATTCCTGTCGGGAATGAATGTCTGTGCGAAAGCACTGTCGCAAGACAGATCATCCTTTCCGGTACCTTTGAGGGAATGATAATTCTGCAAAGCCTGTTGCAGGGTGATCACTGTTTCCGTCGTGACCTGACCGTTCACAGGAAGCATGGATGGAATATTGAGATCCGCTATGCGCAGAGACATCCAGTATTCATCAAGACGTGCTGCAATGGCTCTGGACGATTTATCAGCAACAACACGGCTCTTCGTCCTAAGACACATGACGAATCTGTCATGCTCGTACTTGTGTCTGATGTCTTTGGGAATGCGTCGGGAGAAGTAAAACACACCGTCCTTGCGGTATGTGAACTGCGGATTGTGACCTACCATGTGACCTACTCTTTTCGGTGCGCAAGCGCGTGATCCGCTTGCAAATCATTGAAAAGAGCGTGGAAAATTCACGTTCCAGTCCGGAGACCGGAGCGGGTGAAGGGATTCGAACCCTCGACCCCAACCTTGGCAAGGTTATAGGCTACGGCCTCAAACCCAAGCATACCCTCAGAAAATATTTCCACATTAGCCCTGTGGGTCAGGAGTGTGTCATGGCTTGGTGCTTGTGTGACGTGCCGAGTTGCTGCCCCTATGCACTGTTTTTACATACTTGCTCAAATGCATACGCTGGGCATGTAGAAATAAATATCAAACAAATACAACTTCCCCAAATCGCCCGTTTCCTGTTTTTCAGCACCGTATGATCACTTACACCTCTAGCGCCATGACTTTTGACGATAAGCTTTTGCGAGGTGGTCAGTAGCCCAAATTTGGCTGCTCCCTTGGTGATAGATTAATTCAAATGAAATGCCAGACATGGTTCCGGTTTCAAAAAGTTCAGTATACAGTTGGCGGTTTTCAAGCCAGTTTTCGTAGCCATCTATGAGGTCGTACTGGTTTGGCTCATCCTCAAGAAAGCGTGAGTACCAGCCCCAGTCAATCATCAAAAAAATCCCATTTTTAATGCCAAGAGTTGATGCGGCTTCTTTCTCGAGCCTTTCTTTGCCAAGTCCCTCTTGCTGAGGAAGCTGAAAATTTGGGAAATAAGGAGTTATCAGAGGAACAGCTCCAGTGTTTGATAAGAAATTGATTTTTTCGATGAGTTGAATTTGTTCTGAGCGACCCTTCAAATTTTCCTTGGCGGTTTCGTTGATGTAGGCTGGTGAAGCCAAGCCTGAGGTATATACGGCAATTACCAAAGCAAAGGGACCCAACAATTTCCGTGTGCGTTCTATTTTATGAGGCAGAAGGCCGAGGACCTTGTAAACAAGGCAAGCCATTCCAAGCGCCATCCCAACCACGGTATATGCAGAAAAACTTATGGAATAATGTTCCGTGGAATTCACAAATGATGGAATGAAATTCATGGTGCAGATCACTGTCAAGGCTGGCAAAGAAGCCAAGATCCCAAATCCGATGATTTTTCTGCGAGACGCCTGACTGATTGAGGCTATCAGCGGTCTGTCGGCTATGGTTACTGACAGCAAAAGCATGACCCCAGCTAGATGGGCAAAAACATCAAAAAACATCCATATCCAGCGCAAGATGCTTTCGGCGTTAACCGGTGCAAGAACCTGTTTTTGATCGAGCATCGCCCCAATAACCTCATGAATGAACAGTGATTGCGGAAACCCGACTGCAATATAAACAAGAAAAGCTAGCGCTGCGATAAAGCCTAATCGCAGGATCGTCCTCAGGCTGTTTGGTGATAGGTAAGCGCCTATGATAGGTGGCAAGAAGTAAATAAAGCTGACTTTTGTTGCCATTCCCAAGCCAAGCATTACGCTTACAGGAGATATGTTGGCCACCCTTTGTCCCTCAATAGCCCCTTTCAGCAGGAAATACGCGAGCCCAGCAGCTAGTGGCGCCATAACTACGTCAGGGTGACCAACGAATAGCTCGTGTCGCCAAGGCTTTGTTTGCAGGAGGGCAGAGCCAAAAACAACTGCCGATACCAAGCGACTAGCGGGGTTGCTGGTTAGGGCGCACCCAATAACCCATCCGACAACCAATGCGCTGAGTCCAGCGACCATGGTTAGGAAAAAATGGTGCGCTGGTTCTGTGGCGTTATGTTCGAAGAAAGCTACGTCGGGCATGCCAACATACGGCGCAAAACTAGCGCCCAGATTGGTGAGGCGATATGTCAAAGGCCCGTATGAGCGGGCTCCATTGTCGTTCCAAGGGCGAGTGTCAGAAGCCTTTTGTACCATAGCTTCAAGATCCCAGGACTGGTTGGACAGCAGAGCTGATATAGTCGTGTTTGGAGTGAGCGATGATGCAAGAGATGCCACAAAGGAAACCAGCATTATGAGAGCCACTGCAAGGTAGGCCTTTTGAAGAATCATGATACTGCGGCGCTTAATTAACCTTGCCGCCCGTTTAAACGGGTGAACTGCCAAAACACTAATGTATCTCTGCAAATTGGTCATATTATGCAAGCGCCAAGCACGGGTTTTTGATCCAAAACAGGACTTTAGCCCAACCATAACCCATCAATTGTTTGGTGAACCAGCCCCCATTTAGACGCCAGATACAACTCTAAACAACGTTTAATTCTGTGGAATGAATGTATCTGCCTTCAAGACGCAAGCTGATCGTACTCGGCGTACGCTTTGAAATACTGGTTTAGATTTAAGACTCAAAGAAATTTTGAGGCAGATTAGAGCCTGTGTGTCAGGATTGTGTCAAAATGCCACTGAACACCCTGACCTGAATAGAAATATGTCTTCACTGCCCTCAGCAACAATATTGGGGAAGGGTGGGTAACAAACTGGAAAAAGATCAGGCTTTCCAGCCAGTTATCCGCTTTTTTTCACATCTTGGAAAATGGAGCGGGTGAAGGGATTCGAACCCTCGACCCCAACCTTGGCAAGGTTGTGCTCTACCCCTGAGCTACACCCGCGTCGCGATGCCGGCAGGTCAGCCGGCGTGGTCCGCGTTGCGACGGTATAATGCAAGCTGTTCAGCCTTGCAAGCGGGGAATGTCACCGTCAGGCGATTTCCTGCATGCCGCCGGATGCGCCGCTGTTGCCAAGCGCCGTGGCCAGCGCGGCGGCGACCTGCTGTTGCTGCGCGTAGTCCAGATAGGGATGCATCGGCAGGGCCAGCACCCGGCTGCACAGGTCGGCCGTCACTTCCATCCCGCAGCCGCTGACCGGATATGACTGATAGGGCGGCTGCCGGTGCATCGGCACCGGGTAATAGATGGCGCTTGGCACCCCCCGTTCCTTGAGCGCCGCCATCACAGCGTCGCGGTCGGTGCCGGCGGGAAGCTTCACCGTATACTGCGCCCAGCTGGAGGTAGCGCCCGCCGCAAGGCGCGGTGGCACGGCAATCCCGTCGAGAAGGGCCTCGTAATGGTCGGCCACCGTCTGGCGGCGGTCCAGCTCATCCTCGAAAATATCAAGCTTGGCATCCAGAACGGCCGCCTGCAGCGTGTCGAGCCGGGCCGTCATGCCAATGCGAATATTCTCGTATTTGTTCTTGCCCATGCCATGAACGCGGCAGGACCGCATGAGCTCGGCCTTCGCGTCATCATCCACAAATACAGCCCCGCCATCGCCATAGCACCCAAGCGGCTTTGCCGGAAAGAAGCTGGTGCAGGTGATGTCGGCAAGCTGGCCGACAGGCATGTTGTTGAGGCTGGCACCGAAACTCTGGGCCGCGTCGTCCACCACCCAGAGCCCTTCCGCCTCGGCGAAGGCGCCGATCGCGGCATAGTCCGCCGGCTGGCCGAACAGCCCGACACCGATGATGCCCACAGGCTCGATGCCGGACTCGCGTGCCGCGGCCATTGCGGCCGGCAGGCTTGCGGGATCGAGATTGAAGGTAACAGGATCAACCTCGGCGAAGACAGGCACCGCGCCAAGGACCGGCATCACCTCGGCACTGGCGGCGAAGGTGAAGGAGGGAACAATCACCCCCTGGCCCGGGCGAAGCCCCTGTGCCAGCAGAGCAAGGATGAGCGCGTCGGTTCCCGACGAACAGCTGACGCAGTGTCTGCTGCCGGCGGCCTCTGCCAGCCGCGCCTCGATTGCAGCAACCTCGGGCCCCATGACATAGGCGCCATGGTCGAGAACCGTGCCGAATCCGGCCTCGATCCTGTCGCGAATTCGGGCCTGCTGCGCGGCAAGGTCGATAAAGGGAATCATGGTCAGCCTCTTTCTCGTGCGGCGGAAGGGGCGTCTTCCGCGGTTCCGAACTCGGCGAAATTCTGCATCATGCTATGAAGAACGCGCTGGACAGCCAGTGCGTCATCGACAGCTGTGGGGGCCGGAAGACCTGTCTCGCAGCTTGTGATGAAGGCCTGCATCTCCTGTTTCAGTGGTTCGGCCTCTTCAAGCGGCAGATGCAGCGGCCTGGCGCGCGCCACGGCGAAATTGTCCCCGTCTGGCGTGATGCTGTCACGGTAGAGGGTCAGCTTTTCAGCCCAGGGACGGGTGTCGTCAAAGACAATGGACCCCTTGCTTCCGGTGACGACCAGGCGATGTTCCTTGTAGGGCGACATCCAGCTTGTCGTCATCGTCGCGCTGCGCCCGCCCTCGAAGGCGAACAAGGTCGACAGCATATCGGGAATGCCGGCTGTCACATGGCTGGCACCGGCGCAGCTGACCGCTGTCGGCATGCCGCCCATGATGGCCAGGATCAGCGAGATATCATGCGGACAGAGATCGTGGATAACCGACTCGGTGGCGCGGATCCGGCCCATCGCCAGCCGGTTTGCCGTCACATGCCGGACGCTCCCGATCACCCCGGACCCGACCTGAGCTTGCAGTTCCAGAAAGGCGTCATGATAGCGGATCAGATGCCCCACCATCATCTGGCGGCCGGCCGTGGCGGCCGCGGTGGCCATCCGTTCGGCCTCGGCAAGCGTGATGGCAAAGGGTTTTTCAACATAGACATGAAGACCGGCGGCAAGCGCCGTCAGGGCGAGACCGGCATGTGTCGGGGCCGCGGTGGCGATCACCACACCATCGAGATCGGCCTCACCTAGCAGCCTGCCGACGGGCATCGCGCTGGTGCCGAATTCCTCGGCAAACCCGGTGGCGCGGTCGTCGTTCTGGTCGGCAACCGCCGCCAGCGCGCCGAGCGAGGCAAGATTACGAGCCAGATTCCGGCCCCACATGCCGCAGCCAATCAATCCGATGCGTGTCATCGCCACCTGTTCCCGGACGCCAATCAAGACGCCCATGGAGACGCCCATGGAGACGTCTTTGAAGACGTTTGTGAATCCGTCGCCTGTCCGCCGTCCTAGGCCACATATAAAGGGCGGTCAATCGTTGCATTCTGTTACATGATGGCGCGGTGATGAATAAGCCATTGTGTCCGCCCTTATGCATCATGGCATCGAGGATGGCATGGAGGGTGGCGACGGCTTGACAAAACGCGGCGGGGATTTATCTGTCAGCGGGTTACAGATCATTGCCGGAGACGAAACCATGGACGCCTCTTCCGCCTTCAAGGACAGCCTTCCCACTACGCCGGAAAGCCTGATCGAAACGCTTTCCGGGGCCAGCATCGAGATGACGCGTCACGAACATCCGCCGCTCCGCACGGTCGAGGATTCCAAGGCCCTCCGCGGCCAGATGGACGGAACGCATGTGAAGAACCTCTATCTTCGCGATCGCAAGAAGCGGAATTTTCTGGTGGTCGCCCAGGAAGACCGTGACATTGATCTGAAGGCCCTTCAGGACAAGATCGGCGCCGACCGGCTGTCCTTCGGCAGCGCCGACCGGCTGTTCGAGTTCCTTGGCGTGCGCCCGGGCGCGGTCAGCCCCTTCACCCTGATCAATGATTCCGATCACCGGGTGCGGCTGGCGCTGGACAGCGGGCTGATGGAAGCCAAGATGCTGTATTTCCACCCGCTGGTGAATGACCTGACGCTCGGCGTGACGCCGGACGGGCTGCGCCGGTTCCTGGCCATCACCGGCCATGACCCTGTGATGGTCACGCTGTAACGCCGCGCCCATCCGCCGGCGTCGACACTGCACCTTGTTTTGAGGGATGTGATGCCTAAATTCAACAGAGACCCGTTCATCACCTTTGCCGTCCGGACCGCGGGTGGCCCCATCTTTCAGCAAATGGAACCTGCGCCATCATGGACCAGATGATTTCAGCACAGCAGACGGCGCCGGTTGACGTCACGATCGACAATTTCATGGCCGAGGTCATCGAGGGGTCGAAGGCAACGCCGACAGTGGTGCAGTTCTGGGCGCCATGGTGCGGGCCGTGCAAGCAGCTTGGCCCGGTGCTGGAAAAGGTCGTCGGGGCGAATGCCGGCAAGGTCCGCATGGTGCGGGTCAATATTGACGACAATCAGCAGATCGCGCAGCAGATGCGTGTCCAGTCGGTCCCCACGGTCTATGGTTTTGTCGATGGCCAGCCGGTTGACGGTTTCGCCGGCGCGCAGCCTGAATCAAACGTCAAGCAATTCATTGAAAAGCTGGTGTCGATGGGCGGCGCCGGGGCCGATATCGAGGCCATGCTCGAGGCTGCCGAGGCGTCGCTCGCCGCCGGTGATCACGGGACCGCGATGATGCAGTTCCAGGAGGTGATGGGGGCAGCGCCGGAATCCGTCGCCGCGCTGGCGGGCGTGGTGCGCTGCCTCAGCGCCAGCGGCGACATCGCCGGTGCGCGCGAGGTCATCGACCAGCTGAATGACGAGTACCGAGACGATCCGGCGATGGCGTCTGCCATTGCCGCGGTCGAGCTGGCGGAAAAGGCGTCGGAATCAGCCGGTGAGCTGGGGGCGGCGCGCGCCGCCGTCGAGGCAGACCCAACCGATCTGGCCGCCAGGCAGGAATGTGCGCTGGCGCTCTATGCTGTCGGTGAAAATGCCGAGGCGATGACGCAACTTCTCGAATCCATCCGCATCGAGCGTGGGTGGAATGATGATGCGGCGCGGCTTCAGCTTCTGGAATTCTTTGCCACGCTCGGCGCGGCGAACCCGGATGTGATTGCCGCCAGGCGCAAGCTTTCGACACTTCTGTTTTCATAAGGCATGACCGGTGCCGGCCGCTGTCTGGCCGGCATGGATGATGTCCCAAGCCAAACGGGATTCTGATGATGAACATGGATTATGACGCCGCCGCGGCCCTGCCGGCCCAGATGCCTATCTTCCCGCTGCCGAACGCGCTTCTTCTTCCCGGCGGCCAGCTGCCATTGAATATTTTCGAGCCGCGCTACCTCGCCATGGTCGAGGATGCGCTTGGCAGCAGCGGCAGGCTGATCGGCATGGTCCAGCCGATGGAGGAATCCGGCGAGCTGTTCGGCATCGGCTGTGCCGGCCGCATCAGCTATTTTCAGGAAACAGGCGATGGCCGCTACATGATCGCGCTGAACGGCGTCTGCCGTTTCCGGCTTCATGACCACCGGCTGAGCGCGGGCGGATACCGGCTGGCGGATGTCAGCTGGCATGAATTCGCCGCCGATCTCGATGACAGTGACGCCGGCATTGGTGATCGCGGCCATATGTTCGATGTGATGCGTCGCTATTTCGATCAGCGCGGGTTTGAGGCAGACTGGGACCAGATCGAACGGTCTGACGACAATGCCATTCTCAACACGCTTGCCATGGTCTGTCCGTTCGACGTCGCCGAGAAGCAGGCGCTTCTCGAGGCAGAGGGGATTAGCCGCCGCGCCGACCTTCTTGTCGCGATGATGGAAATGGCGCTTCACGAGGATGACGGCCAGAATGACGCACGACACTGACCAGAATGGCAATGACGCTGCCCCGTCAGGGATTGATCCGGTGCTTCTCGAGGTGCTGGTCTGCCCGGTCACGCATGGACCGCTGGATTATGACCGCGCGCGGGGCGAGCTTGTCAGCCATCAGCTTGGCAGGGCCTTTCCGGTGCGCGCCGGCGTGCCGATCATGCTTCTCGATGAATCGCGCGAGCTGAGCGAGGCGGAGCGCGAGGCGCGCCGCTGATGACAACCGCCTCGCCGTCCGAAATCCGGCTCGCATCCGACAAGCGCACCCTTCATGTCAGTTTCGAAAATGGCGACAGCTTTGCGCTGAGCGCCGAATTGCTGCGCGTGGAATCGCCGTCGGCCGAGGTTCAGGGCCATGGTGCCGGCCAGAAAACCACGCCTGCCGGCAAACGCCATGTCGCCATCACCGGCATCGAGCCCGTCGGCAATTACGCTGTCCGCCTGGTGTTTGACGACGGCCATGACACCGGGCTGTTCAGCTGGGACATCCTCCATGATTACGGCATGCGGCAGGACAGCTTGCTGGCGGAGTATGCAGACCGGCTGGCCGCCGCCGGCCAGTCCCGCGGCTAGTCTTTCTCGGCTAGCCAGGACGCCTTGTGCCGGGAAGCTGTCCTTGCAGCAGGGCCGCGTCGGCCAGCCGGCCGCCCTCGGCAATCTTTGAGAACAGCGATTTCGCCGGAAGCCTGTCGAGAACCGAAAAGCCGATCCCGGCAGCCCGCCGCATGAAGGGCGGCGCGCCCGCGAACAGCCTGTTGAGGCCGGACGTCGCCATGCTCAACGTCAGCCTCTCGTTGAACCGCGCCATCTCATACCCCTTGCGAAGTGATGGATGCGACGGGCTCAGCCCGCGGCGGGCGCAGGCAGCCAGAAGGTCGGCCAGCACCGCGGCGTCGGCAAGGGCAAGGTTGTATCCTTGCCCGGCAAGCGGGTGGATGGCATGCGCCGCATCGCCGGCCAGAACAAGGCCCGTGGCCGTGATCCGCCGCCGCCATGAGGGCTGCAGAGGCCAGGCCAGCCGGGTGCCGGCAAGGCTCATATAGCCAAGCCGTGACCCGAACGCCTCGAAACAGGCGGCCTCGAAGGCTGCCGGCTCGGCGGCAATCAGTTCCTGCGCCGTCGTGTTCGGCAGGGTCCAGACAAGCGACATTTCATGGCCGCCGGTCTCGCCCGGCCCGGGCATCAGGGCGAAAGGTCCTCCCGGCAGAAACCGCTGATAGGCGGTGTCCTCGTGACGCCGTTCGGTGCGAAGCGTGGTGACGATGGCGGTCTGTGTCTGTCGCTCCTCGCGTCTGGCAAGGCCGGCAAGATCGGCCATCACGCTTCGCGCCCCGTCGCAGGCGACAGCAAGCGATGTGTGAAGGCTGACTCCGGTTCCGCCGGCATCGGCCAGTGTCAGGACCGCGCCATCGGCATCGGCATGCCAGCCGGTGACCGCACGGCCGCGATGCTCGCTCACCTCGCGGGTGCCAAGGGTCGTGCGAAGCGCGTCCTGAAGTGCAGCGTTGCCGACGACATATCCCATCGGCCGGTCACCGCCCTGCCATGACAAATCGCTGTCGCGCCGTCGCCGCGCGGCCAGACCGGTCGGTGCCGGGCCTTCGGCAACCGCCACCCGCATCACCTTAGCCGGCGCGCTTGCCATCCGGTCCCAGACGCCAAGCGCCTGCATCATGCGGGCACCTGCGGCGTTGATGGTGGTGGTACGCTCGTCCGGCGGCGCGGCATCCTGGCCGGCGCGGTCGACTAGATGAATTCGCGGTCCGGCATGCGACAGCGCGATGGCGGTCATCAGCCCGGTCAGTCCGCCCCCGATGACGGTTACGTCAGCCATTGTCCAGATGCCCGAAATGCCGCCCCAGAACATGGCGCGCCAGAGCCGCGAGATCACCACCGTCGAATTTATAGGTGTGGCATCCGGCAGCCTCCCCCGCGGCGACATCACTGTCACGGTCGCCGATCATCACCGAGGCGCCAAGCTCGATGTTCCACTTCTCGGCAAGTTCCAGGATCATGCCTGGCGCCGGCTTGCGGCGCGGGCTTGGCGCGCGCCATTCCGGATGAACCGCCTGCGGATGATGGGCGCAATAGGCGATGTCGGTAATCTTTCCGCCGGCACTTTCGGCCTCGCGGCACAGATGGTCGTTGAAGGCGGTCATCTCGGCGACGCCGTACAGCCCTTTGCCGATGCCGCCCTGGTTGGTCACAAGGAAACAGGCAAGCCCACATTTATGGAACATCGCCAGTGCCTGCGGCGCGCCGGCGATCCAGGCGAAATCCTCGACCCGGTGGGTATAGCCATGGTCGACATTCAGCGTGTTGTCGCGGTCCAGGAAGACCGCCGGAATCCTGCCAGCCGGTGCCGTCATGACATGCTCCGTCCTCGCGCTACGATCTTATCAGATGTAGGATGGCCCCGTGGCCTTGTCCATCGGCAATCGGGTCGCAAGTGGCTGCCGTTGCCAGCGGTGCGGAATTGCTGCTGGGTGATTGCCCCTCACAGGCCGATGCGTTAGTTCTGTGAGGCACCTTGACGGGCATGACAGATGTGAAATGGCGGATCATGAAGCTGAACCCGGAATACAGTCTTTTCGACGGCAATATGTTCGCGCAGATGCGCGCGCTTCTGGCTGACCAGACACCGCCATCCGGCCGGGCCCTGCTGGACCTGTCGATTGGCGAGCCGCAGATCGCCGGCGGCAGCCTGCTGATCGACAGCCTGGCGGCGCATAATGATGGTTGGCAGTTCTATCCCAAGGCGGCCGGACATCCGCGCTTTACCGCCGCTATTGAACATTACATTGCGCGCCGCTGGCCGGCGGCGGCCGGGCTTGTCGATCTCGACCGGCAGATGCTGCCGGTTCCCGGCACACGAGAGCCGCTGGCCTTTCTCGGCGGTCTGGTCAAGGGAGCCAAGCCGGACGCGGCGGCGCTGATCGCCAATCCCTATTACCATGCCTGGCGGGCGGGGGCGCTCG
>CAJWVJ010000004.1 GCA_913048595.1 uncultured Alphaproteobacteria bacterium | reverse complement strand
TCTGTTTCGCCGGCATGTATATCGTCTGCGAAAGCTGGCTGAACGACAAATCGACAAACGAGACCCGCGGCCAGATGCTGTCGCTATACATGATCATCACCATGGGCGGCCTCGGCCTTGGCCAGATGATGATCTCCGCCGGCGCGGAGAACAGCATGGCGCTGTTCGTCCTGGCCTCGGTCCTTGTCTCGATCGCGGTTGTGCCCATCCTTCTGTCGAGCACCGGCGCCCCGAGCTTCGAGGAACCGGAGCGCATGAGCGTCCGCCGCCTGATCCAGGTCTCGCCGCTTGCCGTGATCGGTCTGGGGCTGAACGGAGTGGCCGTGTCGATGATGTTCGGCATGGGGGCTGTCTATGGCCTGTCCATCGGCCTCGACAACAGCGAGGTTGGCTATTTCATGACAGCGCCGGTTCTTGGCGCCCTGCTGCTGCAATACCCGGTCGGCAGGCTGTCCGACAGGTTCGACCGGCGGATGGTGATTCTGGGTGTTGCGGTAATGGGCGGCGTGGCGGCCGCGCTTGCCACCCTGTTCGGCAAGGCGGAATTCGCGCTGCTGCTGCTGTGCATGCTTATATATGGCGGCTCGCTCTTCCCGCTCTATTCGCTGTGCATCGCGCATGCGAATGACTTCCTGACCCCGCGCCAGATGGTGGCGGCGGCATCCGGCCTTGTGATGGTTAATGGCGGCGGCGCGGTTCTAGGCTCGCCGCTGGCGGCGCTGTCCATCGAATATCTGGGTATCGGCAGTTTCTTTGTGATGGTCACCGTGCTGCAGGCGATGATCGCCAGCTTCGCCCTGTACCGGATGTCCCGGCGAGCGGCCGTACCGAACGAGGCGCAGGGCCCGTTCGTCGCCATTCCGGAAAGCTCCAGCGCGCTGGCCGCCACCCTTAACCCGGAAGCGGAATGGATTCCGACAGGCGACGAGCTGACCGAGGAAAACGACCCGTTCCACGACAATCCCTATGTGTCCTAGAACCATCTAGCCGGGTTAGATTCAGTTTCTGATCCCTCCGGATGACAGGAAAGCAGGACGCGCGGCGCGGCGTTTCCTGCTTTTCTGTCTGGCCCGACAGCCTCCATTATTTTAGTTTTTGCTTATGTACAGATTCCTCATCACACAGCCGGCTCTCGCCTGTCTGGCCTGGCTTGCCGTTCAGGGCGCGACCCCGGCGCTTGCCGATGACCCGCCCTTCGCCCTGTCCGGCGAGGTCACGGTCACCAAGGTGATCGACGGGGATTCTCTGCGAAGCGGCAGGCTGAAGATCCGTCTTCACGGGATCGACGCGCCGGAACGCAAACAGACCTGCCAGACAGACAGCGGCGAGGACTGGTCCTGCGGAGATGCCGCGACGCGCGCCATGGGCGAGCTTGTCGCCGCCGCCCCGCAGCTTGTCTGCAGCCTTGTCGATGTAGACCGCTATGGCCGGCTGGTCATGCGGTGCGAGGCCGACGGGACCGACATCGCCGAAACGCTGGTGGCCAGAGGGCTGGCGCTGGCCTACAGGCGCTATTCGACAGACTATGTGGCGGCCGAGGACGCGGCGGCGCACGAAAGGCGCGGCATGTGGCAGGGACGGTTCGACGCGCCCTGGGACTGGCGCCGGAAGAACTAAAGAAGCCCGAGTTCCCGCAGTTCGGCGACAAGCTCGGGCGGCATCGCCTCGTCCCCGTCGGATGCCATCGGCAGATCAACCGGCGCGTCCTTCGCCTCGAGATAGCGCCATCCCTGAAAGATCCGCATCCGTGTCGGCTCCACCGCCACGATCTCGGGTGCCAGGACGATGCCACAGGCCGGACGGCCATCGGCCCGCTGCATGCTGCGAAGCTCGATGATCGGCTGGCGGGCGCACATCACCCCCTTGATCACCCAGTAGATGCTGCCGCCATCCAGCACCTCTTCGGCGCGGCGCGGCGTGTTGCGGGTGACGTGCATCAGCTCGAACCCGGCCTTCAGGCGCGTCTCCTGCCACTGGCGCAGGCCGGCAAGCGATTCCGAGCCGACAGAGAGCTTTTTCAGATGCACAGTCATGCCGGGTCACCGCAAGCCTGGTCAGGGAACAGATAAGCCGGAGGATACGCGGCTACTGGATTAGATATAGGGCGGCGAGCCCGAGAAACACGAAAAATCCAACAACATCGGTGATCGTGGTGATGAAAACACTGGATGCGACCGCAGGATCGACGCCGGCGCGCACCAGCCCAAGCGGCACCAGCGTGCCGCTGAGACCGGCCACAACCATGTTGGCGAACATCGCGGCCGCCATCACCGCGGCGATGTCCTGATCACGGAACCAGAGGAAGGAAATGCCGGCTGCCAGCGCGGCGAACAGGACACCGTTCAGCACCGCGACGACAAGCTCGCGCCGCACAAAGCTGGCGGCGGCGTCCCGGTCGATCTGGCGAAGGGCCAGCGCGCGCACAGCCACGGTCACGGTCTGCGTGCCGGCATTGCCACCCATAGAAGCGACGATCGGCATCAGCACGGCAAGCGCAACAAGCCGTTCGATGGTGGCATCGAACAGCCCGATCACCGCCGAGGCGACAACCGCCGTCAGCAGATTGATCAACAGCCAGGAACTGCGTCCCTGAAGGGTCTCCCACAGGCTTGACCGGACATTGGACTCCCCGACGCCGGCAAGCGCCATCAGATCTTCCTCGGCCTCCTCGTCGATGACATCGATGATGTCGTCGATGGTGATCATGCCGATCAGGCGGCCGTGCTCGTCAACCACCGGCGCGCTGACCATGCCGTAGCGCCGGAACAGGATGGAGACTTCCTCCTGATCCATATCGGCGGGGATCTTGCGGAAGTCACCTTCCATGATCTCGCTGATACGGCGTGGCCGCGGCGTGCAGAGAAGCCTGCCGAGACTGACCTCGCCAATGGGATTGCGCGCCGGATCAACGACAAAGATCAAATAGAATTCGGTATCGCTGAACGGCGAGCTTCGCAGAAAATCGATGGTCTGGCCGACAGTCCAGAAGGACGGCACCGTGACAAGCTCGCGCTGCATCATCCGGCCGGCGGAGTCATTGGGATAGGCGAGACCTTCCTCGACAAGAACCCGGTCCTCGGCCGGCAGCGCCGCCAGAACATCGTCAATCTCGTCCTGTTCAAGCTCTTCGATGATGTTGACGGCATCGTCGGTGTCAAGATCGTGAAGCTGGCGGGCCAGAGCCGCCATGCCCATCACCTCAACGATCTCGTCGCGCGTGCTCTCGTCGAGATAGGCCAGCGTTTCCGCATCGAGACCATCGCCAAGCGTGCGAACAAGTGCGGCCGACTGGGGGCGCGGCAGCCGTTTCAGAAGATCGGCCTGGTCCGCCGGGTGCAGCGGCGCGACGAGCGCGCGCGCGCGGTCATCCGCCCCGTCACGGATCGCCGCGACGATGGCGCTCTCGACCTTCGGGGTCAGCCCGTAAAGCGCGGCAAGCCTGTCGCCCTCCTCGCGCCGCTCCAGCGAGTCGGCGGCTTCGGCGCGAAGCTCACCTGCCTGTTTGTTCTGTGACTTCGCAGATGCCATGTGACCTGCTCCCAACCCAATGCTGGACGGCCATTCCCCGGGAACGTTCACTCCGGATTTTCCTCCGGGGATTCTCTCGGGCGTGACGCTGCGCACCATAGCAGATCATCACCGCATGGCAAACCATGGCATCTGCCCATGGCAGATGCGTTGTAATTTTATTGCGTGCGGTGTTTCCGCTGGATGTTTGAAAGAAAATTACCGTGACTGGCAGACCGAGCCCCGCCGCCTTTCATCCTTCCAGATCATAAAGCCCGATACGCCGGGTATGGCCGTCGAACCTGACCTCATGTCCGACCGGCGGATGCGCCCGCTGCGCACAATCCATACGCTCGCAGACAGCACAACCGATGCCGATGGGATCAAGCTGGCGGCGCTTCAGCCCGTCAAATTCATCGGCATAGACCAGGTCGCAGGCATGATGTATCTCACAGCCAAGCGCGACGGCGAATTCCGGCGGCGATTCACCCGCCGGCGCCCAGGGGCGCGGCACCGTGCGGGCAATGGTGAAGAATTTCTGGCCATTGGGAAGTTCGGCCGCCTGGAACAGCATCCTGTCGGGGGTGCGGAACGCCTTATGAATATCCCATCTCGGGCAGGTGCCGCCATTCTTGGCGAACTGCATGCCGCCTGCAGCAAGCCGTTTGGAGATATTGCCGGCATCATCGACGCGGATGAAGAAGAAGGGAATCCCGCGTGCCTGCGGCGCGTTCAGACTTGTCAGCCGGTGGCAGACCTGCTCGAAGCTGGCCCCGAAGCGGCGACCAAGAAGGTCAAGGTCATAGCGAAGATCGCGCGCCGCCTCGAGGAAGCTGTCATAGGGCATCATCACAGCGGCGGCGAAATAGCCGGCAAGGCTTGTCCGGAACAGCGAGCGCACGCCCTCATCTTCAAGCCCGTGCGCCTCGGTCAGGTCGGTGATGAAACCGGAAGAGCGGATCAGCGCCAACTGCACCAGGAGATGGAATGTCCGCTGCGGGCGTAACAGCGCCTCGCTCAACAGAATTTCACGGCGATGATAATCATAGCGGCGAAGCTGGCTTCCCATGACCGGGGCCGGCAGGATGCGGACGCGAAGGCCGGGATCGCTGGCAGTGTGGTGGATCAGGCTTTCCAGCAACCCCTTGTCACCCGTCGTGCCGGCCATCACCGTCTCGCGGAATTCATCGGCGGCCGCCTCGGCCTCGACAAAATAATTGTTCGCCTGCTGCAGCAGGTCGCGGACCCGTTCCACCGGGCTGTCCAGACCGCCGGCCCGCCGCCCATCACCCGAATTCAGTTCCAGCTGGTCTCGCACCTTGCGATAGGCCTGAAACAGGCTGAGCATGCCGCGCGCTGCCGACGGCGCGGCCGTGACAAGGTCCTGAAGCTCGCGCCGGGAGACACGCTCGCCGGACAGCAGCGGGTCGGCGAAGACCTCGGCAAGGTCGGTCATCAGCGCCGGGCTGTCATCCTCGGCAAAGCTCTTCATGTCGATATCGAATCTGTTGCCAAGCTTCAGCAGCAGTGCCACCGTCAATGGCCGCTGGTTGTGCTCCAGAAGGTTCAGATAGGACGGGCTGATATCCAGCGCCTCGGCCATCGCCGTCTGCGACAGGCCGGCGGATTGCCGGAACCGGCGAAGCTTGTGCCCGACGAGGATTTTTTCCTGCATGCGACTGGCTCCCAGACCACAGTAATCGGGAACGGTAAATTCACACTGGCAAAATGTAAATATTTTACTGTTTTCAGATTTTCACTTTTTCACTCGGCAGATAGTCCTGCCCGCGCTACCAAGATATCGCTGGATATCAACAGCACCCCTTACTGATGGTCGGGGCATCTGAAAAGCGGGCTTGGGGGAGCAGCGCACCGGATCGATCATCAGCATTCCGAAGGCCGGCGGGTTTCTTTGCTTTACCGCCGGCCTTCATTTTTATTCGGCCGCATCCGCCATGAACGGAACAGCCAGACGCCTGATGGTGTCATAGGCGATGTCGATATCCTTGGCTTCGGTGGCCGTCGCGCCGATGCTCACCCGAATGACATAGCGCCCGTCATGGACCGTCTGCGTCAGATAGATGGTGCCGTCCACATTGACCGCATCGAGGAAGCGCGCGTTCAACCGGTCCAGCGCCTCGCCATCGACAGATCCATGCGGGCGGAGACGAAAGCTGAACAGCCCAAGCCGGGGCGGGCTTGTCAGCTCGAATTCCGGGGTGGCGCCGATCCGTTTGGCAAGCGCGCCGGCCCACATCACATGGTTGCGGATGATCGCCTGCAGCCCGCAGACACCATAGGCGCGGATCACGAACCACAGCTTCAGCGCGCGGAAGCGCCGCCCGAGCTCGACCGACACCTGCGAGTAATCATGGATTCCCTCGGCATCCTGCGTGACCAGATAGGCCGGGGTGATCGACATGGTCTTCTTCAGATCATCAACCGACTTCACGAAATGCGCCGAACAGTCAAAATTCGTCATCAGCCATTTATGCGGGTTCATGACCACCGAATCCGCAATCTCTATGCCGGCGGCCATATCGCGGAATTCGGGGCAGATCAGGGCCGATCCGGCCCAGGCGGCATCGACATGGCTGAACAGGCCTTCGTCACGTGCCACCGACAGGACAGGTTCCAGCTTGTCGCTGCCGCCGACGCTTGTGCCGCCAAGGACGCACGCCACCGCGCAGGGAAGATATCCGGCAGCGCGGTCGGCGGCGATAGCGGCGCGCAACGCGTCAGGACACATGGATTCATCGGCGTCAGTATCGACCTTCACCAGGTTTTCACGGCCAATGCCGGACAGGAACACCGCCTTTTCAACCGAGGAATGCGAGTTCGGATTGGTATAGACGCGCAGCACCGGTTGCCCGGCAAGCCCGTGTTCCTTGCCGGCCCAGTCCAGCGCCTTTTCACGCGCCGTCAGGATAGCTGACAGCGTCGCCATAGCGGCACCTGTCTGGATCACCCCGTACCAGCCCTCGCCAATGCCCGTCATCTGGCGAAGCCAGTCGAGAACATGGATTTCCATCTCGGTGCCAGCCGGCGAGGTCTGCCACAGCAGGCATTGCGCGGCCAGTGTCGCCGTCAGCCATTCGGCGAGCACCGATGGTGGGCTGCTGTTCGCCGGGAAATAGGCGAAAAAGCGCGGATGCTGCCAGTTGGTCATATGCGGGACGACGAGTTTTTCGAAATCGGCGAAGATATCCTCGACCGACTCAGCTTCCTGAGGCGGCGCGGCGGGAAGGCTGGCGCGGACGTCGCCGGGGCGTGTCGGCGGACGAACCGGACGGTCTGACAGCGTATCCAGATAGGAGGCCGACCAGTCGGCGGCGCGGCGGCCCCATTCAGCGAGATCACGGTTCTTCATTCATCCCTCCGCCATGCCGGAAGTGCTGCCAGCCACAAGGATGGCGATATCGCCCAGGTTTGTGCCTGTCGGCGGCACTTTCAGAAGCTGGCCATTCGCGTCAAGGTAGCGGTAGCTGTCATGGGCGGCAAGCGCGGCGGCGGCGGCGGGGCCGTCGAACGGATCATCGCCCCCGATGATCGCGCCAGCCGCGTCCGTTGGCCCGTCACGGCCGTCCGTACCGCCAATCAGAGCCGTCCAGCCGACAGCTGCCTTGCCATGCTGCGCCTGCATCGCGGCAGTGAAGGCGATGCCCATTTCCTGGGCGCGCCCGCCAAGTCCGGGAGAGTCGCCAAGCTGCACCGTTGTCTCGCCGCCAGTCACCGCCCAGACGCCGGCCGCGCCCCGCGCGCGCAACACCCGCTCCGCCAAGTCGGCAGCGCAGTCAGACGCCTCGCCCTCCAGATCGGGAAGCTGCAGTTCGTCCATGCTGCCAAGCGCACGTCGCATCACATCGGCGGCGGCATCCCGGCAGATGGCATTGCTTGCCAGAAGATGGGTGGTGATCTGGCCGGTGACCGGATCACCCGGGCGTACCGGCAGATCGGCCTCGCCTGCCGCGATACGGCGAAGCTGTTCCGGCATGAACCCAAGCCTGTCAAGACCGGCAGCGCGGATCAGCTCCAGACTTGTCTCAAGCGGCACCGGGTCGGCGATGGCAGGTCCGCTGGCAATCGATTCCAGCCGGTCGCCCGGCACATCCGACAGCAGAAACTGCGTCACTTTCGCCGGCGCCGCGCGTCGCGCCAGCCGCCCGCCCTTCAGCGTCGAAAACAGCCGACGCACCGCGTTCATGTCGTGGATATCAAGCCCGCTTGCCAGCAGGGCTTCGTTCAGGGCCTGCTTGTCGGCAAGACCCATGCCCTCGGCCGGGGCCGGCAGCAGGGCCGAGCCGCCGCCGCTGACCAGAAGCAGAAGATGGTCACCCTCACCCAGCCCGTCCACCAGGTCCGTCACCGCGGCGCTGGCCTGTATGCCACGGTCATCCGGCACCGGATGCGCGCTGGCAAAGCCGGTCATACCGGTCACTTGGGTAAAACTTTCATCAGTGTTCACAAGGATGCCGGGGGCATCGCAGCCCGAGTCACGAACCGCCTGCGCCATGCTGGCGGCGGCCTTGCCAACGGCAATGACGGCCGTCGGCGCGCTGTCAAGCCGGGCCATGGCGGCCCGTGTCACCTCGCCTGGGTGGCCTGCCGCCACCGCCGCGTCGAAGGCGCGCCTGACAAGGCGCTTCAGGTCACCCAGCTGCGTCATCCGACATTGTCGGGAAGCGGTGCGCCGGCGGCAAAGGCGCGGGCGTTTTCGACGACCTTCATCCCCATGGCGACCCGCGTTTCCTGCGTCGCCGACCCCAGATGCGGCAGCAGCACCGTGTTCGGGGCCGCGATAATGGCCGGGTTCACCGCCGGCTCGCCCTGGAAAACGTCAAGCCCGGCCCCGGCGATGGCCCCGCTTTCCAGCGCCGCGACAAGCGCCGCCTCATCCACCACATCGCCGCGCGCGGTGTTGATCACATAGGCGTCCGGCGACATCGCCGCAATCGCCTCGGCCCCCAGGATATGGCGGGTCTCCGGCGTGGCTGCACAATGCAGGCTGACAAAATCACTGGCGGCGCAGACCTCGGCACCGCTGCCAAGCTGGCGGCCGTTCACCCCGCCACCATCGGCAATCGGTGAGCGGTTCTGGAACACCACATTCATGCCGAAGCCGAAATGCGCGCGGTGCGCCACGGCACGTCCGATCCGCCCCATCCCGATGATGCCGAGCGTCTTGCCCGTCATCGCACGGCCGACAAGATGCGTCGGCCGCCAGCCAGTCCACTCGCCGGCGCGAAGCTCGCGCTCGCCCTCGCCGGCGCGGCGGCAGAGCATCAGCATGATGGTGAGTGTCAGGTCGGCGGTGGCATCGGTCAGGACACCCGGGGTGTTCGATACGGGAATGCCGGATGCAGCGGCGGCGGCCAGATCAATGTGGTTCACCCCGACACCATAATTGGCGATCATCCGGCAGCTTCCGTTACCGCCTGCACGGACCACATCGCTGTCGATCACGTCCGAAACGGTCGGGGCGGCGATGTCATGGCTGGCGAAGCCCGCTATCAGCTCTTCCTTGGTCAGTGGCCTGTCATCCTCGTTCAGGGTGACATCGAAATGCGCGGCAAGCGCCTCTTCGGCGGGTGCCGGCCAGCGGCGGGTCACAAAAATGGACGGTCTTGTCATGGCAAAATGCTCCGTTTGGTCGCCATCACTATACAAAACAGGAGGCATCGCGCCTCCCTGAGTCGCACAGGGCATCGCCGAAGCGATGCCCTGCCGCTGTCATGGTTGTCGACGTGGCTTAGCCGGGCATCTCGCCCTGGATGCCCTCTGCATAGAAGAAGACGTCGCTCCACAGCCGGCCGTCATCAAGCGCATCGCCCGCCTTGATCACGATCTTGCCCTTGTTGTCCTTGATCGGGCCGGTGAAGATGTTGTACCCGCCCTCGACCTTGGCGGCGGCAGCCTCGGCGGCGGCCTTCACATCGGCAGGCATGTTCTCGAAGGCGGTGAGCTCGAGATAGTTGTCGGCCATACCCTTCCAGGTGTTGCCGGCCCAGTGGTCCGGGCCTTCACCGGTCGTCCAGCTGCCATCCAGCACCTGCTCGATCTTGGCAATATAGTAAGGTGCCCAGTTGTTCACCGACGAGAAGAGCTGCGCGTTCGGCGCGAACTCCTTCATGTCGCTGGCCTGTCCGAAACCGTGGATGCCGGCCTTTTCAGCCGTCTGCAGCATGGCCGGTGTATCGGTATGCTGGGCCATCACATCGGCGCCCTGCGCGACCAGAACCTTGGCGGCGTCGGCTTCCTTGACCGGGTCGGCCCAGGTGTTCGCCCAGATGACCATGATTTCGGCGTTCGGGTTGGCCTCACGCATGCCGATGGCAAAGGCGTTCAGGCCCTGATAGGCCTCGGGGATCGGGAATGGCGCGATATATCCGATCTTGTTGGTCTTCGTCATCATGCCAGCGACGATGCCCTGCACATAACGGCCTTCATAGAAGCGGATGTTGCCGGTCGCCATGTTGCCCGACCGCTTGTAGCCGGTGATGTGCTCGAACTTGACATCGGGAAATTCCTTCGAGACCTTCAGCATCGGATCCATATACCCGAAGGAGGTGCCGAAAATCACATCGCTGCCATTACGGGCCAGCTCGCGAACAACACGTTCGGCGTCCGGGCCTTCCGGCACGTTCTCGACAAAGGTGGTCTCGACCTTGTCACCGAAATGCGCCTGCACTTCCTGGCGGGCAAGTTCATGGGCGTAGGTCCAGCCATGGTCGCCCGGGGTGGTCAGGTACAGGAACCCGACCTTCAGAGGCTCAGCCGAAGCCACCTCTTCCTGTTCCTTCTTTGGAATAAGAAACATGGCAGCGGCCGCAACCACAAGGATTGCTCCGAGTATGAGGGGAATTCTGTTGCCTTGCATATGCGTCTCCTTTTTTGCGCGCCATGATTTCAATCCATGGCGATCATTGACATCCCTATTTGCCGGGACGGAAGGCCCGGCCCAGACATGCTGGCGAATTTGCCAGCGCGAAATCTCTGTTCCTTGAAATCAGTACCAGTACGATAATAGTAGCAAGATATGGCAACATGGAAAGGAATTGCGACGGAACCGTCCATCCTTCTGCCTGACCTGCCAGCTGCATGATGGTGATCCCCCCGAAAATCAGCGCCCCGACCAGCACGCGCCACGGCATCCAGGACGCAAACACCACCAGAGCAAGGGAAATCCAGCCTCGACCGGCGGTCATCCCCTCGGCCCAGTGCGGGGTCAGCATCAGCGGCAGATAGGCCCCGCCGATCCCCGCCATGAAGCCGCCGAACAGCACCGCGGCGAATCGCACGCCAAGAACCGGATATCCAAGCGCGTGCGCGCTGTCGTGATTGTCCCCGATGGCACGAAGCACCAGCCCGGCGCGGCTCCGTTTCAGGAAATAGGCCACCACCGCCACCATCGCCACCGCGCCATAGGCAAGAAGGTCATGCGAGAAGACAAGCTTGCCGACCAGCGGCAGGTCCGAGAGGACCGGAAGGCTGATCTGCGGCAACCCTTCGATCGCCTTGCCGATCAGCGGCGCGCCGGCAAGGCCCGACAGGCCGGTGCCGAAGATCGTCAGCGCCAGCCCGGTGGCCACCTGATTCGTCGCGAATCCGAGAACAAGGATGCCGAAGAGGCTGGCCGTCAGCATGCCGGCAATCGCCCCGGCCATGACGCCGAGGACAAGGGACCCGCTGACCATGGCGACCCCGAAGGCGGCGACAGCCCCCATCAGCATCATCCCTTCGACGCCGAGATTGAGAACACCGCTTCGCTCGACCACAAGCTCGCCTGTGGCCGCATAGACAAGCGGCACCGAGGTCATCAGGACGGTCAGGATGAGATCCTCAAGCACCACCTGTCTCCTTTGCCGCCGCTGCCCGCGCCGCCGCCCCGGGAAGACGCAACTCGACGTGATAGCGGTTGAAGGTCTCGCCGGCGAGAAGCATGAACAGCAGGATGCCCTTGAAGACGCCGGTCACGACCTTGGGTATCCCCATCGCGATCTGCGCCGAATCACCGCCCATTTCGGCAAGCGCCACAACCAGCCCGGCGATGATCACGCCAAGCGGGTTGAGCCGCGCGAGGAAGGCCACGATGATCGCCGTGAAGCCATAGCCGAACGAGATGTTCGGCTGCAGCTGGCCGATATTGGCAGACGCCTCGACCATGCCGGCAAGGCCCGCCGCGCCGCCGGAAATCGCCAGCACGAGAACGGTCACCAGCGCCGGGCTGAACCCGGCGAAGCGCCCGGCGCGCGGGGCATCGCCCATCACCTTGACCTGAAACCCGACCATGGTGCGGCGCAGTACAAACCAGGCCACAAGCGACAGGACAAGCGCCCCGACAACACCCCAGTGAAGCTGTGCCAGCCGACCAATCACCGGAAGGTCGACCTTCGGGATCAACCCGGCGTCGGGATACATCGGCGTCAGCGGAAAACCGAAGGACATCGGGTCGCGCCAGGGGCCGCGCACCGTCCAGTCGATGAACAGCGCCGCCACATAGGTCAGCATCAGCGAGACAAGAATCTCATTGGTGTTGAACCGGGTCTTCAGGATCGCCGGGATCATCGCCCAGGCCAGCCCGCCAAGCACGCCGGCAAGGATCATCACCGGCAGCAGAAGCGGTGCCGGCATGCCACCCCAATAGAGGGCCACATAGCCCGAGAAAAGCGCGCCAAGGATCATCTGCCCCTCGGCCCCGATATTCCAGACATTGGCGCGGTAGGAAAAGACAAGACCGCTGGCAATGATGATCAGCGGGCAGGCCTTCACGAACAGGTCGGCCACCTGATAGCCGCGGGAGACCGGCGCAATGAAGAACTGGTAGAGCGCGGCAAGCGGGTCATAGCCGAGAATTCCGAAAATGCCCGCCCCGGCCAGAAGCGTCAGCCCCACCGCCACCGCCGTGGTGGTCAGTGTCAGCCGCAGCGGAATTTCCTTGCGCGGGACAAGATTGATCATGCCGCGTCCCCCTTGCCCGCACCCGCATTGTCAAGCGGCACACTGCCCCCCATCAGCAGGCCGATCGTCTCGGCGGTGGTGTCAGCCGTCACCATCGGTGCCGAAATCGCGCCATCATGCAACACGGCGACCCGGTGGGATATGGCGAAAATTTCCTCCAGATCCTGCGAGATCATGATGACCGCCGACCCGGACGCCGCAAGCTCGAGCATGGCGCGGCGGATAAACAGCGCGGCCCCGACATCGACTCCCCATGTTGGCTGCGAGACAATGAAGACCTGTGGACGCCGCGAAATCTCTCGGCCAACAACGAATTTCTGCAGATTGCCACCGGACAGCGCCGACGCCATCGGGTTTTCCTGCGGCAGACGCACATCGAAGGCGCTCGCCACCTCGGCCGCCATCTGGCGTGTCACGGAATTCCTGATCACCCCGCGGTCCACCATGCTGCCAAGCGAATGTGCGGTCAGCAGCGCGTTGTCCGAGAGCGTCATGCCGGGTACGGCAGCATGGCCGTTTCTTTCCTCAGGCACAAAGCCGATGCCAAGCTGGCGGCGGCGTGAGGGACCTTCGCGTGTGATGCACTGGCCATCTATGGTGATCACGCCGTGGCTCCGACCGGTCCATTCGCCGGTCAGCGCTTCCATCAGCTCGTCCTGACCATTGCCGGCAATGCCTGCGACCCCAAGAACTTCGCCCGCGCGCGCCGCGAAGGACAGGCCACGAAGCGGTGTCGCGAACGGCGTTTCCGGGGCGCGGTCCAGCCCGGTCACGGCAAACAGGGCCACGGTGCCATCCGACGGGCGGGCCTGCCGGTCAATATCGCCGACACTGGTGCCGACCATCATCTCGGCAAGCTGTTTGCTGCTGCGGCTGGCGGATTTGACGGTGCCGATATTACGGCCACGGCGCAGCACGGTGGCGCGCTGTGTCAGGGCGCGGATTTCCTCAAGCTTGTGCGAGATGAACAGTATGGCCACCCCGGCCTTGGAAAAGCGGCGCAGCACATCGAACAGCTGTTCTGTTTCCTGCGGGGTCAGGACCGATGTCGGCTCGTCCATGATCAGCAATGACGGGTCCTGAAGAAGGCAGCGCACGATCTCGACGCGCTGCTGCTCGCCGACGGACAGGTTGTGGATGCGGGCCTCCGGATCAACGCCGATTCCATATTCGGCCGACATCTTGCGGACGCGCGCCGACAGATCCTCAAGCGATTCGCCCGGCGGCAGGGCCAGCGCGATGTTTTCGGCGACCGTCAGCGCCTGGAACAGCGAAAAATGCTGAAACACCATGCCGATTCCAAGGTCCCGCGCATGCTGCGGGCTGCGGATGGTCACCGGCTCGCCGCGCCACATGATCTGGCCCGAATCGGGCTGGAGCAGCCCGTAAACCATTTTCACGAAGGTCGATTTGCCAGCCCCGTTCTCGCCGAGAAGGGCGTGAATCTCGCCGGCGGCAATTTCGAATCCGACCTCGTCATTGGCGGTGAAATCCCCGAAACGCTTGCAGATTCCGGTGGCGGCAAGAAGCGGTGTTCCTTGGGATGGCGTGGTTGGCCTTGACGATCCGTTCATTCTTGTCTCTAGCGGTATCGGGGCCGCGACGGACACCCGCCGGGCGGGCGAAGCATACGATTATTAATCAAAGTCTGTAAAGAAAGCTGCGGAGTTGGTAAACCCCGGCCGAATGGTCCGGCCGGGGCGTATTTTAACAGAGGGAGACGTACGTCTCTTCGTTCCCCGGATCAGACCTGACGGGCGAATTCCGGGTAAGCTTCCATGCCAAGCTCGGCGTTGTCCAGACCGGCGAGTTCCTCTTCCTCGGTCACGCGGATTCCCATCGTGAACTTGAGGATGGTCCAGACAATCCACGACACCACGAAGGTGAAGGCGCCGACGATCACCACACCGGCGATCTGCGTGCCGATGGAGGCATCGCTGTTGGTTAGGGCGACCGCGATAGTGCCCCAGATTCCGGCGATGAGGTGGACCGGAATAGCGCCGACAACGTCGTCGATCCGCAGCTTGTCGAGAAGCGGTACGGAGAAGACAACGATCACGCCACCAATGGCACCGATCAGCGTCGCGGCCCCGAGGGTCGGGGTCAGCGGCTCGGCTGTGATCGAAACCAGGCCGGCAAGCGCACCGTTGAGAACCATGGTCAGATCGACTTTCTTGTAGAAGACCTGCGTCAGGATCAGCGCGGCGATCGAGCCACCGGCGGCTGCCGCGTTGGTGTTGGCGAAGATACGCGATACATCGGCAACGTCGCTGACCGTACCCATGGCAAGCTGCGAGCCGCCATTGAAACCGAACCAGCCGAGCCACAGAATGAACGTACCAAGCGTGGCAAGCGGCAGATTGGCGCCAGGCATTGGAACGACGCGACCGTCCCTATACTTCCCGGTCCGTGCACCGAGAACAAGGGCACCGGCCAGCGCCGCCCAACCACCGACGGAGTGGACGACAGTCGACCCCGCAAAATCAAGAAAGCCCATCTCATCAAGGAAGCCTCCGCCCCACTTCCAGCTTGCCTGGAACGGGTAGATCAGCGCTGTCAGGATGAAGGTAAACAACAGGAATGGCCACAGCTTGATGCGTTCGGCAAGGGTGCCGGACACGATCGACGCTGTCGCCGCGCAGAACATCAGCTGGAAGAAGTAGTCCGAAGCTGTGGACGCATAGGCGAGATCGTCTGCGCCTTCAGGGGCGACACCTACAGCCTCCAGTACGGCAACGCCGACCACGCCGGACAGGATGCCGTCAACAGACCAGGTTCCGAGCGGATACATCAGATTGTACCCGATGACGTAATAGCCGATCGCGGCGATCGCGAAGAGCGACACGTTCTTGGTCAGCTGCATGGTCGTATTCTTGGCGCGGACGAGCCCGGTTTCGAGCATGCAGAAGCCGCAGGCCATGAACATGACGAGGACGCCGCCGATCAGGAAGAGCAGCGAGTTCAGGACGAATACGCCGTGTTCTGGCACTTCCTGTGCCAGGGCGGGCGTGGCCAGCATCGCGCCGATACCGGCGAGTGCAAGGGCTGAACGAAAAATTCTAAACATTGAGGGGTCTCCTAAATTCTTTCAGCGGGGTCTTACAGCGCCGCGTCGCCAGTTTCGCCGGTGCGGATGCGCATGGCGGACTCGAGATCAAGAACGAAAACCTTGCCGTCGCCGATCTTGCCGGATTCGGCAGCCGATTTGATGGCGTCGCATGCCTTCTCGACAAGCTTGGCCGGGACGGCGACCTCGATTTTCACTTTGGGGAGGAAGTTCACGGTGTATTCGGTGCCACGGTAGACTTCGGTCTTGCCTTTCTGGCGTCCGTAACCCTGAACCTCGGATGTGGTCAGCCCTTCGATGCCGATCGCCACAAGTGCTTCATGCACGGCGGCAAGACGGCCTGGCTGAATGATAGCCACGATGTACTTCATAGTCAGTCCTTCCTTTTCGCTGCCCTTGCCTTACAGGCTGGCGGCGGTGGTCATGAAACGGCGGCCCGGTCACGAGCATGCGCTTCCTGTGGTTTGACGGTGGTAGCAGGACGGGTGGCGTTAAAATTCTGCTAAATTTGCATGTTGGTGATGCATTTTTTGCATCATCGCGCTATATCGGCACTGTGAGTAACCGATGGATGACGGTTCGGGAGGAAAATATGCGGTTCATGACAAGCTTGCGTTTTATCGATGTGGTGGCGCGCGAGGGCTCCATCCGAAAGGCGGCCGACAAGCTGGCCATCACCTCGACAGCGCTGAACCGCCGCATTCTCCAGATCGAGGACGAGATCGGACAGCCGCTGTTCGAACGGCTTCCCGGGGGGGTCCGGCTGAATACGGCTGGGGAAATCTTCCTGCAGCACATCCGCTCGCAATTCGCCGACCTTGCGCGCGTACAGTCACAGATCGCCGATTTGTCGGGCATCCGGCGCGGCCATGTGCAGATCGCCAGTGGCGCGGACGCGCTGCGCCGCTTCCTTCCCGAGGCCATCGCCAGTTACCGCGCCGCGCATCCGGCGGTCAGCTTCGATCTTGCCCGCTGTTATGGTGAGGAAGCCGAGTCGCGGCTGTTCTCGCTTGATTCGGACATCGCGCTGATCTTTGCGCCCATTCGCGCCGCCCACGTCCATGTAGCGGCCACGCTGCGCCAGCAGGTGCATTGCGTGATGCCGGCCAGCCACCGGCTGGCTGGCAAGGACCATGTCCGGATTCGCGATCTTGCCGGCGAACGGCTGGTCCTTCCCACCCCGCAGAGCGGCGTTCGCCAGCTTCTGGATACGGCGCTGCTGCGCCGCAACGTCGATCTCGACGTCATACTGGAATCCGACAGTTTCGAATTCATGCAGAATTTCCTGCATTTTGAATCCGCGCTGTTCTTCCAGATTCCGATTGCCATAAATGCCGGCTCAGGAAGCGAGGGTGTCACGGGTTCGGCACCGGACATGGCAGGCTATGACGAACAGCTTGTCTCGCGCCCCATCGACCCGTCGGACCTGCCGGCGGGAACGCTTCACATATGCCATCTGAAGGGACGGGTCCTGCCCGTGGCGGCGGCCAAGTTTCTCGACGAGATCATCACCAGCCTTCGTGTCAGGTTTGGCGACGGGGTCGATCAGTAACACCGGAATCGGCACTGGCCCGGCCGACAGGCCGGTGCCGGGTGGATTTTGACTTTGAGGCTTGCTATGTCACGGCACCAGCGGGCATCGAAGTAACAGGCCAGCACGGCCGGACAGATCAACCGTCCCTGCCCGCGGACAGGACTGCGTTGCCACGTGCCCGCGATAGGTGAAGACAGAGATGACGATCAACAAAACAGAGCTCGCCGAGGCGCGCGCCGCCTGGGGCGACGGCCTTGTCGCCATTTCAAGGGCCTATGATGACGGCGGCATCGAGATGGCGCGCGCCGTGGCAGGCGACATTCTGGAGTCGCTGTACGGCTTCGAGTTCGGGCCGGTCCTGTTCAAGCCGACCCTGAGCGGTGGCGCGAAGACCTTCCGCACCGACAGAACCGGCACATTGTCCTATTTCATCGGGCACAATCCGGATTTCCCGCAGGACACAGGCTTTGGGCTGAAATCCTGGCGCGAGGTCAGCTCTCAGACATCGTCCGTCTTCGTTGAGGGGGAAGTTGCCATGTGGATGGGATGGGTGACCTTTACCGACAGAAATGGCGACACGGTCAAGGTCGACAAGAGCTTTGGATACAGGCGGGCCGCCGATGGCAGGCTGAAGCTTGTGCTTCATCATTCCTCGCTTCCCTATACGGGATAACCCCTGCACCTCGGCAATTCCGGTTGGCGCGAAGTGGCAATCATGCCATGCTCCTGCTGTGACACTCCGCCACACTGCCCCGGTGCGATCTCGGCCGGGGACGGCAACCGCGGATAGCCGGACATCCGGATGATTTTGGGGGACCTTATGAACACTTCAATGTTGCTGGGCCTTGTTTTCGTCATTCTGGCCTGCGTCGCCTTCCTGTTCCTGGACAGGGTGAACCGGTCGGATATGGAAGATCGCCGCAAGAAGCTGATTAGCTATGGCCTGTTCGCCGGGCTGGTGGCACTTTCCGTGCTGATTTTCAGGCTGCACAGCGCCGGCTGGATCACCGAAAAGGGCATCAGCTGATCGGCCCTTATTCACCCCTTATTCATAGGGCGCACCGTCCTTGTGGCAGAAGCGGATCTGCTGTCCCCGCTTTTCAAAGCGCAGATCGACATCCGGATAATGCGCCGTCTCGTCTGGTGATCGTGTGCCGATCTCAAACAGCACGGCCGGCGCGTCTGACCGGTTCTCCAGCGCGTGGCCGTTCGCCACCCCGGCCTTGAAACCGGCGCAGTCGCCGGCACGAAGCACGGTCTCGCCCTCGTCCTCGCGCAGCACCACCTCGCCCGACAGGATGATCACGAACTCGTCCTCTTCCTCGTGCCAGTGACAAAGCGCGGTTCGCCCGCCAGGGGCCAGCACAACGCGGTTTACACCGAACTGTGTCAGGCCGGCGGCGTCGCCAAACCGTTGTCCTTCATAGCCTTCGGTCTCGGCATAGAACGGCTCGGGATAGACAAGCCGGCGGCGCACCGGCACGGATGACTGGTCGATCTTCGGCATGGCGGGCTCTCCCTTTTTTCAGTTCGGAAAGTCTATCGCGCGCGACAAATACAGTCACGCAGGCACCCCGAAGATCCAGCCTTCCCGCGCCGCCGCATCAGGCGCATCCCAGCATTCGTCCCGCCCGGCGAGATGGCGCAGGGCGGCGGCAGATATGATGGCATCCGCCTCGTCAGCATCGGCCCCGCGCGGAGCATAGCCGGGCCCGACGCCATCGCTGCCATAGGCCGCCAGCGCGCTGTTCATGAAGCCGGCATCGGCGGCGGCGTTCTTCGCCGGGTTCAGACCGGCGGCATGGAAATAATAGCTAGGAAAAATCTCCACCAGCACCAACGCCAGATGCGGCAGCCGGTCCGCCGTCACGTCATCAAAGGGCCAGACGGCGAGTCGTTGTCCCAGCTCGGTCTTCAGCGCATGGATCAGCCGCATGCCGGCCATCGACCCGGTGGCGACATTGTCGGCGCCAATGGCCTTGAAGGTGGGCGACGGCGCGCGGGCGCTGGCCCGGGCCGCCAGCTCTGTTATCCTGCGGCGGCTGCGGTAATGCGGCGCGCCATGGTTGCGCGGCGACAGATAATAGTCGCCCACCCTGGGGGCGGCGAAGATCCCCCCGCCATAGAGATGCGGGTCATCGGCAGTCAGGCTTTCGACACGCTGCCACAGGGCGGGCGCATCCGGCGGCGAGTCGGCAAGCCCCGGATAATAGGCCCCCTCGTCATGAAAAGGATGGGCAAAGGCGAAATCAATCCCGACCAGAAGAGGCCCGTCTTCGGTCACGCCGGCGCGGGCCAGAAGCCAGTCCCGCACCCCCTCGCGAGCCCAGTGGCGGCCGTCATCGGCAAGGATTGTCCGGGGCAGCGCGCTGCCGGGCGCCGCCATGGCAAGCTGGATTCCGGGCTGGCGCGGCCCCTTCGCGCCCGACCAGTCAATGCCGACAAAGCCGGAGACCATGCGCCCGGTCAGCCCTTGCGATCCGCCGGTGCGGCGATGCGGTCCAGCAGGTCGGATGCGGTGGCGCTGAAGCCGTCCGGCGTGGCCGTACCGGCAAGAACCGCCTCGACCCTCCTGGCCATGACCTTGCCAAGCTCGACCCCCCACTGGTCGAAACTGTTCACCCCCCAGAGGAAGCCGCTGACAATGGTGACATGCTCATAGAGCGCCAGCAGCCTGCCGATGGCGTACGGGGTGCTCGCCTCCCAGCTGATCACGCTGGACGGACGGTCACCGGCAAAATGGCGGTGCGGCTCGGCGTCATTCGGGCTGCCGACGGCAAGCGCCTCTGCCTGCGCCAGCGCGTTCGCGGCCAGCACCGCGTGGCTTGCCGCCCAGTCGCCGTCAAGGTGAAGCCCTGTCGGACGAAGCGGCAGCAGGATATCAAGCGGCACGATGTCGGTTCCCTGATGCAGCGCCTGAAAGAAACTGTGCTGGCAGCCGGTGCCGGCCGTGCCCCAGATCACCGGCGTCGTCGCATGGCCAAGCGGCGCGCCTTCAGCCGAAACGGACTTGCCGTTTGATTCCATTTCCAGCTGCTGCGCCCAGGCGGGGAGAAGACGAAGCCGCTGGTCATAGGGCATGATCCCGTGCGCGGCATGGCCAAGGAAATTGCGGTTCCATACCCGCATCAGACCCATCAGGACCGGCAGATTTTCGGCAAAGGGCGCGGCCTGAAAATGCGAATCCATCGCCGCCGCGCCATTCAGCATGCGGGCGAACCTGTCAGCCCCGATCCCGATCATTACCGGCAGCCCCACCACCGACCACAGGGAATAGCGCCCGCCGACACCCTCGTCGAAATCGAACACGCGCGAGCTATCGACACCCCAGTCGCGCGCCACCTGCGGCGCGGCGGTCACCGCCACCATGCCCGGGCCCCTGCCGCCGGCCCAGTCACGGGCCAGCGCGGCGTTGCGCATGGTCTCGGCGGTGGTGAAGGTCTTCGATGTGACGATGAAAAGCGTGCTGTCGGGGGCGCAGCCGGCCAGCACGTCATGAAGATGCGCCGGATCGACGTTCGAGACGTAATGGATGCGCGGCCCGTCGCCATGGCTTGCCAGCGCGGCGCTGACCATGGCCGGGCCAAGGTCCGAGCCGCCGATTCCGATATTGATCACGTCGCAGATATCGCTGTCGCGAACGTCATCGGCGAATGCCGCCAGCGCGGCATAGCCGTCGCCCTCGATCCGCGGCGCGGCGCGTTGCGCCATATGGACCACGGCCCGTCCCTCCGACCGGTTCACCAGATCGCCGGCAAACATCGCCTCCATCTTCCCGGCAAGACCTGTTTCGGCGGCAAGCGCCAGCAGCAGCTCGATGGTTTCGGCGCGCACCTTGTGACGTGACAGATCGACCCGCAGGTCACCAAGCTCATGCACCAGCGCGCGCGACCTGGCGGCATCACCAAGCAGATCACGGAGATGCAGCCTGCCGATCGCGGCGGCTTCCTGTGTCAGGGCGGTGGCGGCTTTGGTGGATAACATGGGCGGCGTCCTAACTGGCGGTTGGCGGTCACAATACCCATATCTTCATCAAGGTTCCAGCCACCAGATGGCCGTCCCGATCGCCAGACGGGCCGCATGACAGGTTTTTCATGATGGACAGTGACACACCTCTTGATCTTGTCGTTCTCGGCAGTGGCATGGCCGGCCTCGCCGCCGCAACACAGGCCAGCAGCGGCGGATTACGCCTTGCCATTGTCGACAAGGGCCGCCGCATCGGCGGGCGCGTATCGACGCGCCGCGCGGACGGATTCACCTTCAATCATGGCGCCCAATTCCTGACAGCGCGGCAGGACGGCTTCATCTCCGCCTGCGACAAGGCCGTGGCCGCGGGGGCGCTGCAGCCCTGGCAGGTGGCCGGGCGGGACGCCTATTGCGGCGCGCCGACAATGCGCGATTTTCCGAGCTTCCTCGGCAGCGGGCTCGATATCCGTCAGGGCGTGGAAATCACCGGCATCGAACGGCATGACGGGCTGGTGGCGCTTCACCGTGCCGATGGCGGCACGGTGACGGCGCATCAGGCCGTGATCACCGCCCCGGCACCACAGGCAATGCGGCTTCTTGCCGATGTCGCGCCCGGGCTGAGCGCGGCCGCGGCCAGCGCCGCATACGCCCCCTGCTGGACGGCCATGTTCGGCTTCGATTCAGACATGGTTCCGGACATCATGCCGCCAATCCAGAACCGGACAGGGCCCGTCGGCTGGGCCATGTGGGAATGTCACCGGCCTGGTCCGGCAGCCATTACCGGCGGGGCGCTGACCGTTCAGGCCGCACCGGACTGGAGCGCGGACAATCTGGAAGAAGACCCGGCCTTGGTGGCCAAGGCCATTCTGGCTGCCTGGCAGGTGGCCTCCGGACTGTCGATGGACGCGCCCGCCTATCAGGCCGCACATCGCTGGCGCTACGCCAGGGTCACAAATCCCGCCGATGCCGGCACCAGCCCTCTCAGCGCCGATGGCCGGATCGCTGTTGCCGGCGACTGGCTTGCCGGCGCGCGCGTCGAGGACGCCTATATGTCGGGGCTTCGGGCCGTCACCGCGCTGGCTGATGCGGCCGGCTGATCCCCTGCTCGACGGCTGTCACAAAACTGAAATCATCAGGAAACGATGGTGTCACATTCGCTGTCTAGGGTTCGCGAACCCTGGCGGCATGGAGCACCGGCTTTGCTGGACGATCACACAGGCATTCAGTCTTACCGCACCATCTGGATTTCTGACACGCATCTCGGAACGCCCGGGGCCCGCGCGCGGGCGCTGCTGCATTTCCTGAAATACACGCGAAGCGACACGCTCTACCTTGTCGGCGATATCGTCGACGGCTGGCAGCTGAAGAAGCGGTTCTACTGGCCACAGGAACATAACGAAGTCATCCAGAAGCTTCTGCGGAAGGCGCGTCACGGCACGCAGGTCATCTACATCCCCGGCAATCATGACGAGGCCGCCCGGCACTATATCGGTTTCAATTTCGGCGATGTCGCCATCAAGGAAGACGACATCCATGTCACGGCTGGCGGCAAGCGGCTGTGGGTGGTTCATGGCGACCTGTTCGACAACGTCATCCAGCACGCCCGCTGGCTTGCCTATATCGGGGACCGGGCCTATGTCGTGATGCTCCGGCTCAACCGCTGGGTCAACATCGTCCGCACCATGCTGAAAATGCCCTACTGGTCATTGTCGCAATATCTGAAACACCGGGTGAAATCCGCCGTGTCCTTCATTTCTGCCTTTGAAACGGCGATGCTGACCGAGGCACGCCGGCGCGCCTGTGATGGCGTCGTCTGCGGCCATATTCACAAACCCGAAATGCGCGATGTGGACGGGCTTCTCTATCTGAATGATGGCGACTGGGTGGAATCCCTGTCAGCCCTCGTGGAACATCATGACGGCAGGCTGGAACTGCTGGACTGGCAGAATGCGGAGAAGACCATTACCTGGCATGTCGCTGACCCGTTGACGCCGGCAGAACCTGCGGCCCGGGCATGAGTGCCGGCCCTTGAAGATCGCCATTGTGACCGATGCCTGGTACCAGCAGATCAACGGTGTGGTGCGCACCCTGACCAAAACCCGCGAAGGGCTGGAGGCGCTTGGCCATGATGTGATGATGATCACTCCGGAAGCCTTCCGGACCGTCCCCTGCCCGACCTATCCGGAAATCAGGCTTTCGGTGTTTCCGGGCCGCGGCGTGTCGGCGCGGCTTCGCGCCTTTGGGGCCGATCATCTGCACATTGCCACCGAAGGGCCGCTGGGTCTGGCGGCACGAAGGTTCGCGAGGCGCAACCAGCTGGCCTTCACCACCGCCTATCACACGCGCTTCCCCGAATATGTCCATTCGCGGATTCGCCTGCCGCTTGGCTGGACCTATGCCTTTATCCGCTGGTTTCACCGGCCGGGCTGTGCAGTGATGGCGCCGACCAACGCTGTCGTCGATGATCTGAAGAAGTGGCGTGTCGGCAACCCGGTGATCTGGCCGCGCGGCGTTGATCTCGAGCTGTTCCGGCCAGAGGCGGGGGGCAGAACCAACTGCGACATGAAGAATCCGATTTTCATCAATGTCGGTCGGGTGGCTGTCGAAAAGAACCTCGAGGCCTTTCTCGATCTCGATCTGCCTGGCGAGAAATGGATCGTCGGCGGCGGTCCGGCGCTCGACCAGATGAAGGCCTGCCATCCCGACGTCCGGTTTTTCGGGCCGAAGGACATGGCCGAACTGCCAGCGATCTACAATCAGGCGGATGTCTTCGTCTTTCCCAGCAAGACAGACACTTTTGGCCTTGTGCTTCTCGAGGCGATGGCCTGCGGCCTGCCGGTGGCCGCCTACCCCGTCACCGGTCCAATAGATGTTGTGGGAAATTCCGGGGCCGGCGCGCTGGACGAGGATCTCGGCAAGGCCTGCAGGACAGCGCTGACACTGAGCCGCAAGGCGGCGCGACGACATGCCGAGGGGTTTTCCTGGACAGCGGCGACAGACATCTTCGCCAGCCATCTGGTCACGGCACGCGCGCCCGAGGACGGCTACCACATCGCCGACAACCCGCATAAGGACAACCACGGTGTGACCCGCGCCATCGCCGCCGCGCGCAACAGCTGGGCCGGAATCATCTTCGCCGTTCGCGAGGAGAGCGCCTTCAGGCAGGAATTGCTGCTGGCCGCGGTGATGCTGCCGCTGGCCTTGTGGATGCCAGCCACGACGCTGGAGACAGGCATGATGATTGCCAGCCTGCTGCTGGTGCTGATAGTCGAGCTTCTGAATTCAAGCGTCGAGGCGGCTGTCGACCAGATTTCCTATTCCAAGCATGGCCTGTCCAGACGCGCCAAGGACTATGGCAGCGCGGCGGTGATGCTGGCGTTGCTGCTGTGCGGTGCTGTCTATGCGCTTGTCGCGGCCAAATATTACCTGTAATCCAGACATGCCTCAGCCTTGCTGACCGTTCCCGCCACATTCCGGTGTCGCATGTCCATTGTCCTGTCCCTGACCATCCCGTTCTTCGCGCTGATCTTTCTAGGCATGATCTGCCGGCGGGTCGGGTTTGTCGGGCCGGCGGATGCCCGCACCCTGTCACGATTCGCCTTTTTCGTGGCCATGCCGGTGATGGTGTTCGTCAAGATCGGGGCCGGCAACGCCCTGGAAATCCTGAACTGGGGCTTTATCTGGCGGTATGAGCTGGCCACCGTCATCATCTTTGTCGGCGCGGCCTTTCTGGCACGGCCGCTGTTCCGGCTGACCCGGCTTGAAGGCGGCATGTTCGGGCTGAACGCCGCCTATCCGAATTATGGCTATATTGGCGTGCCGCTGGCGATCCTGGCCTTCGGAGATGCGGCGGCGCTGCCGATGGCGGTGATTCTCGCTCTGGACACGGTTGTGCTGCTGGTGCTGACAGGCTATTTCGTCGCCGCGGAAGGCGGCGCGCTTGGCCAGACGGTCTGGCGCGCGCTGAAGACGGTCAGCCGCAACCCGTTGCTGATTTCCGCGGTGCTGGGCCTTGCTTTTGCAGCAACGGGACTGTCGCTACCGCCAATCCTGAATGTTCTTCTCAACATGCTGTCCGACGCCGCGCCGCCAACCGCTCTGTTCGCGCTTGGCGCCACCGTCTATGGCCAGCCGATCCGGCGCGCCTTTGGCGAGCTGTCGGCGATCAGCCTCGCAAGGCTTGTCATCCATCCGCTGATGGTGGCGGGCTTTTTCCTGCTGCTGCCGGGGGTCGATCCGCTCTGGGTCAAGACGGCGATCCTGACAGCCTGCCTGCCGATCGCGGCGAACGCCTTTGTGATGTCGGACCATTATGGCGGCTATGCCGGACGAACCGCATCGGCTGTCTTCATCACCACCATCATCGCCAGCGCCACCGTGCCGGCGACGCTCTATCTGCTGTTCCTGCTCCCCTGACCGCTAGTCGGCAGGCATCGTCGCCTCATAGCCGGGCACGGCGGCGGCGAAGTCCGCGAGCCATGAGACCAGCTGCGGGGCGTGGTCGCGCCAGTCAAGCTGCTGGCGGAAATCCAGATAATCGAGAAGGCAGGCCAGACCGATCTCGCCAAGGTCCGGCATCGCCCCGTTTTCGTATGTGACCGCGCCGATAGTGGCAAAGCTGCGGAGGATCTTGCCCCGCTGCGCCTCGAGAACGCTCTCCACCTGCATGCCTGCCGGGCGGAAACGCGCCTCATAGACGATGAGAATCGCGGCATCCATCATCCCGTCCATCTTCGCGGCTCGGGTCAGCACCTCGAAGCGCGCTGGTCCGTCTGCCGGGGCCAGCTTGCCGCCGCCTGCCACTGAATCCAGATATTCAAGGATCACCCGGCTGTCATAGAGCGTCTGCCCGTCCGCCACCAGAGCGGGAATTTTGCCAAGCGGATTGACCGTCCGTATCTCATCCTCGGGGTCGCGCGTGTCGGTGGGGCGCACGGTGATCTGGTCGATCAGTCCAAGGCAATGGGCAGCAAGCTTGACCTTGCGGCCAAAGGGCGAGGCAGGCGCGGAATAGAGGATCATCACAGGCTCCTTGTGGCTTGGTCGTTGACACCTGACGATAGCCGCCTGGAGGACAGGCCACAATGGCCGGACAGGCGCATGAAGGCCGCGCAAACAGCTTGCCGCATGCCGGCAAAGGGCGCATCGTCTTGGCAGGACTGGTTCGCCTTTCGGCGAGGGACATCGCGTGACAGATTCTTCGCAAACGTCGTCGCAGACGCAGCTTGGCATCATCTGCGCCGTCACCGCCTCGATCTCCTTTTCGATTAACGACGTCAGCATCAAATTCATCAGCGGGACCTACCCTCTGCACGAGATCGTGATGTTCCGCGCCGCCATCTCGCTGATCATAAGCCTTGCTATTCTGGTGCCGCTTGAAGGCGGGTACAGGCGGCTTCGCACCCGCAAGCTGCCGCTTCATCTGGCGCGCGGCCTTCTTGTCGTTCTTGCCAACTCCTTCTTCTTCATGGGGCTCGCGGTGATGCCGCTGTCCGACGCCACCGCGTTGTTCTTCATCGCCCCCATTGTGATCACCATGTTCTCGGTGATCTTTCTTGGCGAGAAGGTCGGAAAGTTCCGCTGGTCGGCGACCGCCATCGGTCTTCTGGGTGCGATTGTCATGCTGCGCCCGACCTCGGCAAGCTTCCAGATTGTGGCGGTGCTGCCGCTTCTGGCAGCTGTCTGCTATGCCGGAATCCATATGCTGTCCCGGCGGATGGGCGGCACGGAATCCGCCAGCACCCTGTCGGTCTATATTCAGGGCGTGTTCCTGATGGTCGGGCTGTTCATGGGGCTGGCCTTCGGCGATGGCAGACTGGCCCCCGGGGATGGCGGGTCGCTTGATTTCCTGCTTCGGGCCTGGGTGATGCCGCCGTTATCCGACATCCCGATCCTGCTGATCATCGGGCTGAGCAGTGCCGTCGGCGGCTACTGCGTCAGCCAGGCCTACCGTGTCAGCCAGGCGGCGGTGATCGCGCCGTTTGAATATGTGGCGCTGGTCATGTCCATTATCTGGGGCGTGACCATTTTCGGCACCTGGCCCGACCCCGTCGGCTGGACAGGCACCGGGCTGATCCTTGCCAGCGGCCTTGTCGTCTTCTGGCGCGAGGCCGTGCTGAACAGGCGACACACGTCGAACGCCTATCGCCAGCGCTGAGCCGGGTTGACGCACGCCGGCGCATGTAAGAGCCTTGTCACCGACGCATCTACCGGAGGACAGAGATGAGCAAGGGTTACTGGCTGGCTGTTTACAAGACAATTCACGATGCCGACAGGCTGGCGAAATATGCCGAACAGGCCGGTGTGGCGATCACCGAAAATGGCGGGGTATTCCTGGCGCGGGGCATGCCCGAGGCGATGCTCGAAGGGGACCAGCCGACCCGCACCGTTCTCATCGAGTTTCCGAGCGCCGAAGCCGCCATGAACGCCTATAGCAGCGACAGCTACAAAAAGGCGCTGGCGATTCTCGGCGACGCGGCGGACCGCGACATCAGGGTTCTGAAGGGCCTTTAGGCGTTCGGGGTCAGGCCCGCCAGTTCGGCGCGGTGCGCCTCGACCATCTCGGCCATGCTGTTGAAGCGGAAGTCATAGGACGGCATATCACCCGGGTTCATCGTGGCGCCAAACCCCTCATCCGCATGCCGGCGATAAATCCAGCAATTCCTGAGACCATGCCGGTTTGCCGGCGCATGGTCGTGAAACATGCTTTCCGCCGTGTGCAGGATGTCGTCCGGCGCGACGCCGCGTGATGCGAGCTTGTCCAGCATATAGGTGAAATTCGCATCGTCAGGCTTGTAGCTTCCGACATCCTCGGCGGTATAGATGCCGTCGAATTCAACGCCAAGCCTCGCATGGCTATGGGCAAAGCTGGCATTATCGACATTGGACAGGATCACGAGCTGGAAATGCTGCTTGAGATAGGCAAGCGCGGCCGCGGAGTCGGCAAAGGCTGGCCAGTGCTCGACAGAATGGCCATAGGTCATCGCCTCGTCCCAACTGACAGCGATGTTCCATTCCTCGGCAAGCCGGCGATAAACGCAGGCAAGAAGATCGCTGTACCGCTTTGCGGGGGTCTGGCGCTGCTGTGCGGATTCGTGGCGGGCATGCGCCTCGAGGATCATGTTGCGTGCCGGCGCGTCGCCGGTGTGCGCGGCAATCCTGTCGGTCAGCGGGCGAAGCCCGTTCACCATGCCGGTCTCCCAATCAATGAGCGTGCCGTAGCAGTCAAAGGTCAGCGCCGTGAAGTCGGATAGTTTCATATTGTCACCAGGGCGTGCCGGAGCGCGAAAGATTGAAGCAGAACACCGTGATTTAACCGACGACGCACTGTGATGCCAACTGCAAAAGAATGCAAAAACAGTTGCGTGAAAGGTCAGAACGAGATCCGTGGGCCGGACTGCTCCGGAACCGCCAGCGAGGCGAAGGCGGGCGGGTTGCCGGAATCACCGTGAAGAACATCGACAAGGCCCGGCACCGTGGCGAAGCGCATGATCAGCCTGCGGGCAAGGCCTTCGACCCCGGCGATTCCGGAGCCGGTGCCATCAGCCTCTCGCGTCGGTTCCTGAACAACAAGATGCAGGCTGCCTTCTGCGATCTGGACGGCGACGCGAAGCCCTTTCGCCGCCCTGCTGTTCAACGGGTTGGCAAGCTGTTGCTGAACCATCAGCAGATTTTCCGCCAGCCGTGCATTCACAATCTGCTCCGTGGCCATGCGGTCACTGCAGGTGATGCCGAAGATATGGTCGAACTGGTTATGGTCGACATGGCAGGACAGCGCATCAGTGGGCAGATGGCTGCGGTCGGTGTCAATATTGACGCGCCCCGTCATGGTCACGGGAAGGCTGACGCGGGCAACGACAAGATCACGCCGCCCTGCGGTGCCGGAGGCCATCCTGGTGGCGGTGCCCTGCGCCGTGATCAACCGGATCCGGCATCCGCGATAGCTTCCCGCATGATGAGTCATGACCCGGTAATCCGCGTCATCGAGAACGCCGTCAGAGACAAGGTCCTGAAGAACGACCTCGGCAAAAGCCGCGTTCTCATCAGATGTGAACAGCGCGGCAAAATGCGTTTCCACCGCGGCCATGGCCGCATCAGGCAGCGAGGCATCCCGCTCCAGCATCGAGAGCCAGCTGGCAATCGCGGCAAGCGCGGCAAGGGCAAGGACCAGCGCCAGGAACAGCGGCTGTGCGAACGGGCTGTCCGGGGGAACAGCCTGTGCGAGGAACAGCGCCGCGCCTCCAAGCCCCAGCGCCAGCCCGGTGACAACGCTGCCAAACAGCATCTGCCGATGCCGGCGCCGCGACGCGCCCTCGACCAGCGGCGCCATATGCAGCTTCCAGCTGGCGGCAAACCCCTGCTCGGCAACGGTCTTTTCAATAAACCCTGACATGGATCAGGGATAGCGCATGAACCCCCGAAAACACAAGTCCGAGAGCCAAACCATCTCCCTGTCCGACTGGGAAAAATCGGCTTCATTAGATATTGCTTGAAAAGGTAAATGCCCTGAAAACTGCGGGGCTGAAGGTCTGGCCCGACATGCGGTGCCGGACAGTTTTTGACAGTCAATGGGAAGCGGAAGGGCCGGATTTTCTGAAGCAATAACGAGGCGGGACATGACATGTCCCGCGCCGCACGGATGGCCAAGACAGATGATGACCCACACCCGTTTGCTGATATCACTTGCCGGACTTTCGATGGCCATTTCGGCACTGGCAGGCCCCGCCACCGCTGCTGTGGACGAGAATTTCGTACTTCAATGTTCCGGCGAGGCGCGCTCGCGCCTGCTGGCCTTCTCGCCCAGCGATCTGGAAATCGAAGAGCGTCGCGATTCGGACCGGCGGATTCATATCCACATCAGGAATTCCAGGCGCGCCACGATCATGGACCATCCGTCGGGCGAGGTGCTGTTCGGGCCGTCCCAGTGCAAGCTGTCCGACCTGAAGATCGCCTGCGAGATCGACGACGGCAACAGCAGCCGCCAGGCCTTCATTTCGCGGACAAGCGGCGATGCCATGTTCGAGGGCTATTCGCAGACATCGGACGAGAAATCGACGCTTGTCGTGGAACGGTACGCCTGCGTCAAGGAAGCCCGCGAACCACTGTTCTAGGCGGCGCTCAGCCCGGCAATGTGACGGATGTCGTCATCAGGCTGGTGGCCGCAAGGATTCCGAAGACCGCCAGAATTTCCCATGCGATCGACTGGGCAAGCCGGTCCGCAGCGGCGGGCTTGCCGTCTCCTATCGCCGGAACAAGCCGCCAGCGGTTGCGCGAGGCAAGCGCCAGCAAGACACCGACAATCCCGACCTTCACCAGCAGAAGATTGCCGTATGATGTCGTCAGCACCGCGCTGGCCGACCCTAGAAGAATGGCTGCATAGGCAAGGCCGGCGACAACCAGCATGGGCACCAGCCAGCCCGCGATCCTGCCAAAAGCCCCGGCCAGACCGGCAAGCGCCGGCAGCCCGCCATAAGCCGCAGGGTCACGGCTCATCGTGCGAAGCGGCAACAGCGCCCCCATCCAGAAGGAAAGCCCCAAAAGATGCAACGCCAGCAGGATCGCGGCAAGGCGGCCACCCATGTTCACATGGCCGGCGAGCATCATGGACAGGATGACGAGGCCGGGGCCGGTGATCCTTGCGGGATGCAGGGGGTCGTTGGCAAATTTCTCGACCACAAGGATCAGCAGGAAGCCGGCCGCACCCATGCTTGCCGCCGCGCCTGTCGGCGTCTCCATAACAAGGGCGATCAGCATGGGGTCGATCATCCCGGGCAGGTCGCCGGCAAGGTTCCCTGCCGCTGCCGGCACCTGCGCCGCCGCGAGGCCGAGCCCGACAAGGGCGGCGCGGCCTGTCACGCGGGCGGTGTAATCCTGTCCCGCTTGGCCAAGATGCCGTGCCATGAGCATCGAAAACACCACCCCGCCGACGGCAAGAAGCAGCGCCGGAAAGAAGGCAAACCGCAGGACAGGAGTCAGGATGGTCCAGATCTCGATCATCTTGTCCCTGCCGGTCCGAATCCGTCACTTGGCATGGATAGTAAAGGACAGGCCGCCCTTGATGACATGGCCGTCGGCGCTCATCGCCCGCCACCGCACTTGATAATCATCTGCAGCAAGGTCGGGAAGCGTGATGCTGTGGGTCTGCGACTCGATCACCAGATGATCCCTGCCAAGCGCGATATCGCCCGCCGCCTCGCCCGACAGGGTGAAGCGGACAAGCCTCGCCCTGCCCTTGAAACGCATCTTCAAGGCGTCCGGCGCGGCGGCGACGGCCTCGCCATCCGCCGGGCTGGATGACAGCAGCGGCGAATGTGCCGCCGCCAGATGCGGAAGCGACAGGCTGAGAAACATGGCAAGAATCAAACGGGTCACGGGTCAGCCTTTCTCTTGCCGCGCGGCAGCGCGGTCATTGATCTGATCATGCCGGCGCCTGACCTGATCCGGCCACCGGCTCTTGATATAGGACAGCACGGCGATGATCTGCTCGTCGGACAAATCATCCTCATAGGCCGGCATGTTGTTCGGATAGGGCCGCCCGATCATCGCCTCGATCCCGTATTTCGTCAGCAGAAACAGATAGCTGTCAGGATGATGCCATGTATGGCCTGTCTCGTCATGTGGCGGGGCCGGCAGCCTGCCGTCGGCATCTCGGGCGCGCCAGTTCGCCTGGCCTTCCAGCCGCGCCCCGTGGCAGGAGGCGCAATTCTCGACATAGATAGTCGATCCAAGCGCCACCAGCCGGCTGTCATCAGGGCGCAGTGCATGATCCGCCAGCACCCCCGGCCCGCCGATCGTCATGTAGGCCGCCGTTCCCAACGTCAGCGTAGCTGCACCTATGGCGGTCAGATAGCGAGTCATCCGGACATTCCCCGTCAGTGGCAGGCCTTGCCAAGCGCCTTCAGGCGCCAGTAATTATAGGGAAGCGGCGTGATGAAGCCGGCCGCCAGCATGACCGGCACCACCCACCAGGTCAGCACCGCGCCGCCGGTCAGCGCCACATCGGTGACATTCATCGCCAGCTCCATCCCGATCATCGAGATCAGCGACATGCCGAGCGCCGTCTTCAGCGCGAGTGGCAACGGCATCTGCCGCGCCAGGATTACCGTTTCAAGCGCGATCGAGGTCAGCAGCCCGTTCATGATGGCAAGGCTCATGATCGCCCAGACCGGCCAGGGAATCCCGGTCATCTGAAAGAACAGGATGGTGCCGAGATCGCCGATGGCGCATCCCAGCAGGCACCACAAGGTGTTATAGCTCGCCCGCCACCAGGTGTGACGGCAGCGCCAGCTGATTCCAAATGTCTGCGCAAGGGCTGTCATTCACGCCTCCCTAATGGTACAGATAGACCCTCCACCAAGGGGAGGGTAAAGGGCAAAAATGAAGGAGGCCTCCATGCAGATCGGTGAAGCGGCGCGGCGCGCCGGGCTGACGGTCAAGACCGTGCGCTATTACGCGAATATCGGGATGGTGAGCCCGCGGCAGGACGCGGCGACGGGATATCGCGATTATGGCGAGGATGATGTCGCCAAGCTGCAGTTTGTCGGCAAGGCGCGGCGGTTCGATTTCTCGGTCGGGGAATGTCGTGAACTGCTCGGGCTCTATGAGGACCGCAACAGGCCAAGCCGCGAGGTGAAGGCGCTGACCATCAAGAAGATCGGCGAGATTGACGCGCGGCTGGCGGAGCTTCAGTCGCTGAAGGACGAGCTGTCTTCGCTTGCCGCCTCATGCGACGGCGACCACAGGCCGGACTGCCCGATCCTGAACGCGCTGAGCGGGGGGTGAACCTTACCGGGACCTCAGTCCTTCTTGCGGATGGTCTCGTCCCAGAAATCATAGGCGGCGGCGGACATCACGATCAGCGCGATGACCCAGAAGGGCAGGCCGCCCCAGAACCCGGCGAAGCCGCTGGAAATGCTGTCGGCAAGGCCGAAGACGAAGATCATCACAAGCACGGTGCCGATGGCGGCGGTGATCAGTTTTGCGGGTCTTGAAAGCATGGCGTTTCCTCGAATCTCCGGTCGTGTCGTCTGGCGTCAGGTTTCCGAACTCAGCGCGCTGACAAGCCAGTTGGAAGTGCGAAGAAGGCGGTCATCCTCCTCGGCCCCTCCAGCCAACTGTACGCCGATGGGAAGGTCGTTGTCACCCACCAGAAGCGGCAGCGTCACCGTCGGCAGCCCGGCAAGGGTGAAAATGGTCTGGCAGATGGGATCGCCCGTGCCCTCTTCGAACAGCGGCGCCTCGCCGAGCGCGGCCGGCGAGATCACCGCATCGAACTCGGTGAACAGGGTGGCGAAAAAGCTCATGGCCTGGTGGCGCATGCCCTGCGCCTCCTCATAGGCGGCCTCGCCATAGCTGCGGCCAAGGGCGATGGCGTCCCGCGACCCCTTGCTGATCCCGTCCGGGTTCTCGTCGAGAATCCAGCCAAGATGCCGGTCGTATTCATGGCCGTGAATGATCTTCTGCGCGGCAATGAAACCGGCAAAGGACTCGGCGGCGTCGATCCGCTCCACCCGGTCGCCGAGCGCGCCGAGAAGTTCCTCCATGCCGTCGCGCGCGGCAGGCGACAGTCGGTCGAAATAGGGCATGTCGAACCAGATGAAATTCGGCGGCAGCGGCGCATCGGCCGTGGCCCCGTCCTGCATGCGCGGCCGCGGCCGCGGGTAGGAGGCGGAATCAGCCGGGTCATAGCCGCCGATGACATCGCACAGCAGGCCGATATCCTCGAGCGAACGGCCGAAGACACCCATCTGGTCGAGGGTTTCGGAGGTGGCGAGAACGCCCGAGCGCGGGATCACCCCGGCCGTCGGCTTGATCGAGAATGTCCCGCAGAAGGAAGCCGGACGGCTGACCGACCCGTTGGTCTGCGAGCCGACGGCAAGCGGCACATGCCCGGCCCCGACAGCCGCCGCCGACCCCGATGAGGAGCCGCCCGGCGTATGCGCCGGATTATGCGGGTTGCGGGTCGCCGCGGGCTGCATGAAGGCGAGCTCGGTGGTGACCGTCTTGCCGATGATAATGGCGCCCTCGGCGCGGAGCGCGGCCGCAATCCGGCTGTCACGCTCCGGCATCCGGCCCTTCATCGCCTCTGCCCCGCATTCGCAGGGCAGACCGGCGGCATCGATGATGTCCTTGAGCCCGACAGGCACGCCGTGAAGCCGCCCGAGCGGCTTGCCGTGCTGGCGCAGCCTGTCACATTCATCGGCCTTCGCGAGCGCCGCCTCGGCGTCGATATGGACCCAGGCGCAGAGCGCGGCATCCGCCTCGATCCTGGCCAGACTGTCCTCGACAACCTGGCGGGCCGTCATCCGGCCCTCGCGGATCGCCTCGACGATTTCGGTCGCCAGCATCACCATTCCCTGTTTACGAGGCGTACGGGCCGAACAGATATTCAGGCAGCCACAGGGCGATACCCGGGAACTGATACAGCAGAACCATGGAGAAGATCACGATCGCCAGATAGGGCAGGATTCCCTTGAAGATCTCGATCAGCTCGATCTGGTCCTTCAACACCCCTTTCAGATAATAGGCCGACATCGCCATCGGCGGCGTCAGGAAGGATGTCTGCAGGTTCAGCGCCACCAGCATCGCGAAGAAATACGGGTTGATGCCGAACGTATCGAGCATCGGCAGGAAGATCGGCACGAAGATGATCAGAATCTCCGACCATTCCAGCGGCCAGCCGAGAAGGAAGATAATCAGCTGGACCATCACCAGGAACTGCCAGGGCTCAAGCTCCAACGCCAGCACGAAATGCTCAATCACGTCATGGCCGCCAAGATAGGAGAAGACCGACGCGAAGGTCCATGAACCGATGAACAGCCAGCAGACCATGGCTGTCGATTTCGCCGTCAGGAACACCGATTCCTTGACCTTGGTCCAGGTCAGCGAGCGATAGAGCACCGCCAGGATCAGGCCGCCGAGCGCGCCCATCGCCGCCGCTTCCGCCGGCGTCGCCAGACCACCAAGGATGGAGCCCAGAACGGCGGCGATCAGAACGGTCAGCGGCACGAAGGAAACGACGAGATCCCAGTAGATTTTCGCGGCCGGCGGCACGTCTTCGTCACGCGGCTTGGGCGCCAGCCTCGGCTGGAAATAGACGCGGACGATCACATAGACGATGTAGAGGCCGGCCAGAAGAAGGCCCGGGAACATCGCAGCCGCATACAGGCGCAGCGGCGAGAGCTCGGCAATCGCCGAATAGACGATCAGCATGATCGACGGCGGAATCAGGATGCCGAGCGTACCGCCCGCGCAGATCACGCCGGAAGCGAACTGCTTGTTGTAGTTGGCGGCGGCCATCGCCGGGAAGGCCAGAAGGCCCATCAGCGTCACTACGGCGCCGACAATGCCCGAGGCGGTCGAGAACACGGCACAGGTCAGAAGGGCGGCAATCGCCATCGACCCGGGCAGGTTCCGCGCTGCCATCTGCAGCGTGTAGAACAGACGACTGACGATGTTCGCGCGCTCGACGACATATCCCATGAACAGAAACAGCGGCACGGCCACAAGCGTGTCGTTCTCCATCACCGAATAGGTGTTCTGGTTCAGCAGGTAGAAGATGTTGTTGCTGAAGATGTCGGCGACGGTTTCCACCCCGCCCTGATAATAGGCGTAGTAACCAAAGCCGACGCCCATGGCGAGAAGGGTAAAGGCAATCGGAAAGCCCAGCAGCACCAGAAAGATGAACATGCAGAGCATGAGGATTGCGACTTGAGGATCAGTCATCTTTAACTCGTTTCGAGATCAAACTTCAATTTCACACGCAACGGCCCTTGCGGACCGCCTTCATCAGGAACTTGCCTGCTGCTCCATCAGAGCGTCTTCGGTTTCCTTCACATCTTCGACGCGCTCCATCCAGACACCATGCTTCATGGCGCGCCAGCAGCGCACCAGCTCGGCCGCGCCCTGCAGGATCAGCAGGAAGCCGGCAACCGGGATCAGCGTCTTGAAGAAGTAAATCTGGATTCGGGCAGGCGAATTCCAGCTGACTTCCTCGTACCGCCAGCTGTCGGCGGCGATCTCGAGACCGAACCAGAACAGCGCCAGGATTCCGGGAAAGAAGAACAGCAGATAAAGGGTGAAATCGATTCGCGCCTGCCACTTGACCGGAAACAGGCGATACAGCACATCACCGCGCACATGCGCATCCTGCGCCAATGCGTAGGGACCCGCCATCAGAAACAGGGCGCCATACATCTGGATCATCATGTCGAAGGCCCAGACCGTCGGCGCGTTCAGCACATAGCGCATGAAAACTTCATAGGATACGGACAGTGTCAGGATCAGGATGCACCATCCGAAGGCGCGTCCCACCCACACACTCATATTTTCGATGGCATATACCAGCTGCGTTACCATGCGTGCCTCTGAGTCGGTAAAAAGGCTGGAGGCGCGGGCGCGCCTCCAGCATCAAGATCAGTCGGTATGACTTACCCGAAGTAGTGCTTGTAAGCCAGCTTATAGTCAGGCTGGTTCAGGTTCAGGTAGTTCATCACGTCCTTGGCATAGGCTTTTTGCGACGCCACGACCTTAGCGAAGAACGGATCCTCAGCGGAGATACGATCGATGACGATATCCCATGCCTTGAGCTGCTCTTTCATCACCGAGTCAGGTGTGCGGTGCACGCGCACGCCGCTCTCTTCCTGCAGCTTCACCAGGTCGACGGCGTACTGCGAGGTGTTGTGCCAGTAGAAGTTGGAGCTCTCGGCCTCCGAGGCGTGGCGAAGGATCGCCTGGTGCTCGGCCGGAAGGGCGTTGAACTTCTTCTTGTTGAAGGTCACCTCGAAGAATTCCTGCGACTGGTGGAACGAAGCCAGGTGGTAGTCCTTGGAAACGTCCTGCATACCGAAATCACGGTCGGCGGTCGGGTTGTTGTACTCGGCCGCGTCGATCAGGCCGGACTTCATGGCCGGCTGGATTTCACCACCCGGAAGCTGCACGACAGACATGCCCATTTCCAGAAGAACGTCGGCAGCAAGGCCAACGGTCCGGTACTTCAGGCCCGACATCTGCGATGCGTCGTTGATCTGCTCCTTGAACCAGCCAAGCGGCTGTGCCGGCATCGGGCTGTTGAAGAAGGAGACAACATTCAGGCCGAGGCCGTCCATCAGCTCGTTGAACAGCTCCATGCCGCCGCCGTAATGGCACCAGCCGAGAACTTCCTGCGAGGACCAGCCGAAGCACGGGCCGGTGCCGAACAGCGAGGCTGTTTTCGACTTCGAGTACCAGTAGGCCGGCACGTAGTGCGCCGCATCAAGAACACCGCGGTGAACAGCGTCCTGCATCTGGCTGGTCTTGACGACCGAGTTGACGGCCAGCAGGTCGATCTTCAGATCCTTGCCTGCCATCGCGTGGACGCGATCGACATAGGCCTTCGCGTTCTCGAGAAAGATGCCGCCGCCCCAGGCTGCCTGCATCTTCAGGGTTGTCGGCTCGGCCTTGGCAATCGAAGGTGCCGCAAGGGTGCCAACAGCGGCCGCACCAGCAATGGCGCCGCCTTTCAGAAATTTACGACGGTTGGTCATGTCGTTCATTTTGTCCTCCTAAATGTTACGCGTACAACGGCCGCTGCACGCTGCTCGCCAGTCTCCCCGGTGAGCCCCGTCACATTCAACAGCAAAGTTACAAAAATACCCTTCCAAAACCGGGAAGAATTGCTTGCCGAAAAACTGGGATCGAAACTTTATTTCAATTAAAGCCGAATCGCAAAGCGGATAATCGACCCGCGGATGGCAAATTTGACGCAGGCCGGATCACGACTCACCGCTGGTGAAGGTGTCAGGCCGGCTCATTCTGGCCGCGGATTTTTTCAAGCGCGGCTTCCAGGTTGGTGACCGTGCGGTCGATATCCATCAGCTTGTCGAGGCCGAAGAGCCCGATGCGGAATGACGCGTAATCCGCGCGCTCGCCACATTCCAGAGGCACGCCGGCGGCGATCTGCAGCCCCTGCTCGGCAAAGGCCTTGCCGGATTTCATCTCGGCGCTTGGCGCGAAACAGACGACAACGCTCGGCGCCTTGAAGCCGTCGGCCGCGACCGATTTATAGCTGTAGCGATCCATCAGGCCACGCACCTGCTCACCAAGCCTGATCTGTGCCTGCTTCAGCGCCTCGAGACCGAATCCCTCCGCCTCAAGCAGCGCGTCGCGGAAATGGCGCAGAGCGTCGGTCGGCATGGTCGCGTGATAGGCATGCGCCCCGCCTTCATAGGTTTCCATGATCTGCGTCCATTTCTTCAGATCATTGGCAAAGCTCGAGCTGGTTGTCTCGTCCAGCCGCGCGCGGGCATGCGGCGACATCATCACCAGCGCCGCACAGGGCGAGGCGCTCCACCCCTTTTGCGGGGCGGTCAGCAGCACATCGACGCCGGTATCCTGAAGATTGACGAACACCGTGCCGCTGGCGACGCAGTCGAGGACGAACATGCCGCCATGTTCGTGAACGCAGGCCGCGACCGCGCTGATGAAGTCATCCGGCACCATCATGCCAGCCGATGTCTCGACATGCGGACAGAAGACGATATCCGGCTTTTCATCACGGATCCGACCCAGGATTTCATCCAGCGGGCGCGGCGCGAACGGCGCGTCAACGCTGTCCTCAAGCTGGCGGGCCTCAAGAACGGTGGTGTGGCTGGCAAGCCTGCCGGCATCGAGAATCTGGCTCCAGCGATAGCTGAACCAGCCATTGCGAATCACCATCACCCCGGCGTCATTCGCAAACTGGCGGGCAATGGCCTCCATTCCGTAGGTGCCGCCGCCGGGAACAACCGCGACCGATGCCGCGCCATAGGCGTTTCGCATGATCCGCGAAATATCCCGCATCACATCGCCAAAAGCGGCCGACATGGAATTCAGTGACCTGTCGGAAAACACCACCGAATATTCGAGCAGACCGTCCGGGTCGATGTCGTCGCGAAGTGCGGGCATGGGATGTTCCTTTCACTGGGGAAGCAGTATCCAGGAATAGTAAGCAGCAGCCGACCGGTTAACAAGATGCCGGTATGGGACAGTTTGTCAGCGCATCACACGACCCGGCCATGCCATTCAGGGCGACGTAGGCGTTCCTCTTGAAATCATCGCGGACCGGGGGCAGCCTGTCGGCGGATGGATGCGCAACCCGTCTGTTCCTTTCACAGCAGGACTCCGGCAGCATGACGCCCCAGACTTTCATCGACATCATTCTTGTGGGCATTGGAGCCTGCATCGTGTTTGACCTGTGGCATCGGGCCCTTCAGCGCCTGACCGGCATCCCGCCAAGCAACTGGGCGATGGTCGGGCGGTGGCTGATCGGGCTTGTGACCGGCCACGGGATGATCCAGGCCGGGCTGGCGCAGCGTCCGGCCCATCCGCGCGAGCTGCCGGCCGGCTGGGCGCTTCATTATGCGGTGGCCATCGGCTATGCGGCGGTCTATGCCGCGATGATGCAGGCCGGATGGATCACCGCCGGGGCCCTTGACGGTCTTCTGTTCGGCGTTGTCAGCGTTGTTGTTCCCTGGTTTTTCTTCATGCCGGCCACCGGCACTGGCCTGATGGCGCGGCTGTCACCAAATCCGCGGCTGGCCTGCGGGCTGGCGCTGAAGATGCATGCCATTTTCGGTGTGGCGCTGGGGACGGGATTCGCGATGCTTGCGGCCTAGCGCAGGCCGGTGTCCGCGCCCCGTCATCAGATCATTCGCGACGCCGGCGATGCTCGCGCATGGCGATGTAACTGCCACAGGCGAGGATGATCCCAGCCCCGCACAGCGACACCGGCGACGATGGCTGCCTGCTATTTTCTTGAAAAATATTTCTTGAACCGTGGCCGCGAGGCGATGTGCAGGATGACAAAACAGCCCGCAAAGAAGACCGGCACAGCATATTCAAGCGGTGAAACGCCCGTCTTTATGAAAATCACGGTTCCCACAACCGTCAGGAAAAACAGGAACACTTTCAGGAAATGGACTGGATAGACTTCCTTGCTGCCATTCAGAAGATGGACAAAACCGTAATAGGCAAAGGTCAGGAAAATGGCCAGTCGCGCCGACTGCCATCGGTGCTCGGGGATGCTTTCATCATCAGCGATCCGGAACGGGAAATAGACCGTGATGTCGAACATGACGGTGACCGCCGCGAAAATTCCCCACAACGACAGCGCCAGAACAACGGCATTCGCACTCAATCGAATCCAATTCATGGACCGGGAGGCTATGTCATCGAAACCCTTTTGGCGAATCAGGACGCTTCGCCACCCCTGAAAGTGATCGGGGCACGTGACAGCAGGCTGGCAGATCAAGGCATGATGTGACATACAGCCCCGATATAACCACCCTGCCCGGACACCCGTCACCTTGCGTTTCCTGAAAATCAAATCCGTTCCCATCCTGTTCTGGAGCGCACCGCGACCGCTGACCCTGCGTCCGCCTGTCATATCGGTTGTCATCCTTGTCATCGGCCTTGTGATCTTCGGCCTTGGCGAGGCGCTGCTGATCGCCTCGGGTACCGGGGTCAGCCCCTGGACGGTGCTGGCAGAGGGTGTCTCGATCCTCACCGGCTGGAGCATCGGCCTTGCCACCTTCGTGATCAGCACCTTTGTGCTTCTGGCCTGGATGCCGCTTCGCCAGACCCCGGGGATCGGAACCATCCTGAACATCATCATCATTTCGGTGGTTCTGGATCTTGCCCTGCCCTTCATGCCGCAATTCGACTCCTATGGGTTGCGCCTTGCCGAGGCGGCCGCCGGCGTCATCGTCACCGGCATCGGCGGCGGCATCTATCTAATCGCCAATCTGGGACCCGGGCCGCGCGACGGGCTGATGACCGGGCTGCAGCGGCTGACCGGCCTTCCGATCGCCGCGGTGCGAAGTGCAATCGAGATCAGTGTCGTGATCATGGGATGGGTCCTTGGTGGCACTGTCGGGGCCGGAACCCTGCTGTTCGCCTTCGGGATCGGTCCCTGCGTGGCGGCGTCGATGGCCGGCCTGCAATGGTGCTTTGGCCGCAGGCGCTAGCCCTGCGGGGCCTGGCCTTCCTGCTGACCAAAGAAGGACGCCGTCTTCGGATATTCCGGCAATTCCATTTCGAAGGGAACAGCACGAACAGACCCCGTCGCTTCGCCGCGCACCACCGTGCCGTCATGAATCGTCGGAATCGGGTTGGGGACGAAGGGCTGCGCGTCCTCGGCGACATAGGTGATGATGAACAGCCGCCGCGGATCAGCTCCGAGATTGGCCGACGAGCCATGAAGCACCGCCGAATGCATCAGGCAGGCATCCCCCGCCTTGCCGGTGCAGGCCACCGCGCGCTGCGAGGCCATATCCTCGATCTCCTTCGAGACAGCGCCGGTGAACCGCCCGTCCTGCCAGAGCGAGTGAAGCGGCCCCTTATGGCTTTCCGGCACCAGCTGCAGCGGGCCGTTTTCCATGGTGACGTCGTCAAGGAAGATCAGGACCGTCATCATGTCCATATTGGTGTGTGGGTCGAACGGGAAATCCTGATGATATCTGACTTCGGTATGCGACCCGGGAAGCTTGAGATTGACCTTCGAGGCATAGAATTTGATGTTCGGCGAGAAGATCGCCGCGGTCAGGTCGAGCGCCGCATTGTCCCGCGCCACCGCCCAATAGGCGTCATCCATATCCACCGGCGATGCGACCCGCCGCAGCGCCGGCGTCTCGGCCGAATGGACATCGGGCTGAACATCAAATCGCGGGCGGCCGTCCAGCATCCTGCCATAGGGGCCGTCATGGCGACGCGATTCCGCGGTCCAGTCATCCAGAATGGCGGTCAGGCGCGCCACCTGTTCGGGCGTGATGGCGTCCTTCATCATGACATAGCCGTCACGGTGAAAATCCTCGATCAGGTGCGATGCGTTATCCATCCCGCTCTCCTGCCGGCACCGGTCAACGGTGCCGTGCCCTGCCCCCTTCCCTTTGCCGCTGGCCGCGCCGTCATCAGTCCTCGTATCTGTTGCCGGCCGTCTGCCGGATGGGGGGCGTGTCATAAATCAGCGTCAGCGCCCTTACCTTGTCACTTCCGTCATGAAACGCAAACAGATCCATCACATTGAAGGTGATCAGCATGCCGTCATTGACTGTCCAGTCATAGCGGAGATAGGCCGCCGCCCGCGCCACCCGCGTCGCAAAAGCCTTCACTGTGAGCCAATCGGCCTGTGCCGCAGCCACAAACCGTACGGCCATGGCCCGGACTGCACTCCCATGTGTCGTAATGTCACACCGGCCGCGTCCGGTTTGCCGGGCTGGCGGATTGCCGCTAGCCTTTTGCGGCATGTATGGACTTGGGTCGTCATTCTTGCTGGTTTTGGGACTTGTGCTGTGGGCTGCCTACGCCATCCTGGCCACGCTTGTCGGCCTGCACCTCTATTTTCCGTTCGCGATCGCGGCCGGCGATGACATTCCCTATCACCGCTGGCAGTCCGTCCGGCTGGCGCTCTTCGCCACCTTCATATTCTATGGCGTGATGCATCTTCTCTTCGGCAGCAGAAAGGTCTATCCGGCGCATTTCCTGAAGACCTACCTGTTCATGCTGTCCATCACCGGCATGGTGGTGTTTCTGCAGACAGGCGTGGAGATGACCGAATATCTGGTGATCGGGTTCCTGTTCTGGGTGGCCATTGTGCTGCATTTCTCCTCGGCGTCGAGGTACCGGCGCGTGTTCGGCAGGAAATAGGCCCGCCAGCCCGTCTCCGGGAGCCACCGCCACCACTCACCTCCGCTGCATAATGTGCACCATGGCTGTGTGTTTTTAGCAGTTTTCTGCCTCACGATAAGTCAGTATGTCTTACCTATCCCCGCCAAAGAACGACGTGGCAATCAAGGAAGCCCCCAACCTGTTCCTCCGCTTCGTTGGGGGCTTCTTAATTTCTGGACGCCCGGGATTTTCGCACCCCATGACACTCACCGCCGTCGGCACCCTGTTCCCCGCCATCCCGCTGGCCATCGTGGCCTTGAACTTCCGCTATACAAGCCTTGCCGGGCTGATGCGCGAGATCACCTCGAAGCTGGAACCGGGGGCCGGCGAGGATGGGCGGCGGACGGTGCTGATCGACGAGCTGCGGATGATGAAGACCCGCATGTCGCTTGTCAAATACGCGCTGTTCCTGTGCGGGCTCGCCTTCATCTTCAATCTGACATCGCTCTATGCCGGATATTTCGCGCTTGGCCGGCTGGCGCCGGCGGCCATGGCGCTCACCATCATGGCGATGACCGGCGGGATCGTGTGTTTCTGTATCGAGACCGTGCTGTCGACAAAGGCGCTGAACCTGCACATCTCCGGCGTGCTGCGGCGCGACCTGACAGACTAGCCCCGCGCGGCGGGCCGGCGGCCTCCATAAGCCCCTGAATTCACCGGGTTAACGCCCGATAATCGCCGGCGCAGCATCAACGACAGTGAATTTTGGCTCGTTGATGTCCCCGCCATTGGTGCTGCTCGACTCGGACGGGAGAGAGCGGACCATGAAAGCATCAGAGGACCTTGTGGCTGGCACTTTTGGACATGTCGATAAGAAATTTGCATGTCATCAAAATGACAGAGACAGAGCTTTTGAATATCTGACAACACTCAGGAATGAACGCAAAGGTTGGAGTTTCGCCAAACAACAATTGGAAGATTACCTAAACGGCAACGTGAAGGATAAAAACCATAGAGACGAACAAATCAAAAAAGCTGAGCGGATGCTGGAACCCTGGCTGGACGATTAATCCGAAGCATCCAAAATGGAGAAAGCGATAGGCGCAATCGATTTGGCTAGAATGCCTTACCGACGATGCCTAACGTTTCAATACAAGAAAAATGGTGCGGCCGAGAAGCCGAAGTCCCTATGCCCTGCGTCAACTCAAGTCACCCTTGAGCAATATCAGTAGCTTAGGTTTGGCCGG
>CAJWVJ010000003.1 GCA_913048595.1 uncultured Alphaproteobacteria bacterium | reverse complement strand
ATAGTCGAGTTCGGCATTTTCCACCAGCTCGAGCGAGATTTCGTCGATCACCACCTCGACACCATGGCTGACGAAGCCGAGATCGTCCTCCTGTCGCGCCGTGTCGATGGTGAACTCGTACTGGAACCCGGAACAGCCGCCACCATTCACCGCGACGCGGAAGAAGCTGCCGTCAGGCTCGTTCTCGAGCATCGTAGTGATCCGCTTCGCGGCGGCCTCGCTCAGTCCGAACTGGCCTGCCATGCTTGTTCCGGTGATGTCATCCATCGGGTCGGTCATCCTTTTCACGGGGATTTGTCCTTACCGCCAATATGGCTGGTCCGCCGGTGCAAATCAAGCTGGCCGGACCAGGCCGCCTTGGGCACACCATTGCCTTCCCACCGGTGAATATGTTTGAGAAAAATCCCTGCAAAGCCTACATTACCGACAGGTTTCCGCCGCATTGTCAGGGCCCTCCAAATTGTCGTCCAAACCCCAAGCCAAACTGCGCGAATCGCGTGACCTTGCGGCCTATGCCAGCCAGGGCCCGATGAGCCGCGGGCGGCTTTACGATGAAGGCGGGTATGGCGGCGATGAACATGCCGGCGATCATGGCGGGCTGGCGGGCCGCACCCCGTTCCAGCGTGACCGCGACCGTATTCTCCATTCCGGGGCCTTCCGGCGGCTGAAGCACAAGACGCAGGTCTTCGTCTATCACGAGGGTGACTATTTCCGCACCCGCATGACCCATTCCATCGAGGTGGCGCAGATCGCGCGGTCGATGGCGCGGGCGCTGCGTCTGAATGATGATCTTGCCGAGGCGGTGGCGCTTGCCCATGACCTTGGCCACACGCCGTTCGGACATGCCGGCGAGGACGCGCTTCAGGCGGCGATGCGCAATCATGGCGGCTTCGACCATAACGAGCAGACCGTGCGGGTGCTGACCGGGCTTGAGCAACGCTATGCCAGCTTCGACGGGCTGAACCTGACCTGGGAAACGCTTGAAGGCGTTGTGAAGCATAACGGCCCGATCACATCCGCGCTCAGGCCCGCCATCGCGTTGCTTGACCAGGCGCTTGATCTGCATCTTGACATCTATGCATCTGCCGAGGCGCAGCTTGCCAATCTTGCCGACGACATCGCCTATCTGTCGCATGATTTCGACGATGCGCTTCGCGCCGGCCTGTTCGGGTTCGACGCCATCACCGGGCTTCCCCAGGTGTCGGCCATCCTTGCGGACATTGCCGCCGCGCATGGCGATCTGGCGCCAGGCCGGCTGACGCATGAGCTGGTCCGCCGACTGATCAGCGTGTTCGTCAATGATCTTCTGGCGCAATCCTCGGCCAATCTGGAGGCGCTGGGGGCCGCCTCGGCCGATGACATCCGTCGTGCCGGGCAGGCCATCATCGCCTTCAGCCCCGGCATGGCCGCCGATCTAGAAACCATCCGCGACTTCCTGTTCACCAACATGTGGCGGCACTACAAGGTCAACCGCATGACCAGCAAGGCAAGACGGGTGGTGACAGAGCTGTTCGAGTTGTTTATGTCCGAGACCAACACCTTGCCGACCGAATGGCAGACCCATGATGGTCTGGCGCTTGCCGGAATGGATGATACGGCCCGCGCCAGGATCATTGCCGACTATATCGCCTCGATGACCGACCGCTATGCCATGCTGGAATATCAACGGCTTTTTGAGCCAGGTCCAATTCTGAGATAAACATGAATATTTTCAGATTCTTCGAAGAAGAGTTTCAAAAAATAGTTGAAGGCATGAAGGCGGCTGAGACCCTGCCTGCCGATCTGGATACCAGCCGCGTGGTCTTCGAGTTGCCGCGCGATCCGGCGCATGGCGACATCGCCTGTAACGCTGCCATGGTTCTTGCCAAGCCTGCCGGCATGAAGCCGCGCGATCTCGCTGCGGCCATCAGCGCGCCGCTGGCCGAGATCGACGGGGTGACCGGCGTCGAGATTGCCGGCCCGGGTTTTATCAACATCCGGGTCGAGCCGCGTCTCTGGGCAGCCGAAATCGACGCTATCATCGATGCCGGCGCGGATTACGGCCGGAATGACAGCGGTGCCGGCAGGCCCGTGAATGTCGAATATGTCTCGGCCAACCCGACAGGCCCGCTTCACGCGGCGCATGCCCGTGGCGCTGTTCTTGGTGACGCCATGGCCGGGCTGCTGGATTTTTGTGGCTGGGATGTCACTCGTGAATATTACGTCAATGACGCCGGGGCGCAGGTCGATGTGCTGGCGCGGTCTTGCTATCTGCGCTATTGCGAGGCGCTTGGCCGCGATATAGGCGAGATCCCCTCGGGCCTCTACCCGGGCGATTATCTTGTCGAGGTCGGTGAAAGGCTGGCCGCGGTGCATGGCGGGGCGTTCCTCGATGCCGACGAGACGGCATGGCTTGAGCCGGTGCGCAGCTTCACCATCGAGGCGATGATGGACGGCGTTCGCGCTGACCTCGACAGGCTTGGCATCAGCATGGACAGGTTTTCCTCGGAACGGGCGCTTGTCGATAATGGCGCCGTTGCCGCCGCGATCGAGCGTCTGACGAATGAGGGCCATGTCTATCGCGGAATCCTGGAGCCGCCGAAAGGCAAGGAGCCTGAGGATTGGGAGCCGCGCGAGCAGCTTCTGTTCCGGGCCTCGGCCTTTGGCGACGATATCGACCGGCCGCTTCAGAAGTCGGATGGAAGCTGGACCTATTTCGCCTCCGACGTCGCCTATCACATGGACAAGCTCGACCGCACCGGCGGCCCGCTGATCAACATCTTCGGCGTTGACCATGGCGGCTATGTGAAGCGGATGAACGCGGCTGTCGAAGCACTGTCCGGACGCAAGGACATGCTTGATATCCGGCTGTGCCAGCTAGTCAATCTGATGGATAACGGCAGGCCGGTGAAGATGTCGAAACGGGCCGGGACCTTTGTGACCGTTCGCGATGTGATCGAGTCCGTCGGCGCCGATGTCATCCGCTTCATCATGCTGACGCGGCGCGGCGAGCAGACGCTGGATTTCGATTTCGCCAAGGTCACCGAGCAGTCGCGCGACAATCCGGTCTTCTATGTGCAGTACGCGCATGCGCGGGCCTGCTCGGTGCTGCGGCAGGTTGGTGATGATGTGCCCGCGGCGGCGGCGCTCGACAGGCTGACGCATCCGGCCGAGATGGATGTGCTGCGACAGCTGGCAAGCTGGCCGAGGCTCGTCATATCGGCAGCCAACGCGCATGAACCGCACCGGGTGGCGTTTTATCTGATGGATCTGGCGGCGTCCTTCCATGCGCTCTGGACCGCCGGCCGGGAAACCCCCGAATTGCGGTTCATCCGCGAGGATGAGGCGGCCCTGACTGCCGCCCGCCTGCGCCTTGTCAAGGCGACGGCTTTGGTGATTAGATCGGGGCTTGGTGTCCTGGCGATCGAAGCACGGGAGGAGATGTAGCGCGCATGGCACGTCACGCCGAAGAGCGTAGCGGACCCCGCTGGCTGAGAACAATCCTCATCGGATTGGTCGTGGTCTGTGGCCTTGGCGCGGCGGCTATCATCATCCCGCCAATGATGTTCGAGCAGGATGTCGATGTGGCGCTGATCAAGGCCGAGCAGGGCCCTTTCAAGATCAAGCCGAAGGACCCGGGCGGCGCCACCATCCCGCATCAGGAGACGACGGTCATGGGTATGATCGGCGGACTTGTCGAGTCATCGGAGGAGGTTGAAATCCTTCGTCCACCATCGGCTGTGCCGGAAATGCCGCCGACCCCCGACGACGGCGTGCAACCGCAGGCCGCACCGGAACCCGTCGCACCTGAAGGCAGTGCTGAGACGGAGCCGGCAGAAGAGACGGAACCGAAGGCGGACGGCACGCCCGCACCGGCCACGCCGGAACCCGAACAGACAAGTCCGGCCGCCGAAACAGCTTCGGCCGACGCGGTGGACAACGCCACCGGGTCCGACAACATGGCGGATGCCGATACGACGGTCGCCATCGCGAGGCCGACATCAAAACCGAAACCGCCAAAACGCGTCAGGGTCGAGGGTGAAGATCCGCTCTATCTTGTGCAGCTTGCGGCCTTTCGCGAGGTGGCGACGGCCCGCGAGCAGGCCGGCCTTCTGAACAGCAAGCACAGGGCGCGGCTTGACGGGGCCGAGCTTGGCACGATGAAAAGCCACAGCGGCGATGACGGTATTTTCTGGCGGGTGGTCACCGAACCGCTGCCGCGGGCCGAGGCGGACCGGATCTGCGCCGCGCTGAAGCGCGCCGGCCAGGACTGCATCCTTCGCAAATTCGATGCAGCGGCAGGCTAGGAGCGGCGCGCCATGAGTGAGACAACGTCCGAAAACGGGATTGCGACACCACCCGTGCCGTTCGAGGAGGACAGGCCGGGACAGAACCGGGCCGGCCATGAGTCCCCGGAACAGCTGTCCCTTTTCGTCAATCTCGACGGTTTCGAAGGGCCCATTGATCTGCTTCTGACGCTGGCCCGCGAGCAGAAGGTCGATCTGGCGCGCATCGCCATCCTGCCGCTTGCCGAGCAGTATCTGGAATTTATCGAGAATGCGCGGCGGCTCGATCTTGAAATCGCGGCCGATTATCTGGTGATCGCCGCCTGGCTGGCCTATCTGAAATCTCGTCTTCTTCTGCCCGACCCCGAGCCGGAAGCGGCCGAGGAAGTGGTCGATATGACTGACGCGCTGCGCTATCAGCTTGTCAGACTTGAATCCATGCAGCAGGCGGCGAAACGGCTGATCTCATTGCCACGCCTTTGCCAGCAGCGCTTTGCGCGCGGCGAGATCGAGCAGTTCGAGAGCATCACCGAACCGGTCTGGACAGCAAGCCTCTATGATCTTCTGTCCTGCTATGGTGCGATCCAGTCGGGGGTCGAGAACCGCACTTTGACCATCACCGCCACCAGGCTGTTTTCCGTGGAAGAAGCGACCCAGCGCCTTCGCAATCTTCTGGGCGATGCGCCGGAATGGTCAGTCCTGGAAAGCTTCCTTCCCCCAAATCTGAAAACCGATCTTGACCGGCGCTCGGCAACCGCGTCGCATTTTGTGGCATCGCTGGAACTGGCGCGCGAAGGCATGATACGGTTGCGTCAGGACAGCCGGTTTGCGCCGTTGTTTCTCAGATCGAAGGAGTCATGATGAGTGATGGCATGACAAATGGCGGCCAGTATCCTGACGCGGCGGACCCCGGCGGCGTTTCGCTGCAAGGCTGGGCGGCGACGGTCGAGGCCATTATCTTCGCGTCGCAGAAACCTGTCCGGGCCGGTGAACTGCAGAACCAGCTTCCTGATGACGTACAGCTTGATCAGCTGCTGCCGCTGATCGAGGCGCGCTTCGACAGGACAGGCGGGATCGAGCTGTGCCGCGTCGGCGACGCTTTCGCCTTTCGCACCCGTGCCGACATCGCCGCGCGTCTGAACACGACAAAGCAGGAGGAACGCCCGCTGTCGCGCGCCGCGCTCGAGGTGTTGGCGATCATCGCCTATCATCAGCCGATCACCCGTGCCGAAATCGAGGAAATACGCGGTATCAGCCTGTCGCGCGGCACCATCGATATCCTGCTGGAGCTTGGCTGGATAAAGCCGCGCGGTCGCCGGCGGACACCGGGACGTCCACTGACATGGGGCACCAGCCCGGCTTTTCTGGACCATTTCGGTCTTGCTGACCTCGCCGACCTTCCGGGACTCGATGACCTGAAATCCGCGGGGCTGCTGCGCAAGGGCCAGGTCATTGGCGGACTTTTGGACAGTGTCGATGACGCGGATCATGACGATCTTGAAGATGGCGCCGCCGACAGCGATCCCGATCTTCTGGAAGAGGCGTTTCTCGAGGCGGGCGCCGAATTCGAAGGCGCCGATCCTGACCGGGCCGGATTTGACGAGGACGCGCCCGACCATGCTTGAATTTCGCCATGTATCGCACGCCTATAGCGGCACCAAGTCGGTTGATGATGTGAGTTTCACCGTCAGCCAGGGTGAGGTGGTGACACTTCTTGGCCCGTCGGGGTGCGGCAAGACCACATTGCTGCGGCTCGCCGCCGGCCTCGAGCAGCCGCGTGATGGTGAAATCTGGCTTGATGACAAGTTGGTCTCGGATACAGCTCAGGTGGTGGCACCCGAAACCCGCGGCGTCGGCTTCATGTTTCAGGATTACGCGCTGTTTCCGCATCTGAACGTTCTGGAAAATGTGCTCTTCGGTCTTCGTGACAAGGGAAGCGCGGCCGTGCGGCGCGGTCTGGATGTGCTGGCCGAAGCCAGCATAGAACATCTTGCTGATTCCTATCCGCATGAGCTGTCTGGGGGACAGCAGCAGCGTGTGGCTCTGGCGCGGGCGCTGGCGCCGCGCCCGTCCGTCATTCTTCTTGATGAACCCTACGCCGGACTCGACAGCCGCCTTCGCGAACGCATCCGCGACCAGATGCTGCATGTTCTGAAGGCAGCCGGCACCGCGGCGCTCATGGTCACCCATGATGCCGAGGAAGCCATGTTCATGTCGGACAACATCATCGTCATGCGGGACGGGCATGTGCAGCAGACCGGCCGCCCCGTCAATCTCTACTGCCAGCCGAACAGCGCCTTTGTGGCGGAGTTCTTTGGCGAGGTAAACCGGCTTGAAGGTCAGGTTTCAGATGGTTGTATCGAAACGGTTCTTGGTGCGTTTGACGCGCCGGACCAGATGCGTGACGGCGAGGCGGCCAGCATTGTCATCCGTCATGAGGCGCTGAATATCGAACCACATAACGGGGATGATGACGCGAACGCCTATGTGATGGAGGCGCGCCTTCTCGGCCGCGCGTCACTGATCCATCTGTCGGTACCGACCGGCACCAGCGAGCTGCATTTCCACGCGCGCGTGCCTGGACTGAATTCGCTGCAGACCGGCAGTCCGGTCAGGGTGACTGTTGACAAAGAGCAGGCCTTCGTCTTTCCGGCGGCCGACTGAACCCCTTCGCCCCGCGTTTTGCCGCATGCAACGATCGCTTGTTCAATGATATCACCCTGTCTATATTCTCAGTGACATTCCGGGCGGCGCGGGTCAACGGCGTCGCATCATAATCCAGAGGAAATACAATGTTTGGCGGTACGTTCAGCATCATGCACTGGCTTGTCGTCCTGGCTGTGGTCCTGCTCCTTTTCGGCGGGCGCGGCAAGGTTTCGGCAATTATGGGCGATTTTGGCAAGGGATTGCGCAATTTCAAAACTGGCCTGAAGGGCGAGGAAGAAGGTGCCGCGGATGAGGCAGACGAGGCGGAAGCCGAACCTGTAGCCGTCGCCGCGAAGAAGCCTGCGAAGAAGGCAGCCGGCAAGAAGAAGGCTGCTGCCAAGAAAAAGGCCTCTGCCAAGAAAGCCGCGTCGAAAAAAGCAGCAACAAAGAAAAAAGCCGCCAAGAAGAGCTAAGTAGGGTCCTGTTATGCTGGACATTGGTGGCTGGGAATTCCTGGTTGTCGCCTTCGTTCTGATCATGGTGGTCGGGCCGAAGGAGCTTCCCAGAATGTTGCGGAGCTTCACGCAATTCACGCGTCAGATGCGCAAGATGGCGCGCGAATTCACAGATGGGATGAACCAGATCGCCACCGATGCCGAAGTCGCCGAACTGAAAAAGGCGATGGACAAGGCCAAGGACGGCGATCTCGACGAGCTTGCCGACGCCATCGATCCGGGCGGTGAGGTCGGCGAGTCCGTTCGTGACCTGAAGAACGCCGTCGACAAGGATGCAGCCGCCGAAGACATGAAGGAAATCGGAGGTCTTGCGAGCGAGGCCGGCAAAGACATCGCCGAGGACGCCACCCGCGACGAAGGCGCGCCAGAAAAAGCCGCAGTGCCCGCCAAAAAGCCGGCCAAAAAGGCTGCCAGAAAAAAGAGCTGACGCATTATGGCCGAGGACAATCAAGAAAAGGGTGAAGGCGCCCAGATGTCGCTGATCGGTCACCTGACCGAGCTTCGAAACAGGCTCGGCGTAGCCTTGCTGGCCTTTGTCGTGCTGTTCCTGATCGTTGTAGCTCCCATGCCGGGAGGCGGCTTCAACAACAGCATTGCAAGCCACGTCTTCATCTTTCTTCAGGCGCCGCTTGCCGAAATCCTTGAGGACAAGGGTGGCGGGCGGATGATCTTCACCGCGTTGCATGAAGGGTTCTTCACGCAGGTCAAGGTCGGGTTTTTTACGGCGCTGTGCGTCTCCTTTCCGATTCTCAGCATCCAGGTGTGGAAATTCATCGCCCCGGCGCTCTACCAGAATGAGAAACACGCCTTTTTGCCGTTCCTGATCGCCACCCCGGTGCTGTTCGCGCTTGGCGCGGCGATGGTCTATTACATCGTCACGCCGATGGCCTGGAGCTTTTTTGTCGGGTTCGAGATGGCGGGCTCGGACGGGGCGCTTGCCATCGAGATCGAGCCGCGAATCTCGGAATACCTGTCGCTGATCATGCGGCTGATCTTTGCCTTTGGCCTCGCTTTTGAGCTGCCGGTCGTCCTGCTGCTGCTGGTCCGCGCCGGGCTTGTGTCACCGGAAGGGCTCGCGGAAAAGCGCAAATTCGCGATTGTCATCGCCTTTGTCGCCGCCGCCATCCTGACACCGCCCGATGTGGTCTCGCAGTTGCTTCTGGCCCTGCCGATCATCGCCCTGTATGAACTTTCGATCTTTGGTGCCCGCATGCTGGCACCAAAACATGAAGATGGGTCGGCTGACTGACAGGCCGCCAAACCGCAACTCCGGTGAGACGAGACTGACCGATGCATGACATCCGCTTTATCCGCGAACATCCCGAGGCATTCGATGCCGCCATGGCCCGCCGCGGCCTGGACCCGATGGCGTCCGATATTCTGGAGATGGATTCGCGAAGGCGCGCACTTCAGGGCCAGATCCAGGACATGCAGTCCCGCCGCAATGTCGCCTCCAAGGAAATCGGCATGCGCAAGGGGAAGGGCGAGGACGCCGATGATTTGATCGCCGAGGTCAACCAGATCAAGTCGTCGATGCCGGCGCTTGAAGAGGAGGAGGGCGCGCTGGCCACCGGTCTAGAAACGCGGCTTCTCGAGCTTCCCAATATCATGGATTCCGAGGTGCCGGACGGCGCCGACGAGGATGACAACGCGCTTGTGCGCGCCTGGGGCGAGATGCCGAGTTTTTCCTTCACGCCGCGCGACCATGTCGCCATCGGCGAAGGGCTGGGGCAGATGGATTTCGCGACCGCGGCTAAGCTTGCCGGCGCGCGCTTTGTCGTTCTTCGCGGGCAGCTGGCGCGGCTTGAACGCGCGCTTGCCGCCTTCATGCTGGACACCCATACATCCGAATTCGGCTATCAGGAAACGCTGCCGCCCTATCTTGTCAACAGCGCGGCGATGACAGGCACCGGCCAGCTGCCAAAATTCGGCGAAGACCTGTTCCGCGCCGATGACAAATGGCTGATCCCCACGGCCGAGGTGCCGCTGACGAATATCGCCGCCAATGAAATTCTGGCAAGTGACGACCTGCCGATGCGCTTTACCGCGCACACGCCCTGCTTCCGGTCGGAGGCCGGGTCGGCCGGGCGCGACACGCGCGGCATGATCCGCCAACATCAGTTTTCCAAGGTCGAGCTCGTTAGCATCACCCGCCCGGATGACTCGGCCGCCGAACATGAACGGATGACAGGCTGTGCCGAGGCCATCTTGCAGCGGCTTGACCTTCCCTACCGGGTGATGACGCTGTGTACCGGCGACACCGGGTTCGGCGCGCAGAAGACCTATGATATAGAGGTGTGGCTTCCGGGACAGGATGATGGCAAGGGGATGTATCGCGAGATTTCCTCATGTTCGAATTGCGGGCCGTTCCAGGCGCGCCGAATGAAAGCCAGGTTCCGCGACGATGACGGCAACACGCAGTTCGTTCATACGCTGAACGGGTCCGGCCTGGCGGTCGGTCGCACGATGATCGCGGTTCTGGAAAACGGCCAGCAGGAAGACGGGTCGGTCCGGCTTCCTGCCGCGCTTCACGACTATATGGGCTGCGAGGCCATCCTGCCGCTGTAAGCCATGCCCGGTGGCACGCCACCGTCTTTTTTGTGTTTTGTTCTGGTCAGGAGAAAATCGATGTCCAGCCATGCTTCCGTGGGGCGTATCCTGATCAGCAATGATGATGGGCTTGATGCCATCGGTATCGCCATTCTCATCGACATCGCATCGCGTTTTTCCGATGATGTCTGGGTGATCGCGCCGAGTGGCAACAGGTCCGGCATGTCGCGCGCCATCACGCTGCACAGTGACGTGATGATCGAGCCGCGCGGCGATAACCGCTTTGCCTGTTCCGGCACGCCGAGCGACTGCGTGATCATGGGAATGGCGCGGGTTCTTGACCGCAAGCCCGACCTCGTCCTGTCGGGAATCAATGCCGGCATGAATGTGGCTGACGACGTGCTGTATTCCGGCACCATCGGCGCGGCGATGGAAGCATCGCTGATGGGGGTCCCGGCCATCGCCCTGTCACAGCGCAACGGGCGGACATCGCCCGAGGATTTCGCCGCCGCCGCGGCGCATGGCGAAACGGTCATCCGCCACATTCTGGATATCGGTGTGGCACCGCGCACCATCATGAATGTGAATTTTCCGTCGGTCGCCGCCGACGCTGTCAGGGGCATCATGCCGGCCACACTCGACCAGCATAAGTTCGGGGACCAGGTAATCGACGGTTCGACACCTCACAGCTATCGGCTTGGACCGATGCTGGCCCATGACAGGACAATCCCGGGAAGTGACCGCGCGGTCATGGATGAAGGCTGGATATCATTGACAGCTTTGGGTATGGATATCACCGCCAGCACGGTCCAGGACACGCTGCAACGCGTTGAATTCTAGACGCGGCGCAGCAGGCATCCCGGTCCTGCCGGATGAACAGCGCGGCGGGAACATGCAGGATTTTCAACATCACAAGGCACGCCTGATCATGACGCTTCGCGGCATGGGCATTGTCGCACCGGATGTGCTGTCAGCCATTGAACGGGTACCGCGCGAGATGTTCGTGCCGCCGGCGCTTCGCGACCATGCCTATGAAAACGCCTCGCTTCCCATCGCCATGGAGCAGACCATCAGCCAGCCCTATATCGTGGCGCGGATGACGGCCGCGCTGCAACTGACCGGGCGTGAACGCGTCCTGGAGATCGGCACGGGAAGCGGGTATCAGGCAGCGATCCTCTCCTATCTGTGTCGCCGGGTCTATTCGATCGAGCGGCTCCGCCCGCTTCTTGTCGAGGCGGAAAACAGGTTCCGCAAGCTCCGAATTACCAACATCACCTCGAAATTCGGTGACGGCGCTGGCGGCTGGCCCGAGGGCGCGCCGTTCGACCGGATTATCCTGACCTGTGCGCCAGCCGAGATTCCGGCAACACTGTTGAATCAGGTGAAGACTGGCGGCATCATAGTGGCACCCGAAGGTCGGGGGCGTGAACAGTCTCTTGTCGTCATCCGTCGGACCGAAGACGGTTTCGACAGGGAGGAGATTCTACCGGTGAAATTCGTACCGCTGGTTGAAGGTTAACAAGATTACAGGAACAGGAATGGTCTCGACACATAAACCGATCATTCGGCCAGCACTGATCCTGGTGCTTGTTGCTGGGCTGCCGCTGGCCGGGTGCGGTGTTCCCAAACTTTCGATGACGCGTGACACGCCGGCACCGCTTCTTGTCGCGCCGCTTCGCCAGCCTGCCGAGGCCATTCCGCCTGACGGCATGGTGACGGTTCGCGAGGGGGACACGGTCTATGCGCTTGCGGCGCGCTATGGCGTACCGCCGACATCGATCATCTCCGACAACCAGATCGGCCCGCCCTACAGCGTTTTCCCAGGGCAGCAGCTTCGCCTGACGCCGCAGCGGACCCATCTTGTCGGACCCGAGGACAGCATCTATACCATTTCTCAACGCTATGCCGTCAGCCAGTATCAGCTTGCCGAGGCGAACGGGCTTGAAGTGCCGTTCGAATTGCGGGTTGGCCAGCGTTTGATTCTGCCGGCTAGCCAGGATTTCTCGGTTCTTGATTCCGCCCCCGATGCAACGGTCACAAATGTTGCCGCGCTGGCCCCAAAGGTTGCCGCGGCGCCGTCCGGCGTCCCGCGCAAGCGGTTTGTCGCGCCGTCGGGCACCGGTGCCTTCCGCTGGCCTGTCGAGGGCGAGATCATCGCCGAATTCGGCCCGGCGGCGCGCGGCGTTCATAATGACGGGGTCAATATCGCGGCGACGGAAGGCGCGGCGGTGCGGGCCTCGGCGCGGGGCACGGTTGCCTTTGTCGGTCGCGAGATCAAGTCGTTCGGAACGCTTGTGCTGGTCAAGCATGATGGCGGCATCATCACCGCCTACGCGCATCTTGGCGATGTCATGGTGCGCGAGGGCGATGTGATCGAGGCCGGCCAGCAGATTGCGACGGTCGGACTGTCCGGCAAGGTCGACACACCGCAGCTGCATTTCGAAATCCGCAAGGCGCGCGAACCTGTCGATCCTCGGACCCTGATCGCCTGACCCGTCAGCCTTGCGTTACAGTCAGTCCGTCAGCCTGCCGGCGTTATTTTACCTTCGTGATGTCGGTTTCGGTCCGCGCGGCCAGATCAATGATGAACTGCCAGGCGACACGTCCGGAGCGGGATCCGCGTTCCATCGACCAGGCAAGCGCCTCGCGCCGCACATCTGCCGGATCGGCATTGATCCCGAAATGCATGACATAGCCTTCGATGATCTCGAAGAAGGTGTCCTGGTCGATCGAATGAAAGCCGACCCACAATCCGAACCTGTCCGACAGCGAGACGCTTTCCTCGACGCTCTCAGACGGGTTGATGGCTGTCGAGCGCTCATTCTCGATCATCTGGCGCGGCATCAGGTGACGCCGGTTCGAGGTCGCGTAGAAAATCACATTGTCCGGCCGGCCCTCAACGCCGCCATCCAGCGCGGCTTTCAGCGATTTGTAGCTGCTGTCGCCCTGATCGAAGGTCAGATCGTCGGTATAGACGATGAACCGCCGGTCGATCTTCGCCAGATAGCTCATCAGGAATGGCAGGTCATCTATGTCCTCACGATGGATTTCGACAAGCGCGCAATCCATACCGCGGTCGGTGACGGTGCCGTGAACAGCCTTCACAAGCGATGATTTTCCGGTGCCGCGCGCGCCCCACAACAGTGCGTTGTTGGCAGGAAGCCCGCGTACGAAGGCGATTGTATTGGAGAGAAGCGTGTCGCGCTGGTAGTCAATGCCGCACAGCAGCTTCAAATCCACGCGGTTGACCCGTGTCACAGCGGCAAGACGGCGGCTGCCCTGGTTCCAGACATAGGCCGATGCCGGCTCCAGATCGGACGGGGTCGGGTCGGTCGGGCTGAATGTCTCGAGGGCATTGGCGATGCGTTCGAGATGACGAAGGAACTCGGAATCGGTATTTGTCTCGGTCATGGCGGAAATCTAGCAGGGGCGGACAGGTGCCACAACTGTGATGGCACCTTGCCATGTGACCATGTCAGGGCCGGCCGGCAAGGTGTCCGGGGCAGACGCGAAACTTCCGCGCCGGAACGGGATGTTTATTGCCCATTGGCATCTTGGTGTTTATGGTGCGGACAGTTTCAAAACCCACGTCTGGAGACTGGACGATATGTTGATCACCCCCGCCTTTGCGCAATCGGGAGGCTTCGCCGAAGGCGGCCTCGGCCTGATGCCGATCATCCTTGTGATGATCATTTTCTATTTCCTTCTGATCCGGCCGCAGCAGAAGCGCGCCAAACAGCATAAGGAAATGCTGGCCGCTGTCCGTCGTGGCGACAAGATCGTCACCAATGGCGGCATCATGGGTACCGTCATCAAGGCCGTTGATGACAGCGAGACCATCGAGGTCGAGATCACCAAGGATGTGAAGGTCAATGTGGTGCGGACGATGATTGCCGATGTCCGCAGCAAGACCGAGCCGAAGTCCGACGCCAAATCCTGACCCTGCGTGACGGCACCGATGGTGCCGTTTCGTGGTTTCGCGCCCTTTGAAGAAAGCTTCTGCCCATGCTGCAGTTTGAGGCCTGGAAAAAGACCCTTGTCATCCTTGTGGCGGCGCTTGGCACCATCTATGCCGCGCCAAACCTGATCCCCGGTGACCGTGAGGGCGCTGGCATCCTGCCTGGCCAGAAAATCAATCTTGGCCTTGACCTTCAGGGCGGCTCGCATCTGCTGCTGCGGGTCGATATGGATGTCGTGGTCGAGGAACGGCTTGAGGGCATCGCCGAGACCATCCGGCAGGAATTCCGCGAGCGGAAAATCCGGTTCAGCGGGCTTGATGTCCGCGGCGCGCAGGTGCGGGTCAGCCTTCGCAACGCCGATGATGCCGCCGGCGCGCGCGAGGTGTTCCAGGAATTCAGCCGGTTTGTCGATATCGTCGACGAGGGCGGCGAATACCGTATCGAATATAGCGAGCCCGGTCTTGTGGCGCTGCAGACATCGACAATCGAGCAGTCGATGGAAATCATCCGCCGCCGGATCGATCCGGACGGCACCAAGGAGCCGGTTATCCAGCGTCAGGGAAGCGACCGGATTCTGGTCCAGCTTCCCGGTGTCGATGATCCCGAGGAGATCAAACGGCTTCTTGGCCGCACGGCCAAGCTGACATTCCAGCTTGTCGACACCTCGATCACCGGCGCGGAAGCCAAATCACGCGGCCGCGTCCCGCCTGGCACCGTGCTGCTGCCCGGTGATGATGATGACGGCCAGTTTTATGTGGTCGAGAAGCGCGTGATGGTCAGCGGCGAACTGCTGGAAACCGCGCAGGCCAGCTTTGACCAGAACAACCAGCCGGCGGTCAGCTTCACGCTCAACGCCGAGGGGGCGAAGAAGTTTGGCCGCGTTACCGGTGCCAATATCGGCCGGCCCTTCGCCATCGTGCTGGACGGCAAGGTGGTGTCGGCACCGACCATCCAGTCGCAGATTTTCGGCAATGGCCAGATTACCGGCAGTTTTTCGGTCGCCGAGACCAATGAGTTGTCGCTGATCCTGCGGGCCGGTGCCCTTCCGGCACCGCTGATTGTGATGGAGGAACGCTCCATTGGGCCCGGCCTTGGCGCTGATTCCGTCGCCGCAGGCCAGATCGCGGCCATCGTGGGGCTGCTGCTGGTGATCGTGTTCATGATCCTCAGCTATGGGCTGTTCGGTCTTCTGGCCGATATCGCGCTGGCGGTGAATGTGGTGCTGATCCTCGGTGCCCTGTCCGCCATTCAGGCGACGCTGACACTTCCCGGCATTGCCGGCATTGTTCTGACCATGGGCATGGCGGTTGACGCCAACGTCCTTGTCTTTGAACGGATCAGGGAAGAGCTGCGCCGCGGCCGCAATGTCATGGCCGCCATCGAAGGCGGCTACCGACGGGCCATCTCGACCATCATCGATTCGAACCTGACAACGCTGTTTGCCGCGCTGTTCCTCTATGTTTTCGGATCCGGCCCGATCAAGGGCTTCGCCGTCACCTTGTCCATTGGCATCGCCACCTCGCTGTTCACTGCGGTGATGGTGACGCGGATGCTGATCATCATATGGCTTGAGCGCAAGCGCCCGCGCGAACTGGTTCTGTAGGAGGGGTCGATGCGGCTGAAACTTGTCCCTAGCGAAACCAAGATCGATTTCCTGCGCCTGCGGATGCCGGCGCTTGGGTTCTCCGGCCTTCTGGTGGCGGCATCCATCGCCATGTTCGCCGTCATCGGGTTGAACCTTGGCATTGATTTCCGGGGCGGCATCCTGATCGAGGCACGCAATAGCCAGGGACCGGCCGACATCGCGGGTGTCCGCAGCGACCTTGGCAAGCTTGGCCTTGGCGATATCAGCCTTCAGGGATTTGGCAGCGAGACGGATGTGCTGGTCCGTGTGCAACGGCAGGATGGCGACGAGGCCGCCCAGATCGCCGCGATCGAGCGGATCACCAGCACCCTCGGCGCGAACTACGAGATTCGCCGGACCGAATTTGTCGGCCCGACGGTTGGCGCCGAGCTGGCGGAAAAGGGCGTGCTTGCCGTGGTCTGCGCGCTGCTGGCCATCATGGTCTATATCTGGTTCCGGTTCGAATGGCAGTTTTCCATCGCCGCCATCATGGCGCTGGCGCATGACGTGCTGTCCACCATAGGGCTTTTCGCGCTGACGAGCTTTGAATTCAATCTGGCCACGGTGGCGGCGATCCTGACCATCGCCGGCTATTCGATCAATGACACGGTGGTGGTCTTTGACCGTGTTCGGGAAAATCTGCGCCGCTACAAGTCCTATGACCAGCGCGCCATCCTGAACATGTCGCTGAACGAGACATTGTCGCGCACGGTGATGACATCGGTAACCACCGGCCTTGCGCTTCTTGCCATCGTTCTGTTTGGCGGGGCTGTCCTCCGCGACTTTGCCCTTGCCATGATGTGGGGTGTGCTGATCGGAACCTATTCCTCGGTCTTCGTCGCTGTCGGCATGCTGGGCTTTTTCGATCTGAAGAAGTCCTTCGACGAGGATGACGATCCGGGTGCCGTCACGGACGAGGACTGAACCGCGTCATGGTCGAGGTCAGAACCTTTGGCGACGGCAGCGACCTTCAGCTGATTCACGGCTATGGCGATGGCGGCTTCCGCGTATCGCGGGAACGTTATGCCGGTGATCTGTTTCTGCTGCCGCGTCAGGCGATGAGCTGGCAGGTGCCGGCCGATCTCGATTCGCTGAGCGCCGATGATCTGCTTGCCCTGATGGGAGAGACGCCGCCGCCTTTGCTGATTCTGGGCGCGGGCGAGGCACCGATGCATCCCTTCGCCGAGCTTGGCACCGCACTTCGCGCCAGCGGTGTCGCCTTCGAGGTGCTGTCGACAGCGGCGGCCTGCCGGACATGGAACGTCCTGATGAGCGAGGGACGCGCGGCGGCCGCGGCGCTCGTCGCCCTGCCATGACCGGCGGCTGGCAGGCGCTTCGTGCCAGCGACCCCGACATTGCCCTGGCGCTTCTGTTCGCGCCGCCCGCGCAGCGCGAGCTGATCGCCGACCGGCTTCATCTGGCCATCGAATCGGAAAACGCCCTTCGTCTTGCATCGGAACCGATGCTGGCGGCCATCCGCCTGCAATGGTGGGTTGAGGCCATCGAGACCCGCCGGCATGAATCGGTGCCGCTGATGGAAAGGCTGATCGCCCATATCGATGCCGCCGCCGTGCGGGCGGATGATCTGGTGTCGCAGGTCGGGTTATGGCAGGACAGGCTTGCCAGCGCGCCGGAGGATGCCGGCGGCTGCTGGGGGGCGTTGCTCGCCTTGCTGGTGCCGGATCAGGCTGCCGCCGCCGAACAGGTAGGACATGCGCTGGCGCAGCCTGGCGCGATGGTCGGTGATGAAGCCCTGCATCTGCTGTCTAGGGGACAGACCAGATGGGTCTGGATGATGGGGGTGCTGGCGCGGCACCGCCAGAATGGCGCAGGCCAGCGGGAAGACCCGCTGCTGATCTGGCGGATGCTGGGCTGGCGGTTCGGGATCAGGCTGCCATCATCATCGACGACCAGCCGGTGAACGAGGCCAGCGCACGGCTGGCATAGGCCGCCTTGCGTTCGCGCCCGCGAAGCTTGCGCTTCTTGCCATTCGGCGTGATCACCAGATCGATCGGCGGAAACAGCCCGAAATTCACATTCATCGGCTGGAAGGTATCGGCATCCGCACCACCGGTGATATGCGCCAGCAGCGCGCCATGCGCGGTGTCCACCGGTGGCGGCGTCCACTCGCTGCCGGTCGCCTGCGCGGCCGCCATGATCCCGGTCATCAGGCCGATGGCGGCCGATTCGATGTAGCCTTCAACGCCTGTGATCTGGCCCGCGAAGCGAAGCGACGGGCGCGCCTTCATGCGAAGCTGTTCGTCAAGAAGCCGCGGCGAGTTGATAAAGGTGTTGCGGTGCAGTCCGCCAAGGCGGGCAAACTGCGCCTCCTCAAGACCCGGAATGGTCTGGAAAATACGCACCTGCTCGGCATATTTCAGCTTCGTCTGGAACCCGACCATGTTGTAGAGCGTGCCAAGGGCGTTGTCCTGGCGAAGCTGGATCACCGCATGCGGGCGGCTGCCGTCATGCGCGTTGGTCAGGCCAACAGGCTTCATCGGGCCAAACCGCAGGGTTTCGTGGCCGCGCGACGCCATCACCTCGATCGGCATGCAGCCTTCGAAGTAGGGGGTGTTTTCCTCCCATTCGCGAAAGCTCATCTTCTCGCCGGTCAGAAGCGATTCGATGAAATTGTCGTATTGCGCCTTGTCCATCGGACAGTTGATGTAGTCCTTGCCGTAGCCGCCATCGGTGGATTTGTCATAGCGGGACTGGAACCAGGCGCGGTCCATGTCGATGCTGTCGTAATGAATGATCGGCGCGATGGCATCGAAGAAGGCCAGATCCGCCTCGCCGCCGACATCGCGCACCATCTGCGCCAGCGCCGGCGAGGTGAGGGGGCCGGTGGCGACAATGACGTTGATCCAGTCCTCGGGTATCTCGGTAACTTCGCCGCGGGCAATGGTGATCATCGGGTGGTCAGACAGAATTTGCTGGACCCCTTGCGAGAAACCGTCGCGGTCAACGGCCAGCGCGCCGCCGGCCGGTACCTTGTGCCGGTCGGCCGCGGTCATGATGACCGACCCCATCATCCGCATTTCCTCATGCAGCACGCCAACAGCGTTGGATTCGGCATCGTCGGAGCGGAAGCTGTTCGAACAGACAAGCTCGGCAAGCCCTTCTGTCTGATGCGCGTCCGTCATCCGGACCGGGCGCATCTCGTGAAGGATGACGGGAACGCCGCGCTGGGCGATCTGGAAGGCGGCTTCGCTTCCGGCAAGGCCGCCGCCAATCACATGGATGGCGTGTTCGTCTGCTGGGCTTCTGGTCATCAGAATCAGGTCTCGTGGGTCAGCATGCGCGCAAGATATGTCCCGGTGTGGGATTCCGCAACCGTCGCCACTTCTTCAGGGGTGCCCTGGGCAACAATCATGCCGCCGCCATCACCACCTTCCGGTCCGAGATCAATAACCCAATCCGCGGTCTTGATGACGTCCATGTTATGTTCGATGACAATCACCGTGTTGCCCTGGTCGACGAGTTCCTGAAGCACCTCCAGCAGCTTGGCGATGTCATGGAAGTGCAGCCCTGTCGTCGGTTCATCGAGAATATAGACCGTACGGCCGGTGGCCCGACGCGACAATTCCTTCGACAGCTTCACCCGCTGCGCCTCACCGCCAGACAGGGTGGTGGCCTGCTGACCAATCCGGACATAGCCGAGCCCGACCCGGAACATGGTTTCCAGCTTTTCCCGGATGGACGGCACGGCCTTGAAGAATTCAACACCTTCTTCCACAGTCATTTCAAGCACATCAGCGATGGACTTTCCACGGAAGGTGATCTCAAGTGTTTCGCGGTTGTAGCGGCGTCCCTTGCAGCTGTCACAGGTGACATAGACATCGGGAAGGAAGTGCATCTCGATCTTGATCAGGCCGTCGCCCTGGCAGGCCTCGCAGCGCCCGCCCTTGACGTTGAACGAGAAACGCCCCGGCGCATAGCCGCGCGCCTTGGATTCCGGCAGGCCGGCAAACCATTCGCGGATGGGGGTGAAGGCGCCGGTATAGGTTGCCGGGTTCGAACGCGGCGTCCTGCCAATCGGTGACTGGTCGATATCGACCACCTTGTCGAGAAGCTCCGCGCCAAGGATGGCCTTGTGCGGTGCCGGCATCTCGCGCGCCTTGTGGAGACGGCGGGCAAGGCCCTTCCACAGTGTTTCAAGAACCAGCGTGGACTTGCCGCCGCCCGACACGCCGGTCACGCAGGTCAGCACGCCAAGCGGGAAATCCACGGTCACATCATGAAGATTGTTGCCGCTGGCCCCCTCGACCCGCACAAACCGGCCTTTCTTCGCCTTGCGGCGTGACGCGGGAACGGCGATTTCAAGCTTGCCTGACAGATACTGGCCGGTGAGCGAACCATCGCTTGCGATGATCTGGTCCGGGGTTCCGGCGGCGACCACCTGGCCGCCATGGACACCGGCCCCAGGGCCCATGTCGATCACGTAATCGGCAAGGCGGATGGAATCCTCGTCGTGCTCCACAACCAGCACGGTATTGCCAAGGTCGCGAAGCCGGACAAGGGTGGTCAGAAGGCGGTCGTTGTCGCGCTGGTGAAGGCCAATAGACGGTTCATCCAGAACATAGAGGACACCGGTCAGGCCGGACCCGATCTGCGAGGCAAGGCGGATACGCTGCGATTCCCCGCCCGACAGGGTGCCGGAATTGCGCGCCATCGACAAATAGGACAGTCCGACATTCACCAGGAAGCCCAGCCGTTCGTTGATTTCCTTGAGGATGCGGGCGGCAATCTCAGATTCCTGCCCGCTCAGCCTGTCGCCAAGGCCGGCGAACCAGTCACGCGCGTCGCCAATGGACAGTCGCGCGATATCCGAAATGTCGCAATCGGCGATTCTGACCGCCAGCGCTTCCGGCTTCAGGCGCTTGCCACCGCAGCTGTCACACGGGTGGTTGGCGCGGAATTTTTCAAGCTCCTCGCGCACCCACGAGGAATCCGTCTCGCGGTAGCGCCGCGCCAGGTTCGGCATGATCCCCTCGAAGGGGCGGGTGGTCTTGTAGGACCGCATCCCGTCATCGAACTCCATGGTCACAGGCACCTTGCCCGAGCCATGGAGAATGATCGAACGCACATCCTCGTCCAGTTCGCCAAAGGGCAGATCGAGAGAGAAGCCGAATTGCCGCGCCAGCGATTCGAGAGTCTGGATGTAATAGCGCGAACTACTGTTGGCCCAGGGCGCCAGCGCACCGCCCCGCAGCGTCTGCTGCGAATCGGGAACCACAAGCTGTTCGTCGAAATGGCTGCTGACGCCAAGCCCGTCGCAGGCCGGGCAGGCACCGAAGGGATTGTTGAAGGAAAACAGCCGAGGTTCGATTTCGTCGATGGTGAAACCCGATTCTGGGCAGGCGAAATTCGCCGAAAACACTGTTCTCTCGCCGGTATCGGCATTGTCGGCAAAGGCCAGGCCGTCGGTCAGCGCCAGCGCCGTCTCCAGCGAATCCGCAAGCCGCGTGGACAATTCGTCCGGGTCGCCCTTGATGACAAGGCGATCAACGACAAGCTCGATATCATGCTTGCGCTTCTTGTCGAGCTCCGGGGTCGCGTCGAGATCATAGATTTCACCGTCAATCCGCACACGGCTGAAGCCCTTGCGGTGATAGTCGGCAAGCTCCTTGCGATATTCACCCTTTCGGCCGCGCACCACCGGGGCCAGCAGATAGAGCCGTGTGCCGTCTTCCATGGCCAGCAGAATATCGACCATCTGGCTGACGGTCTGGCTGCGGATGGGAAGTCCTGTCGCCGGTGAATAGGGAATACCGACACGCGCCCATAACAGCCGCATGTAGTCGTAGATCTCGGTGACGGTGCCGACGGTCGAACGCGGATTGCGCGAGGTTGTCTTCTGTTCGATGGAAATGGCCGGCGACAGACCCTCGATCAGGTCGACGTCGGGCTTCTGCATCATTTCAAGGAACTGACGCGCATAGGCAGACAGCGATTCGACGTAGCGGCGCTGCCCCTCGGCGTAAATGGTGTCGAAGGCGAGCGAGGATTTGCCCGATCCGGACAGGCCGGTCAGCACCACCAGACGGTCACGCGGCAGATCGATGCTGACATCCGTCAGATTGTGCTCGCGCGCGCCGCGAATCGAGATCAGACGCGGCTCGGCGCGCGATTCCACGGTCTCGTGCGCCGGCGGATGGATGTCACCGCCAGCAATCGTGAGCGCCTTGCTGTCATTCATCTGCGAGGCGGCAGGCGGTGATTTCTTCGTTTCGTTGGGCATCGCGCGACTATACCTGTCACCGCCGGACCCGACCACCCAAAAGGCGGGACTCCGACTGCGGCCATTTCACATCTGCGTTCACATCATTGTAGTTGTCATTTGGGCATGCGGACGGGTAATCTAAAGGTCTATTCCGTGCTTTTTATGCAAGTCCCCCATATCCCATCCGCGAAGGAGCTAAACAGCCATGGCAGGCAGTGTGAACAAGGTGATTCTGGTCGGTAATCTCGGCCGCGACCCCGAGGTCAGAAGCAGCCAGGACGGCACCAAGATCGTCAACCTGTCCATCGCCACATCCGAGAGGTGGAAGGACCGGAACAGCGGTGAACAGCGTGAGCGGACCGAATGGCACCGTGTGGTGATCTTCAATGAGAATCTCGCCCGCCTTGCCGAACAATATCTTCGCAAGGGATCGAGCGTCTATCTCGAAGGCCAGCTTCAGACGCGCAAATGGACCGACCAGCAGGGTGTCGAAAAATACACCACCGAGGTCGTTCTTGGCCGGTTCCGCGGCGAGCTCACCTTCCTTGGCGGCCGCGGCGAGGGCGGTGGTTACGGCGACAGCGCGGGCGGTGGCTATGGCGGCGGTCAATCCGCGGCACCGTCTTCTGGCGGCGGCGGCATGGGAGGCGGCATGGGCGGCGCGCTGGCCAGCACTCCCCCCATGCATGGCGGTGATGGAATCGACGACGATATTCCATTCTAAATCAAAGTTTTAAATAGCAAATATGATCCGTTATCCTAACTGGGTGGCGGATATGTTTTTTTGTCACGGTATATAACAATATTTTGAGGTTCAGCAGGTAGCTGTGGTATATATCTTGTGATAGGGGACGTGATACGGGCATCTGTCAGACCCGCGCCCCTAAACGGCGCGAGAGACCCTTTTGAACGACACCACCACACCCCCGGCCCAGCCCCCGACCCAGCCATCGAATCCGACCATTTCGATCTCCGACGAAATGCGGAAATCCTATCTCGACTACGCGATGAGCGTGATCGTGTCGCGGGCGCTGCCCGACGTTCGCGACGGGTTGAAGCCGGTTCATCGCCGCATCCTCTATGCAATGATGGAAGGCAATTACGACTGGTCGAAACCACCGCGCAAATCGGCCCGCATCGTCGGTGACGTGATGGGTAACTATCACCCGCATGGCGACAGCTCGATCTATGAGGCCATGGTCCGGATGGCGCAGGATTTCTCCATGCGGCTTCCGCTTGTCGACGGGCAAGGCAATTTCGGATCGGTCGATGGCGATCCGCCGGCGGCGATGCGTTACACCGAATCCAGGCTGGCGCGGGCGGCGGAAAGCCTGCTTCGCGACATCGACAAGGAAACCGTCGATTTTACCGAGAATTACGACGAGACGCAGCTTGAGCCTACAGTGCTGCCGGCGGAATATCCGAACCTTCTCGTCAATGGCGCCAACGGTATCGCCGTCGGCATGGCCACCAACATCCCGCCGCACAATCCGGGCGAGGTGATCGCGGCCTGCGAGGCCTATATCCGCAATCCGCAAATTTCTGTCGAGGAGCTGATCGACATCGTGCCGGGACCGGATTTCCCGACAGGCGCGATGATCATGGGCCGGGCCGGCATCCGCGATGCCTATCAAACGGGCCGCGGGTCGATCATGATGCGGGCGCGGGCCGAGATCGTAACCGATGGCAAGGATCGCGAGACCATCATCGTCTCCGAAATCCCCTATCAGGTGAACAAGGCGCATCTTCTCGAGCGGATCGGCGAGCTTGTCCGTGAAAAGACGATTGAGGGCATTTCCGATATCCGCGACGAATCCGACCGCACCGGCATGCGGATTGTCATCGAGGTGCGACGCGATGCGACAGGCGACGTGGTGCTGAACCAGCTGTTCAGGCATACGCGGCTGCAGACCAGCTTCCCGGTGAACATGCTGGCCATGAACAGCGGCCGGCCCGAGCAGATGGGCCTCAAGGATGTCATCGCGGCTTTTTGTGAATTCCGCATGGAAGTGGTGACCAGGCGGTCGATCTATCTTCTTGGAAAGGCGCGTGAACGGGCCCATATCCTGGCCGGTCTGATGGTCGCTCTGGCGTCGATCGACGAGATCATCGAGCTGATCCGTGGCGCCCCTGATACCGAGACGGCGCGCAACGAGCTGTGCGCCAGGGCCTGGCCCGCGGCCGAGGTGGAAGCATTCATCCGGCTGATTGACGATCCGGGCCACGAGGTCGTCGACGGGCATTACCGTCTGTCCGAAACGCAAGCCCGCGCCATTCTCGAACTTCGTCTTCAGCGTCTGACCGGCATGGAGCGCGAGAAGCTGGCCGAGGAGACCGGCGAGCTTGCCGGCCGCATTGCCGATTATCTGGAGATTCTGGGCTCGCAATCGCGGGTTGACGAGGTGGTTCTCGAAGAGCTCGCGGCGACCCGTGAGCGGCTTGCCAATGACAGGCGTACCGAAATTTCCGACCAGGTGTTCGACCAGGATGATGAAGACCTGATCCAGCAGGACGACATGGTCGTGACGGTCAGCCATCGCGGCTATATCAAACGGGTTCCGCTGTCCGTCTACCGGGCGCAGCGCCGCGGTGGCAAGGGCCGCGCCGGCATGCGCACCCGCGACGAGGATTTCGTCACCAGGCTTTTTGTGGCGAATACCCACACGCCGATCCTTTTCTTCACATCGCGCGGAATGGTCTATCAGCTGAAATGCTACCGCCTCCCCGAAGCCGCGCCACAGGCGCTTGGCAAGGCGATGGTGAACCTGCTTCCCATCGAGCCCGGCGAAACCATCAACACGGTGATGCCGATGCCTGCGGACCAGGACAGCTGGGGTGATCTTCACATCATGTTCGCCACCGCGTCCGGCAATATCCGGCGCAACAGCCTCAGCGATTTCACCAACATCATGCGGAACGGCAAGATCGCGATGAAGCTCGACGAGGGTGACGAGCTTGTCGGGGTCGCCCCCTGCGGTGACGGTGACGATGTCCTGCTCGCCACCCGCGAGGGCAAGGCCATCCGCTTTGCCATCGATGCCGTCCGTGTCTTCCGCGGGCGTGGCAGCACCGGCGTGCGGGGCATCCGCCTTCTTGGCAAGGACCGGGTGGTGTCGATGTCGATCATCACAGATGAAACCAACGAATATGTCCTGTCGGTGACGGAAAACGGCTATGGCAAGCGCACGGCTGTCGGTGATTACCGGCGCGCCGGACGCGGCGGCCAGGGCGTTGCCAACATCGAGACAAGCGACCGCAATGGCCGGGTCATGGCAAGCTTCACCGTGATCGAGGAAGACCAGCTGATGCTGGTGACCAATGAAGGCCAGATCATCCGCATCCGCGTTCATGGCGGCGAGGGTGATTCCATCCGGGTCGCCGGCCGCAAGACGCAGGGCGTGCGCCTGTTCGACGTGTCGGGCGGCGAGGACGAAAAAGTGGTATCGGCCGGCCTGATCCGCGATGCGGATGATGAGGATGGTGACGGCGACGAAGGTGACGGTGACGCCACCGGCGAAGCGGCTACGGAGGGTGTGGCAGAGGGCGCTGCGGGCGATGCCGCAGCACCGGACCAGCCGGCTGGCGATGCAGCTGACAGCGCGGGTGATGAGGAGGCGTCCGAGTGATGGCAAAGCGTATTGTTATCTACCCCGGCACCTTCGATCCGCTGACCTATGGCCACATGGACATCATCGAGCGTGCATCACGGCTTGGTGACGAGCTGATCGTTGCAGTGGCGGCAAATGCCGGCAAGGGTCCGCTGCTGAGTGTCGAGGACAGGACCGAACTTGTGGCGATCGAGGCGAACCGCCTTCAGGAAGACGGCACCATCACCACCCCGATCCGTGTGCTGAACTTTGCGACGCTGCTGACCGATTTTGCCCGCGAGCAGGGGGCTTCGCTGATCGTCCGCGGGTTGCGGGCTGTGTCAGACTTTGAAATCGAATTCCAGATGGCCAGTATTAACAAGCGCTTGCACGGCGATCTTGAGACAACATTTCTGATGGCGGCCGAGCACCAGCATTTTGTCGCCTCGCGTTTCGTCAAGGAAGTCAGCAAGTTCGGTGGTGATATCTCATCCTTCGTCCCGGCCAGCGTAGTCCGCAAGATGAAAGACCTGTCTGGCCACTGACATGGACGCACCGCGCTAAGCTGTGTACGGCGCGGTCAGGTGCGCAGATACATGATCCGCTTGCCTGAGAATGTCAGCGTCTTTGGCGACAGGGTCTTGGTGAAGCGCACGATGTTCTCCTCGATCATCTTTTCGATCTGAGCCTGGGTCGCCTCATCCGGGAATTCCCACACCACTGTCGAGATATGCGGCGCCTGTGCGTTGCGGAACGCCTGGAATGTCACGCCCTTGGCGTCCTTCAGAAGATCAGGCCATTTCGTTTGCAAGATCGATTCAAATAGCTCACATTCCTCGGCGGACGGAAAGGTCCGGATAAAAATCTTGGTAAACATGAAATCTCCGGGGTTCGCACAATGTTCGATGGTAAATTCGCTGCATCCATATTTTTCAGCAGGAAAGTGATGAAGCGCTCAGCCATCGTCGCTTTCATTGTCGGGACAATCCTCGCGTTTATCAACCATGGTGATGTGATTTTCTCCGGCCAGCTGACGCCCGTCTGCTGGGTGAAGATGATTGTGACCTGCCTTGTACCCTATACGGTGTCGTCGGTCACCGCCGTTTTGACGGCGTTCGAACAACGCAGAGAAACCGCCGATACTCTGGCGGCGGCCTGACGCTCCAGACCGGCTGTAAAGCCTCGCCAGAGCTTGATGCGGCTGGTTTTCGCGTTCTTAGCACCCCGCGTCTCCCGCCGAATTTTCCGGTGCCGGGACATCTTGTTCGGGGCCGCTCAACCGCGCTTTCCAGCACACGAACAAACAATGGGAATTAGAGGTGGACAGCCATTTGGCTTGTCACTATAACCCTGCCGAGTGATTGCAGGTTCGCGCATGATTGTCGCGAAACCTACAAGGTGCGGGCGCGTAGCTCAGTTGGTAGAGCAAGTGACTTTTAATCACTGGGTCACAGGTTCGAATCCTGTCGCGCTCACCAAACAAGGCGCTGGAAACTCAGGTTTTCAGCGCTTTTTTGTTGCCTGAATTCATGCCGGACGGGGCATGCCCGTACCCCGCCATTCATCAGGCTGAATGATCTGTTGCCGCGCCAGCGATTATGCCGGCCAAATCGGTTGTCGAATATCGCTTCGCTGAGAGAGCCTCGTATATGGCGTCCCAGCCGCGCCGTTCCCGTTCGAGTCGCTTGTCCATGCCGGTCTCGCAGAATTCAAGGCATTCCAGTAGTCGCGGCGCGCCTTCGGCGACGAAACGTCCCCCTTCTGAAGATCCGTCCATGAGGAAAATCAGCGCGGCGAGCGTCTTTGCCTGCGGATGCATGAAGCAGGACGTGAACGGCCAGCAATGATCGCGCAGAACCTCGAAGCCCGGCGGCAGCAGGGCGGCATAACGGCTGAACAGCATCAGCCGTTCGATATTGCCGATCGCCTTGCCAGCGCGGGCGTGGGTGATTGATCGTCCGGCGAAGGCCGCCTTGTCATGCCGCATGATCAGGCCGTTCGCGTGGAGATGGGAAAGGTAGGAAGTCTCGTTGATGGCCGAAAGGGTATAGGCCTGGTCCTCGGCGCGGTTGATGAAGCCGGGCGTGAAGGGCCGCCATCGCCGTAGCGCCTCGGCGGTGATGCCGGTGGTCCCTCCGGTGACATGAATCCTCTGGAAGCCGGCCTCGGCCTGCATGATCTCGGCTTCGGTGGACACCGCCTGCGGCCATTGCGGGCAGAAAAGGCGGAGGGAGGAAAAGATTTCCATCGCATGACCAGTATGGGGCCTCTGTATATCGGGCACGAACAACCCGGCCCCGGCATCACGCTGATTGACGAGCCCTCCGGCCAGCATGCCAAGATCGACCTCTCGACCGGTATAATCCCTGGCGCGTCCGCCCCAGTCCGGGTTCATCAAAAGCTGTAGCGCCGTGTGACCGGTGTGCGACAGCAGCGCTGTCTGATCAAAAACCTGATCAAGGTCGATCTTGAAGGTGAATGCGGCCTTCGGGTTCACCGCCTGTTGCCAGAACAGCAGCAATGTCTTCAAGAAGCTGTAGTGACGCCCATAGGCCCCGTTAACGCCGAACACGCCGGCGGCCGCATCATCGCCCGGGCAGAGCGCGTCGATCATCTGCTGGCAGCGGGTCTCGTCGAAGAGGAAGACCCGCAGATGCGTTAGCTTGAGATGCGCGCGGACAAGATTGCGCACATAATCCGCAGCAAGCCCTTCCATCCCTTCATGGGTCACAGAGACCGAGATTGCGAGGTCGATCCTGGCACCGGGGGCGAGATGTCCTCTGTCACACTCAATCTTCAAGGCGTCATCAAGCCGAGCGAGCCCATAGAGGATCTCGTTTTCTTCCGGAGAGGCGTCAAGCGGCACTGGATGGTCGTACCAGAAGCGCTGTGGCATCGCCAGTATCCGCCGCGCCTCGTCGCGAAGATCGTCGGGTACGAAGGGGGACTCCGGATCAAGCGGTGGCGAGACAAGCGCATTCGTGGTCAGCAAAAGCTCGGTTGACGGGTCGGTGAGGGCACGCGCTGCCGGGCTGATGGCAGTCAGGCGTCGCCGTTTCCTTAGGGTCTTCGCCATGATCGCCGGATCGCGGCTGGCGTCGTCCGCTGTCGGACAGAACAGTGACCACAGGTTCGCGCCCTCCGGCGCCCCCAGGTTAGCGCCTGTCAGGGCGGCGTTCAGAAATTCGCCGGTCGGCGTCGCCGCATGCTGGTCGATCAGTGCGCGAGCGCTGTCATGGTCAGGATGGTCGGGGCATCCCTCAAGAAGCCATGCGCGGCAAAGACGCGCCTTGCTGTCCGGCGCGGACGCAAGCGACAGGCTTTTCCGGTCTTCCGGCCGGATCAGATGTCCGGCAAGGTCGCGCAACATGGTCGATGTGGAGGGCAAGGTCATGGAAAGCGATCATCTTAACCGTGAACAGCGGGTGCAACATAACCCTAAGCCAGGCCACGGCGCACCGAAAGCGTTTTCGGTTGACACCGAAAACGCTTTCGGTGACCGTTGATCCATGGGAGAGCCCACAAGACTGAAAGTAATCGCCGAGCGGCTGAACCTTTCGCAAAGCACCGTGTCACGCGCGCTCAACGATTATAAGGATATTTCAAACCGGACGAAAAAGCTGGTTCGTGACACCGCGAAGGAGCTCGGATATGAGCCGAACCCGTACGCGCGCCGTCTTGCCCTGGGAAAGTCATACACCATCGGCTATGTGATGCCGGCGCAGGACGGGCAACTCACCGAGACATTCCTCGGCGAGCTGATGGCCGGTATGGCGACGGCGCTGGCATTGAAGGGCTGGGACCTGACGGTTCTGGCGCCGGCCAACACCGAAGAGGAAATGGCGATTTTTCAGAGGATCGCGCGTACCCGTCACCTCAGCGGTCTGGTGATCTCGCGAACCTACAGCGAAGATCCGAGATTCCAGATTCTCAGGGACCTCGACATTCCTTTTGTGTCGCACGGCCGCTCCAACACCTGCGGAGATTCCGCCTGGCTGGATGTCGACAACGAGCTCGCTTTCGCGGAAATGACGTCGCATCTGGTCTCTCTCGGTCACAAAAGGATCGCGCATATCGGTGGCTCGCCCCTCTATAATTTCGCTCGCCAGCGTGCGGATGGATGGCGGCGCGGTCTTCGCGAAGCCGGGCTTGAAATCCACGAGAACTTCGGGGAAGCGACAGATCTGAGTTTTGAAGGCGGATGTGCCGCGATGGAGCGCCTGCTGCGTCTTGACCAGCCGCCAACGGCCGTCTGCTGTGTGTCTGATGTCGTCGCGATTGGCGCGATGCAGGCGATCCGTTCATCCGGTTTGCAGCCGGGCCGCGAGATTTCGGTGATCGGATATGACGGGTTGGAGCTTGGGGCATGGCTCAATCCACCCCTTACCACAATGCGTCAGCCGCTTCAGTCTGCAGGCCGTATGCTGGCTGACATGCTGATAAAACTGGTCGAGGGCGAAAGAAAACCCACCGACAGCCAGGAACTCTTCCGCGCGTCTTTTGTGCGGCGGGGAACTGCCAATCCACCTGTAACGGATTGGCCCACGAGCCGGCAGGAAGTCCGGTAAACATAAAGAGGAAATCAGGAGGGGACTATTATGAGACCAATCTTCTACACAGCAGCGTCGGCAGTGATTGCCACCATGGTGGCAGGTGTCGCCAGCGCTGACACGATCCGGTTCTGGACGACCGAGAACCAGCCAGAACGGCTTGCCAAGCAACAGGCCATGGCCGATGATTTCAACAAGAAGACCGGTCATACCGTCGAAGTGATTCCGGTAGAGGAAAAGGACCTCGGCACACGGGCGACCGCCGCATTTGCCGCTGGCGATCTTCCTGACGTGATCTATCACACGCTGCAATACGTGCTGCCCTGGGCCGAGGCCGGCATTCTCGATGTCGAGGCCAATGACGATATCGTTGACGACCTGCAGACAAACACCTTTGCGCCTGGTGCCATCACCATGGCGCAATTTGACGGCATGACCGCTGCCGTTCCGGTCGACGGCTGGACGCAGATGGTTGTGTATCGCAAGGATTTGTTTGAGGCAGCCGGTCTGGACGCACCGACAAGCTATGCCAGCATCGAGGCCGCAGTCGACGCTCTTCACAACCCGCCTTCAATGTATGGCTTCGTTGCGCCAAACAAGGTGGACGAGAACTTCATGAGCCAGGTCCTCGAGCACGTCTTTCTTGCCAATGGCGTATCTCCGGTGAATGCCGACGGTTTCGCGCCGCTTGACGAGGGAGCCACAACCGAGGTTCTGGATTTCTACAAGAAGATCTCCAAAGCGTCTCCGGAGGGCGAACTCTACTGGCAGCAGTCGCGCGAGATGTATTTCGCCGGCAAGGCTGCCATGATCATCTGGTCACCCTTCATTCTGGACGAGCTGGCCGGTCTTCGTGACTCCGCGCCGCCGACCATCAATGACGACCCGACGTCGCCCGAGCTGGCCTCGAAAACCGGCATTGTCACCACCTTTGGCGGACCGTCCAACGCAGGTGGCGCCGCCTGGGCCGACATCCGGTATTTCGGCGTCACCAGCGACGCCAACACGGATGTGGCTTCGGAGTTCGTGACCTATTCGATGAAGGATGGCTACACAGCTACCCTGTCGATTGCGCCGGAGGGCAAGTTCCCGGTCCGTCGCGGCGAAGTCACAGACACCGCCCGCTATGTGAACGCATGGTCGAAGCTTCCTGTCGGTGTTGACCGCAAGGCGCCGCTGTCCGACTTCTATGACGCGAAGACCATCCGCCGCATCGTTAGTGGTCTCGAGACCGCGGACCGCTGGGGGGTCGCCGAGGGGCAGCTCTCGCTTGCATCCAAGATGATCAATTCGCAGCTTATCAACCGTGTTGTCCGTCAGTACATTGATGACGAGATCAGCGCTTCCGAGGCTGTCGCGAAGATGAACGAAGGCCTTGGCGCCGTAGAATAAGACAAACCAATGGGGCAGCCATCCCGCATGGCTGCCCTCCCACGCACAACAGATCCGGTTTTCCTGCTGTCCATGTCGCCCAAACGCATCCATGAGCGTAAGCGCAACGCCGAAGGCGCGCTGGCGCGTCGGGAAAAGCGCCTCGCCTATGCGCTTCTCATGCCGACATTCACGCTGGTGCTGGCTGTCGTGCTGCTGCCGCTGGTGGCGAATTTCTGGATATCCTTCAAGCCCGTAACGCTGTCGGACCTGCGGGCGCCAACACTGGTGTTGAAAGAGAATCTGCGCGGCGATCTGGACAGCCCCGGACAACAGGCGCGAATCGAATACCGCTACCGCAACTCCTCTCAGAAATATCCGCTGCGGGCCGTCGCCTTTTCCGATGTGATCCCGGGTGACATCGCTGTTACGGACCTGCCTGATGGATGCAGTCTTGCGCCGGCGCAGCAAAACAGCGTGCTGCGCTGTGACCTTGGCGATATCGAGAGGAAGGGACGTGGGCGGATCCGCATTGGTGTCGAGGGGAAACAGGCCGTGTCCGATGGCAAGGCGCTGCTGAGGTCCAGTAGACCGGATGTGCAGTTCACCGCGTACAATGTGATGACTTCCACCGATTTCTCACTTGTGAACTTCAAGAAGGTGTTTTCGGCCAGCGAGTTCTGGGACGTGCTGAAGACCTCTGTCTACTACACTGTCTTCGGCACTACCGGGGCGCTGATACTTGGACTGTTCGCCGCGCAAATCATGCAGAAGGCGTTTCCCGGACGGTCGGTCATCCGCGGCTTGTTGCTCTTTCCCTACGTCGCACCGGTTATCGCCGTGGCCTTTTCCTGGGTGGTTCTGTTCGACCCGTTCTCCGGCGCGGTCAACGCCATGCTGCAGCAGATGGGCGCCGCCGAAGGGCCGATCAACTTTTTTGGCAAGCGAACGGTGGAGATCAGCTTGTTCGGTCTTAGCTTTGGTCTGCCACTGGCCCTGACAATGGTCATTCTGTTCGAGGTCTGGCGGTATTTCCCGCTGTCCTTCCTGTTCATCCTTGCCAGAATGCAATCTGTCCCCTCTGACATCTACGAGGCGGCGGAAATTGACGGCGCGACGCCAATGCAGCAGTTCCGGTTCCTGTCGTTACCGCATATCGCGGGCATTCTGGCGGTTCTGTTCCTTCTGAGGTTCATCTGGACCTTCAATAAATTCGACGACATCTTCCTTTTGACAGGCGGCAATGCCGGCACCAGGACCCTGACAGTCAATGTTTACGAACAGGCATTCGCCATTTCCAATCTGGGGGCTGGCGCCGCGGTCGCGGTCGTGATCTTCGCGCTTCTGCTGGTCTTTTCGGTGATATTCATCAGGTTCTCGCCAAAGGATGCCGGCTGATGAGGATCTGGATGCACGGCATTTTCGTCGCACTGCTGTCCGGCGCCCTCTGGGGTGGTATCTGGCATCTTGTGCTTTCAATGGGGCTCATCCTGACGACAGGCGCCAGCCTGACCCTGCAGGTCGGCCCGTCCGTTGCGGCCGGCGCTGCCATCGGCGTCGTCGCCGCCGTCATGCGCCGCCCACGCGGCAGCAGGCTCCATCATATCGCCGGTATCACACTGACCATCATGCTTATGTGCGGTGTCGCGTTCGGTGATCCTTTCGATCCGCAAGGGCTGGTTGCCGCCTGGCAAAGCGGACTTGTTCTGGTGATAGCCGCCGTTGTCATATGGATCAGTGTAATCCGGACCATTGCCGACATGCCGCCTGAGCGCCTGATCCGCTACACCGCCGAGAAGGCCTATCTGCGGCTGATCTGGGGGCTGGGGCTGATGATGTTTGTCCTGATTGTCGCCATTCCCTTTTATGTGATGGTGATGACAAGCCTGAAGAGCCAGCAGAGTCTGCTTCTCAACCCGCTGGATTTTTCCGTAGATGCATCTGGCGGTGCGTCCGTACTGTTCCGTTCCTATATCGAACTTTTCACCGAATATGACTTTCTGACATTGCTGATGAATTCGGCGCTGGTATCGGTTATCACCGTTCTGATAACGCTTCTGTTCTCGATACCGGGCGCCTATGCTGTCGCCAAACTGCGCTTTCCGGGCCGTCAATGGTTGTCGGGTTCGGTTCTTCTGATCTATCTCATACCGGCGATCATTCTGGTTATTCCGCTCTATGCCGTGTTTAGTCAGCTTGGTCTTCGAAATTCGCTTCTGGGGCTGTGCATTGTCTATCCGGCGACAACGATTCCGGTGGCTCTTTACATGCTGCGCGGATATTTCGCCGGGCTTCCGTCGGAACTGGATGACGCCGGCTTGATGGATGGCCTTTCCAGAATTCAGATCATCACAAGAATTGCGATGCCGTTATCCACCCCTGCCATAGCTACGGTCGCGCTGTATGTATTTATGATCGCCTGGAACGAATTCCTGTTTGCCTTCATGTTTTTGGATGACGTAAAGCTCTTCACATTGTCCAGAGGCATTGTCTCACTGGACTCCTCGGAAGTGCCCCGACAGCATCTGATGGCAGCATCCGTGATCGCGACACTTCCCGTGCTCACGTTGTTTCTCTGGTTTGAAAGGTTTCTTGTGTCCGGCCTGACGGCAGGTAGTGTGAAAGGATAAGTCATGGAAAGCCGCATCGAAGAGGCCATCAAGGTTCTCAAGATGAATGATCGCGGGGGATATACGGTCCCAACAAGCCGCCTGTATCCCTATCAGTGGAACTGGGACTCCGGTTTCACCGCCCTTGGCATCTGGCATTTCAACAAATGGCGCGCCTGGCTGGAAATCACGGCGCTTCTAGACGCTCAGTGGGAGGACGGCATGATCCCCCATATTGTGTTCCGCCAGAATGACCCCGACTATTTCCCGGGGCCGATGATCTGGCAGACCAATACCGAACCGCCATCAAGTGGTCATTCCCAGCCACCGGTGCTGGCAAGCGTGATCCTGAAGCTTGTCGAGATCGGAAGCGGCTATGATTTGCGCAAGGCGCGTGAGGTATTTCCTCGCCTGATGGCGTATCACCGGTGGTACGCGTCGGCACGAGACCCGCGTGGCACGGGCGTGATCGGGATCATTCATCCTTGGGAGTCGGGCCGCGACAACTGTCCCGACTGGGACATTGGCATGGAAAGCATCGAGGTGCCTGCCGACCTGATGCGCTATAAACGCCGGGACACAGCCCATGTGGACAGCAATCAACGGCCAACGCAGGATCAATATGATCGGTTTATCACCATCATTCAATATGGCCGACAGGTTGGCTGGAACCACCATGACATCCATTCGAACGGACCGTTTCTCATGGCTGACCCGGGGGTTCAGTTCATCTTTCTACGGGCCAACCGCGACCTCCTTGAGCTTGCCAGACGCCTCGAACTGACCGACGCCTACGATGAAATCCAGGAATGGATCCAACGGGTCGAGGATGGATGCAACTGGCTCTGGAAAGACGATATCGGTGGCTATTGCGCCCGCGACATTCGCAGCGGCAGGTTCAGCGATGCCATCACCAACGCCTCGATGCTCTGTTTTTACGGCGATGTCGGGTCTGATGAACAACGGGCCAGCATGGCGGCGCATTGCCGCCGCATCCTCAATGCCTGTCGATACGGCATGCCAAGCTGGGACCCGGAACATTCGGATTTCGAGTCCCGCCGGTACTGGCGCGGACCGGTCTGGGCGATCATGAACCATATGATCACCATCGGGCTTGCCGATGCAGGCGAAGACGAGCTTGCCAACCGGATTCAGTCTGATACGCGGCAACTGGTAGAGATGAACGGAATGGCGGAATATTTTGACCCGATGGACGGCACGGGGCTTGGCGGCATGGATTTCTCCTGGACTGCAGCGATCTATCTCGACCAGAGCCGGGACGGCGTGGCGGCACATCTGCAAAATGCCAGCTAGGAGACAGGGGGATGGCGTCTATCCAGCTTCAGGGGATCGAGAAGTGGTTTGATGACACACAGGTAATCAAAGGCATTGATTTCGATATTGCAGATGGTGAATTCATTGTCCTTGTGGGCCCCTCGGGCTGTGGCAAGTCGACCATGCTGCGCATTCTGGCTGGCCTTGAGGACGCGACCGCGGGATCAATCCGAATAGACGGTCAGGATATTACTGGCAAGCTGCCTTCGGAACGCGGCCTGTCGATGGTGTTTCAGTCCTATGCGCTTTATCCGCATATGAATGTTGCGTCGAATATCGGTTTTGCGTTGAAGACCGCGGGGGTCGGCGCGGCCGAGATTGATAGGCGTGTGGCCGAGGTTGCGCGGACGCTGCGTCTGGAACAGCTTCTTGATCGTCTGCCGAAACAGCTTTCTGGCGGCCAGCGCCAGCGTGTCGCCATCGGGCGCGCCATCATCCGCGAGCCGAAAGGGTTTCTTTTTGATGAACCGCTTTCAAACCTTGACGCCTCGCTCCGCGTGAATATGAGGCTGGAGATATCGCGGCTTCACGAAGAACTCGGTATCACTACCATTTATGTTACCCATGACCAGATTGAAGCCATGACCCTTGCTGATCGCATTGTGGTGCTTGACGAAGGTATGATCATGCAGGCAGGAACCCCAAGAGAGCTCTATAACAGGCCGCTAAACAAATTCGTGGCCGAGTTCATTGGCAGCCCGAAAATGAACATGATGCCCTGCGAAGTGAAAGACGGCAGGCTTCTCCTGCAATCCTCGGCTGTCGACGGCCCGACACCCACTGCATTGCCGTCCAGTGTGGCCTGGCTCGGTGTCCGGCCTGAGAATATGTCGCTTTGCGATCCGGAGCAGGCGGCCATCACAGGTACGCTGGTCGTGTGTGAATATCTGGGCGCGGAACAGTTTGCCTATGTCGATTGCGGGTTCGACGACGTGATGACGGTACGTGTAGATCCAGAGATGCAGCTGGGCACAGGTGGCAAGGTCGGCATCGACCTGCAGGCTGATCGGCTGCATTTCTTTGATCAGGACGGCAACAGGACCTGATTTCGCCGAAGTTCCCCAAAGGTTTCACATGAATGTGTAGGCACACCGGTTGCCATCTCAGGTTACCGCTTTCATCTTGCGCCGATGCACATACAAATAGACCAGACATACAGCCTGCGGCCATTCCGTCCTTCCGACCGTGACGACCTTGTCGCCGGGCTCAATGACTGGGCGGTGGCCCGCTGGCTGGCGCGGGTGCCCTATCCCTACCGCCAGGACCATGCAGACGAATTTCTTCGGTGGGACGAACACATCGATGTCGCGACCGCGATGACCAATTCCGGATCGGGTTTCGCCCTCGCGGTTTGCCGGCACAAGCGGGTGATTGGCGGGCTGGTGGCGAATCCGGCCGAGGAGAAACAGCACCGCGAGATCGGATTCTGGCTGGCGCGCCCGTTCTGGGGACAGCGGATCATGCGCCGTGCCGTCGCCACGATGATTGATGAAATGCTGCGGGCGGCGCCGCACATCGGGATCGTGGCAAGCGCCAATCATGACAATCTGCGCTCGCAGAGACTGATACGCGCCCTTGGCTTTGTCCCGGATGGCCAGCGCGAGGTGATCTCGACACCGTTGCAGCGTGCCGTCCTGCTTCATTGTTTCCGGCGCCCTGGGGATTGAGGGGGCTCGCACAGAACCCCCCATGGAAAAAACCCCCGGCCACAAGGGACCGGGGGTAGAGGTTTGCGACTGACTGCCGGGAGACAGAGCGATCAGACGCGGATTGTGATCCCCTGGCGGTCCAGTGCAACCACACCGCCTTCAGGGCTCAGGTAGCAGGCGAAAAACTTGGAACCTTCCATGGCACGACATATTGCATCATGCAGGTCCTGACGCGCGGCGCGAGGGAAGGAAACGCGGCGTGTCCGGCTGCTTGCTTGCGGTTCACTGAAGAAAGATACAGCGATGTCGCCCATTGGTCTGACTCCTTGTTACATCTGCCTTTGACGGGCCGGCAGGTGGAGGACGTCCTGCCGCCGCCGTCATGAACAAGGTAAGGCGAATATTGTTAATTAATCGTACATTACTAATCACATACATGCGAAACATCTGTGATACAGACAACCGGCTGTATCTTCGAGTACACCATGTTCCGCGCAATGCCCTGGGGGAGCTGTAATGTCGAGCCAACCGCAAAACCCGTTTGCCAATCTTCCGGCAACAGGTCAGCCCACCATGAGGCCGCCTCCTGCGCTGTTTGACGGCGGTGGCAAGGGGGCAGGCGGGCGCAAATCCGTGGTCAACAGGTTCACGCCAATGGAATTCTCCGGCACCGGGCTGCAGTTGTTCGGGGTGCAGCTTGTGAATATCCTGCTGACCTGTCTGACTCTCGGAATCTAGATTCCCTGGGCGCGGGTTCGAAAGCGGCGCTTCTTCTACAACAACACGCGAATCTTTGATGAAGGGCTGGACTATCTCGCCACCGGGTTCAACATCTTCAAGGGCTGGCTGGTCGTCACGCTGATCCTCATCGCCTATTACGCGCTGCCGTTCCTCGACGTGCCGTTCCTTCAGGAAGGGCTCAGCCTGATTCTGGTGTTCATCTATCCCTGGGCCATCAACAGGACGCTGCGCTTCAACGCGCGCAGCATCGCCTGGCGTGATGTGAGGTTTGATTTCAAGGGAAGCTATCTCGGTTCATTCTGGTATTTCTTCCTTCTTCCCATCCTCGGCATCCTGACACTCGGCCTCCTTATACCGCTCGCCTCGAAGAGCATGCGGGACTATGTGGCCCATAACTACAGTTTCGGCACAGCCGCGTTCCATTGCGACGCCTCGCTCGGATCTTATTATGGTGGTGGCTTCAAGGCCCTTCTGCTGTTCCTGATCCTGTTCGTTCCCATTGTCATGCTGGTGATGGCACCGCTTGCCGAGCCGCTGGTCGCGCAGTTTGGCCAGGGGTTCACAGAGGAGGGGCTGAGCGTGCTTCTGGATGATCCCAGGCTTCAGACGATTCTTTATGCTCTTCCGGTGGTGCTGTTTTTATTTTCATGATTACAGGTGGGTACTACAGGGCCTTGACACGCAACATCATGGTGAACGCCCTGCGGCTTCAGGGGGGCGTGAGGTTCCGCTCGGACGTCTCCGGGATGGTCTTGGCCTGGATCATGGTCAGCAACCTGTTTCTGGTGATCCTGTCGCTCGGGCTGCTGCAGCCCTGGACGCAGGTGCGCCAGTACCGCTATCTGACGGAATAGAGCGAAATCCGGCCTGTCTCCGATATGAGGGGCTTTATCGACAAGCAGCTTCGCGCCGGCGTTTCGATCGGTGATGCTGTGGGTGAGGCAGGCAATCTGGAAATCAGCTTCTGATCCGAACCATGCAGTTTCACGGCACATTGACAAAATCCAGCACCACCATGGTGGTGGAGGCGGCCCTTCTGGTCGACGAGCCGAACCAGCCTTCGGGGTCGCTGTTTTTGGCGCGGTCTGACAGCTAGGGCGTTGAACAGGTCACCATCGCCGAGGTGTTGCCGATGATTGGCGGTGGCGATACGCGTCTTCGCCTGTCGACAGGCGATGTCTTCCGGCTTCCGGCGGGACGTGAACACCCGTGGCTGGAGTCGCTCTATCCGCGTGGCAAGCGGCTTGATGCCAGCCTGTCGCGACTGGAAATGGTGCGCTGGCGGGGGGCGGTCTTTCTGGCCCTGATTTTCATCAGCCTGGCCGTCGGGTTCAGGGTCGCGATCGCGCCGGTTGGCGACATCATGGCGCGGGCCATGCCCGAGGCGCTTGTCGAGCGTGCCTCGAACATGGTTCTTGCACAGCTTGATCTCGCGCTTCAGTCCGAAAGCCGGCTGTCACAGGCCGAACAGGACAGGATCAGCGCGGAATTCGGCAAGCTTTTGCCGCTTGCCCCGGCGCGGTTCGCCACCACAGATCTGCATTTTCGCAGCGCCCCAGCCATCGGGCCGAACGCCTTCGCGCTTCCGGGCAATGACATCGTTCTTCTTGACGAGCTTGTCAGCTTTGCCGATGACGAGGATGTGGTGCTGGGTGTGCTGGCGCATGAGCTTGGCCATGTCGCCGAACAGCATGCGCTTCGCCAGATCATGCGCAGCGCGGTGATCGGCATCGGGATTGGCCTCTTCCTTGGTAATGAGGACAGCGTCCTTGAGGAAATTGTCGGCTTTGGCGGCAGCCTGGTGCTGATGGAAAATTCCCGCGGCTTGGAACTGGAAGCCGACAGCCTGTCTGCCGGCTGGATGGCGGAGATCGGGCGCGATCCGCAAGCGCTTGTCAAATTCTTCAAGCGGCTGTCCGATGAATGCGGGGATTTGTGTGATGGCGGCGGCATGCTGGCATCGCATACCAGCTTCCGGGACCGGGTGAGGGCGCAGTCCGAATAATTCCAGCTGGTGTCACTCGCCAAGCGTCAGCGCGTCGCTGCCAAGATAAGCGGCGTCGCGGGAATCATGGCTGACCACGAGAACCGCCATCCGGTCGGCAACCGCGATTTCGCGCAGCGAGTCGAAACATCCCTGTCTCGTCGGCCAGTCAAGCGCGCTGAAACTTTCATCCAGAAGCAGCACCGGCTTGCCGCGCAGAAGCGCGCGCGCCAGCGCCACACGCTGTTGCTGGCCGCCGGATATGGTTCCCGGCAGACGTTTCTGTAACCCGTCGATTCCCAGCCGCTGAAAGGCCCTGTCGATGGCGGCCCTGTCCTGCCTGCCGGCGTCGTCAAGCCCAATCGCCACATTCTCGGCGCAGGAGAGATGCTCGAACAGATTGTCTGCCTGGAACACGTTAGTCACCGGGCGCTGCCATGGCGGCGCGGCGAGGAAATCCTGCCCTTGCCAGGCGATGCTGCCCTGATCGGGTGTCTCGAATCCCGCGATCAGGTCGAGAAGGGTGGTCTTGCCAACCCCGGACGGTCCCTGAATGGCGAGAATATCACCTTGTTCCACCGACAGATCGAAGCTGAAGGAGGGGCCGTTCGGCCGCCGAAACGTCACATTTCGTATCTCAAGCATGATGTCGTCTCCCGGCAAGGCGCGCGGCCAGGACGCAGATGGCGAACGTGGCGAGGGTCAGCCCCAGGATCCAGAAGGCAAGGGCCGCCGCCTCTGCGGCACGATAGCGCCCCATGGTCTGATAGAGAAGCCAGGGAAGGGTCTGGAACTGCTGGCTTCCGAACAGGGCGATGATGGTGAGATCGCCAAGCGACAGGGCCGAGGACAGGCCAGCGGCATAACCAAGCTCGGGAAACAGCGCCGGCAATGTCACCTGCCGGAACCGGCGCCACCCCCGGATGCCAAGCGACGCGCACAACCGATCATGTGATGTTGCCAGGGAAGACAGTCTGCCTTCCAGGACCCGGTAGGCGAAGGGCAGCGCCACCAGCATGTTGCCAAGCACCACCAGCGCCGGTGCCAGCGCGAACACGTCCGCCACCTGCCGCAGCAGGATGAACAGGCCGGTCCCGAGAACGATGGCGGACACCGCCAGATAGAGGGAAATCGACAGATCCAGCGGCCAGACAGCCAGCCCGGCCCCGAACCTGCGGGTGCGCGCGGCCGCGATGACCAGCGCCACCCCCGTTGCCAGACCGCCTGAGACTATGGCTATGACCAGCGAGGTGACGGTTGCCTGCCATAGCGCGGGCCAGGCAAGGATGGTGCCCAAATGCGGGCCGATGCCGTGCCAGATCACCGCGGCGACCGGAACCACCGCCAGAACCACGAAGCCGCCAATAACCACGCCATCGGTCAGACGCGCGGCAAGCCCCTGATCCCCGCGCTGCGTGACATGCCGGCCTGCATGTCCGGCGCCCCCGGACCAGGACCGGCCGGTGACCATGGTCAGAAGCACCACGATCACGGCACAGACAACAAGCTGCAGCAGGGCAAGCCGGCCGGCAAGCGCCATGTCGAACTCGAACCGCAGGGCCGTGTAGATGCTGACTTCAAGCGTTGTCACCGACGGGCCGCCGCCAAGCATCAGCACGAGCGAGAAAGAGGTGAAGCACAGCAGGAAGACAAGCGCCAGAAGCCCGGGAATGACCCGCCGCAGCGCCGGCCATTCGATCTGTCTGAACCGCTGCCAGTCGGACAGCCCCCATTGCGCGGCAAGACGCCACTGCGCCGCCGGAATTCCGGCAAGCGCGCCGGACAGCACGCGCAGCATCAGCGGCGCGTTGAAAAAGACATGGGCCAGCAACACCGCACCCAGCCCATAGATGGGACGCAGAGGGGGCATGCCGGCCGCGGTCAGCATCGCGGACACGAAGCCGCTCTGGCCCCAGACGGCGATCAGTCCGGTGGCTGCCACGGTGGTGGGAAGAACGACGGGTAAAAATGAGAACAGAAGCAGATATCTGGCGCGCCATTCCATGGCTCTTCGCCAACAGGAACGCGCCACCAGAATGGCGACGGACAGTGCCAGAACGGCTGACAGGCTTGCCTGCAAAAAAGTCAGAAGCGTGACATGCCGGATATAGGCGGCGGCCTGGGTGGAAAGCCCGCCGCTGCCAGCGCCAGCCGCCATCATCAGCGCGGCAATGGCGCCCCCGGCAAGAAGCAGCAGGCCGATCGCAAGGGCAAGGCCGAGCGCCGATATGGCGCCCGGCCGTCGCCAAAGGGTTACTGGCTGAGCGCGCCCTGCCACTCGCCAACCCATGCCGATTTGTTCTGCGCGACCTCTTCAGGGGTGAAGAGAAGCGACTTTGCCGGTGTGATCAGGCCTGAAAAGGCCTCGGGAATACCTGCCTTGCCGGCAGGATACATCCAGTTTGTCGTCGGGATCACGGACTGGAACCCGTCATCCAGGATGAAGTCCATGAAGTCTGCCGCAAGCTCGGGCTGTGGCGCACTCTTCAGCATCGCCGCAACCTCGACCTGCATGTAATGACCCTCATCAAAAGCGGCCGCCCGGTATTTGTCGGTTCCGTCGACGACAATATGATAGGCCGGCGAGGTAGAGTAGGAGAGAACCATGTCGGCCTCACCTTCCAGGAACATCGAATAGGCGTCCCACCATCCCTTGGTGACGGTGACAATCTTGGGCGCAAGCTTTGCCCAGGCCTTGGGGGCCTTGTCGCCATAGACAGACTTCACCCACAGCAGCAGGCCAAGGCCAGGGGTCGAGGTGCGCGGATCCTGAATGACAATGCGAAGATCATCCGGCGAATCGATAAGCGCCTGCATCGAGGACGGCGCAGCGGCCATGGTTTCGCTGTTATAGACAAAGGCGAAATGGCCCCAGTCGAACGGCACGAACATATCATCCGCAAAATCGACGGGAAGGGAGGTGCGCCCTTCCAGTTTGGTGCCATGCGGGGCAAACAGCCCGGTTTCACGGGCCGTCGCCATCAGGTTGGTGTCGAGACCAAGAACAATGTCCGCCTTCGACGAGCTGCCCTCAAGCTGCACGCGGCCAAGGATGCCGATCGAGCTGTCCAGCGCGACAAACTGCAGATCGCAGTCGCATCCTTCCTCGAAGGCTTCTTCGACAGCGGGCCCGGGACCCCATTCAGAGGCGAAGGAGTCATAGGTGTATATGGTGAGCACCGGCCTGTCCGCGGCAAGCGCGGTGCCGGCAGACAGCAGCAGGGCTGCCACTGCCGTGAGTATGGTCAGAAAAGATCGCATGTTTACCTCCAATGCGGCTCGGTCAGCCATATCGAACGGTAAGGAAGGGGATGTCGGGCCATGGCGGGCGCCATGCCTTGTGCCGCTTTCCTCCGCCAGAATGACCTGGGTCAGGTTCTATGGGTTTTTCTCAGCCCGGTTCAGACCCGGACACCCCAAGCGTGTTGACCAGATTATAGGGAGTCTTTCGGCAGAACGGAAGCCGCTTAATTCCAGTGAATCACGCCTTCATAAAAAAAAGGGCGGCAGAGTCCCGCCGCCCTTGACCGGGGTGTCCCGAATGTGATTCGGGCTTTCTCCCCGAATACGGTCATTGGATCATTAGGGGGTGATCCGTATCGACCATATCGACCATATAAAATGTCGCATAATGTATATTCACCCAGTATTCAGAGGCACTCAGGACAGACGGATCTGACAGTACTGACAGCGCAGTCTGTACAATACAGTGCAAACAGCGCCACTCTGTTTGCGGTTTTTCGACGTAACATCTGGTCATTGATCAAGGCGGTAGGCATCGGCCTAGTGATCGCCTTGGTGCTGGTCGAAATCTATGCGCGCTTCTGGTTCATTTGCGCAGTCGATGATCTTTGCTGTGCAGCTAATACTCCGTGGCGGTAATCCGAAAGCCTAAAAAGGCAGAGGAGGGGATCGGCAGCTTTTGTGCAGTGACGTTAGTTCTTCTTACTCATGATCTGCGACAATTTGCCATGCAGTTTCAATTAAATTTTATCAGTCTTTGCTTTGACATTCCCCTTAGGGGAAGCCTCATTTTGAAGTCATTCCAAAAAAGGAGACAGGCATGTCTATGCTGCGAATAATCTTTGTTTTGTTGGCACTAACACCAATTGCAGCGATCGCACATTCTCCAATAGCTTATGTGCTTCCTAAGGATGGCGCTGTCATTAACAGTTCCCCGGAAGCGATAGAAATCGTTTTCACTGGACCTTCTAAACTCATAAAGGTCTCGCTACAAAAGTTTGCACCCGAAGCAAACAAATCACTCGTTGGAAGTCTACTTGGCTCAGGCGAGGGTGTGGACATTGCATTAGTTGGTAAATTTCTGATGCGAGAGGAAAAACGTCATCTCATTTCCGTTCCAACGCTCGAAGAGGGTAATTATCAAATTAATTGGCGCGCGATCAGCGAGGATGGGCACACAATAAAAGGCGAGTTCTCATTCATTATATCGCCAGAAGGCGTTGACTATGTAACGAGGCAAGATGAGTTGCTTGAGGGTGAGGGCCAAATCAAAAGGATTAGGGGTCCTAAAGTAACCATTAAGCATGGTCCAATTGGCGACTTGATGCCTGCGATGACAATGGAATACCTGTTGCCAGACGAACGCTCATTAGAAGGTTTTAAACGGGGCGACAAAGTCATCTTCAAACTCAACAGCGATTTAGAGATTACTGAAGTTAAAGGCAAATAGTCTGCAGAAACTGCGGTGTGATTTGGGAAATGTCACTGAAATGATAAAACCGTGTGATTTTCGTTCTATTCTTGGTCACCTTCATTTTCCTGTTTGCATTGCATTAATGGGTACGTTTCTGGTGACCATTTTTGCTGTCGATAAAAAATCTAACGCTGAACCCGTGATTCCAATTCAAGAATACAGATCTGTATTTGATAAATACGAGGAATGGGAGTGGCTGGATTTTGAGGATTGGCAAAAAGCAAACGACAATGTCGGTGATATAGGGGGCTGGCAATTTTATGCGCGTGAGGCCGAGGGTATTGAGGGCAAAGAATAGTTATGCGCAAGTACTTTTGGAAAATTGCTCTTTTAGCAGCGACGTCTGGTTGCACCAGTTACCAGTTTGAGCAAAACATTAGTGACATCAATACAAACACCGATGTGGTCTTCTCAGGTCAGATAACCGTTATTAAACACACTGATCAACAAAACGCCTTAGACGCTAAAGCCACGTCAATCCTGGAAAATGTAGTCGGCGAGGCTGAAGCCGTGCAGTTAATGCTAGCCAAAAGTCCTGCTTTCCAAAAACTGCTTTTTACTAACTTGAAAGAAGGATCATTAGCCGCCCAAACAGGAAGAATTCCCAATCCCACCTTTGCATTCGAGCGAATGGTCAAAGGAAGTGAAACTGAATATGGAAGGTTTCTGACATTTGGCCTACTGGACCTCTTGTCGTTGCCATCAAAACAAACGACCTCAAAAATCGCAGTGGAAATCGCAAACGTAAACCTGGCGACTGAAATTCTTGGCTCAATAATGGACGTCAGATTGGCGTGGTTAAACTCTGTCGCCGCCGAAGAAAAGTTTGCCATCGCTGAAAAGACATTCGTCGCTCTTTCTGGCTCCGCAGAATTAGCAAAGAGAATGAAACAAACAGGCAACATGACCACGACCGATAGAATAAAGGAGCAGTTGGTTTATTCAGAGTCTGTCATTTCTCTTGCCGAAGCAGAGCAACTCAGAGTTTCGACGCGTGAAAGACTCATTAGCTTGATCGGCTTAAACAGTTCTGAGGCCGCTATGCTTTCTCTGCCAGGTTCTTTGCCTCCATTGGCAGAAAAACCTATAGAAATGAGCGAGCTAGTGCAGGTTTTTGAGGATCGTTTTGACGTCAAATTAGCGCGCCTTGATTACGAGTTGGCGCTTGCTGCAATGGGCATTGAAAACGTCAGCACTTACACCGATCTCGAAATTGGTATTCGAAACGACCGGATCAATGATGGTGGCAGTATATCGAATAAACGGGGATACGAGTTAGAGGTGGCAATCCCTGTTTTCGACTGGGGTGGCGCTCAGCGGAACGCTCTGCAAGCTGAGGTGCTCGTTAAACAGCAAAACTTTAAACAAGTAACGCTAGCAGCTGCGTCAGGTCTGCGTGATGCATACAATTCATACAGAACATCTTTCGACATTGCTCAACACTACCAAGAACAAATTATCCCAATGCATGAAGTGCTGCTTGATGAAGCTAATTATAATTACAACGGGATGATAATCGGGGTCTTTGAACTGCTTGAGGCTGGGCGCGAGAAATCCCTAGCTGACAAAAAAAGCATCGACGCGAACCACAACCTTCTGAAAGCGGAATTGAATTTGAGAAGCAGTGCTCTTGGCAGATCTGTTGGCGCTGAAACAGGCGCAATTGCGACTAACGCTGTCAAAAAACCAAAGGGGCATTGATGTTCAACAAACCCAGCAAACAAAACAAACGGATTCAAGTTGGAGGCATAAGATGAACACACGGCGTGATTTCATGAAATTAACAGCCCTGGCGGGCGGTCTTGTAGCTGGTCAATCTGTTACCACAACGGCTTTAGCTGGTTTGCCGGAACTAGTGTCTCAAAATT
>CAJWVJ010000002.1 GCA_913048595.1 uncultured Alphaproteobacteria bacterium | reverse complement strand
CGAATGCTGATGAGAGCGTTGCGGTGGTTAATCTTGGCGGCGTCGGCAACATCACCTGGAAAGGCGCGGATGGCCGTCTGATTGCCTTTGACACCGGACCGGCAAACGCGCCGGTAAATGACTGGGTCAGCCAGCACGGGATTGGCGAGATGGACCGGGACGGCGCGCTTGCCGCGGCGGGCCTTGTCGATAAGGTGCGCCTTGCTGCCTTGATGAAGCACCCCTATTTCAGCGCGCCCTTCCCGAAATCCCTCGACAGAAACGACTTTGCCGCCGATCTTGCCGCCGGGCTGTCGCCCGCGGATGGCGCCGCGCTTCTCACCCATCTGGCGGCAGCTGCGGTGGCACGCGCGGTCAGCCTGCTGCCGGTGCCTGTAACGAGGCTGGTGGTCTGCGGTGGCGGGCGGCACAACCCTGCCCTGATGACGGCCATTGAAGCGCGAAGCGGGATCATGACGGACCATGCCGAATCCCTTGGCTGGCGCGGAGATGCGCTGGAGGCGGAATGTTTCGCCTATCTGGCGGCCCGCCATATGGCCGGGCTTGCCGTCAGCCATCCCGAAACAACCGGCGTGCCGGTGCCGATGCCGGCCGGCCGGCTTGCCAGTCCGGCTTGCCCGGCCAGCCCTGTCTGATAAGCTCTTAGTGCTGGGAGGCAGGCATGACCATCACGGATTCAGAACAGGGTGCGGCCGCCGATGGCTGCCTCGCACCGGACAGCATCGACATGCTGGTGGTGCATTGTTCCGACACGCCGGATGACCAGCCCCTTGGCGCGCGCGACATCCAGACCATGCATCTCGGCTTCGGCTGGGACGGGATCGGGTATCACCAGGTGATCCGGCGCGACGGCACCCGCGAAAGCGGCCGGCCCGACTATTGGAAGGGCGCGCATGTCAAAGGCGTGAATGACCGCAGCCTCGGGGTCTGCCTGATCGGCAGGACCAGCTTTACCCCCGCGCAGATGCACAGCCTTGCCGGGCTGCTGTTCCAATGGCTGGCTCTTTATCCCTCGGCGCGGGTTCTCGGACATCGCGACGCTGTCGAGACCCACAAGACCTGTCCGAATTTCGATGCTGCCGCCTGGTGGCAGGATTATCTTGACGGCGGGTCAGGCGATGTGATGCAGGTCACCGCGCCGGCCCTGCCCGTCACCGCCGAACCCGGCGCCTGCCTGCCACTGGAAACCGAGGCTCTGTTCGGCGAGGAACTGGTGGTGCTGGAACGAAAGGCCGGTTTCGCCAGAGTGCGGCTGGCAACAGACGGGTATGTCGGCTGGGTGCCGATTGGCGAGGCCCCGTCCCCGACCACCCCGGCGACACACCGGATCATCACCCCCTCGGCCTTCGCGCATGCCGCGCCGAAGGTCACATCACCCATGATGATGCGGCTTGGCATGGGCGCGCTGGTCACAGTCGGCGAGACGGTCGGGGAATGGCACGCCATCGACCTGCCGGATGGCGGGACGGGCTGGATTGTCGGCCATGCGGCCGCGCCACATGACCAGTTTGCCGATGACTTTGTCGCTGTCGCGGAACAGTTTCTAGGCGCGCCCTATCTATGGGGCGGGCGAAGCGCGGCCGGGCTTGACTGTTCGGCGCTGGTGCAGCTGGCGCTTCAGGCGGCGGGGGTCAGTGCCCCGCGCAACAGCGGCGACCAGCTTGCCTGGGCAGAGGCCACGGGCAACGAGATCGCGGACGGCCTGCCGGACGCGCGGCGTGGCGACCTTGTCTTCTGGCCGGGTCATGTCGGGATTTGCCAGTCGGCGGCGAGCCTTCTTCATGCCAACGCCCACCATCACGCGGTGGCGGTCGAGCCGCTGGAGGACGCGCTGGCCCGTATCGACAAGGCGACGGGCCGGCGCGCGCGGTTTCTCAGACTGACGGAACAGCCCGCCTAGGCCGTCAGCCCGCTTTCGGGAACAGCCGTCCCCGCAGGATCCACAGCACGACAAGAGACGGGGTCACCATCACAGCGGTGATGATGAAGAAGATTCCCCAGTCCCCATTCAGCCAGTCGACAAGCGCGCCTGACGAGGACGCCAGAAGCGTTCGGCCCAGTGTGCCGATGGAGGCGAGAAGCGCATATTGCGTTGCCGTATAGTTGCGGTCGACGAGAAGCGAAATAAAGGTCACAAAGGCGACCGTCGCAAAGGCCGCGGCCAGATCATCGGCTATCACCGCAATGGCGAACAGAAGTTCATTCTGGCCAACCCAGTGAAGAAGGCTGAACAGCACATTCGTTGCCGCCATCGCGATGCCGGAGACAAGAAGCGCCCTGACAACACCCGTCTTCAGCGCGAACAACCCGCCAATCAGGGTGAAGACGACGGTTGTGATCCAGCCAAGCCCCTTGGAATAGATGGCGATGTCGGATTTCGAGAACCCGACTTCCTTGTAGAAAACAATCGACATCTTGCCCATGAAGGCCTCGCCGATCTTGAACAGGAACAGGAAGGCCAGAATCATCAGGCCGATCTGAAGCCCGTTCTTGCGGAAGAAGGACCAGAGCGGTTCAATCACCGTGGTGGTGAGGAAGCTGACAAGCTGCACCACCGCGCCGCTGCCGCCCATCCTGTCGGCCATGGCCTGCTGCGCGTTGCGCTGGTCGGCGGCGCGTTCTCTTGTTCCTGTTTCCGGAATGAACATCAGCCCGATGTTGCAGAGAACCACCAGAACAGACAGGAAGATGAAGGTCATCTGCCAGTAATTGGCGACGCCGGCCGTTTCCAGATAATCGGCGGTGAACAGCGCAGCCATGCCGCCAAGCTTGTAGCCCGACCACCAGCCGACAACCGCGACCGCCGCGCCGGCGGCCATGCCCCTTGCATCATCCTTGTCGATCTGTTCGATGCGAAGCGCGTCGATGGTGATGTCCTGCGTCGCCGAACAGATGGCGATCACAAGCCCCGCCCCGATGACAAGCGCCAGTGAACTGACCGGATCAATGGTGCTCCAGAACAGGATACAGACAAGGATCACCGCCTGAAGCGTCAGGATCCAGGCCTTGCGGTGGCCAAGCCTGTCGGTCAGCACCGGAACCCGCAGCCTGTCGATCAGCGGCGCCCAGAGAAAATTGAAGGCGTAGACCCCGAAGATCAACCCGGCCCAGCCGATGGTGCTTCGTGACAGCCCATCTTCCTTGAGCCACAACGACAGCGAGCTGCCAATCAGAACCCATGGAAAGCCGCTTATCATCCCGAGAAGAAGAATTCGCGCCATCCGCCGTTCGAGATAGGACGCAAAAAACTCTGAAACTATATTCGAAGAGCGATCTGCTTGTTGGTTCATCACCACGTCTCCCAGCACCTGTATCATTTTGTGATTGCGACTAGGCTATTCTGTGTCAATCATCAAAGGCAAATCTTATCGGGTGGGACAGATGACAGAAATTCCGGCGCAAATCCGCTTTTCGCACGGCAGATCGCCGGATGGATTCCGCCTGTCATGACGGAATGGACTGTCACCGGAACGAGCACAGGCCATGCGCTGTCGGCGCCGGGTCATGACTGTCCCTGCCTCATCGGCAAGGCCGGAACCATCCCCGCCGCGGACAAACGCGAGGGCGACATGGCAAGCCCGATCGGCAGCTGGCCGCTGCGCCGCGTTTTTTTCCGGCCGGACCGGCTGGACCCGCCGCGCACCGCCCTCCCCCTTGTCCCGCTTCATGAGGGGCTGGGCTGGTGCGATGATCCAGGCGATCCGCGCTACAACCGGCTTGTCGCGCTTCCCTTCGCCGCCAGCCACGAGGTGATGTGGCGCGCAGATCACCTCTATGACCTTGTCGTTGAGCTTGGCTATAACGACGATCCGCCGGTCGCCGGCCATGGCAGCGCCATTTTCCTGCATCTTCGCAAGGCGCATACCACGCACACTGCGGGATGCGTTGCCGTGACGCGCGATGATCTTCTGCGTCTTCTTGCCAATGCCGATGCCGGGACGAGGCTTCGTATCACCGCATGACCGACGGAACCACCATGACAGGGCTTCGCGGCTATATTGAGGGCTATTACGGCAGGCTGCTCGGCTGGGATGACAGGGCGCGGATTCTGGACAGGCTTCATGATCTGGGGATGAACGCCTATCTCTATGCCCCGAAGGAGGATCTCTTCCACCGGGTTCACTGGCGCCGGCCGTGGAATCCGGACTGGATCGCCGGGTTTGAGGAATTCTGCAGCACCGCGCGACGCCTGGGCATTGCGGTGCTTGGCGGCATCGCCCCCGGCCTTGACTATGATCCACATGATGATGCGGCGGAATTCCGCGCCCTTCACGTCAAGGCGTGCCAGCTTGTCGATGCCGGTGCCGCCGGCGTCACCCTGATGTTTGACGACATCGACGAGCCGCCCGCGGACGGATACGGGCCTGACGGCCTTGCCGACCACGACCTTCACGCCAATATCGCGACAAGGCTGGCGGCAGAGCTGGATGTGCCACTGAGCCTTGTGCCGCGTGTCTATGCGGACGAAATCACCGATGATCCTGCGGCGCACTACCGCGGGCTGTCATCCGGCCTGCCGCAGAACCTGAAGCTGTTTCACTGCGGAACGCATATCATCGCCGGGCCGGACCCGCTTGGTGAAGACGGGCTTGCCGGAACGCATATCGCGCAGGACCTGGTGTTCTGGGACAATCTCTATTGCAACGATTATTGCCCGCGCCGGCTGTTTGTCGGCACCTATCAGGGGCGTGACCGGCTTGACGAGGTGATGCTGAACGGCACCGGGCTGATCGAGACCGATCTGCTGCTGCTGTCGGTAATGGCGGCCGGTTCGGATGTCGTCGCCTGGCACAGCGCCCTTGCCGCGGCCGGGGTGCCGCAGGATTTCCGCCAGTTGGCCCCCTGGTTCGACCACCCGGTCGCGAATGACCAGGTGCCGCCGCCGCCAGCCGCCCCGACCGACACCACCTTTGCGGCGATCGAAGCCCTTCTCTGGCGCTGGAAGACGCCGCTGGCGCGGGAATGGTATCCGTTCCTGTTCGGGCTGAAGCATGACCTGCTGCTGTCCACCGGCAACCTTCCCGGTCTGCGGGTCCATAAAACCCAGACAGCGGCCCTTGCGCAGCATCTTGGCATAGGGCCGGCCAGCATGAATGATCAGGGAAACGGATGATGGCGACAGGAACAGCGGCCGGCAGCCTGCCGGTGTTCGACGGGCATAATGACGCCCTCTCCAGGCTTCATGCCCTGCATCCCGATGATCCGGTCGCGGCCTTCACCGGCGGGTATGACGCGGCGCTCGACCTTGGCAAGGCGCGGCGCGGCGGATTCGCCGGCGGGTTCTTCGCCATGTGGGTTCCGCCGCGCGAGGCCGATGACGACGGCAGGCGCGCCATCATGGCCGAGCCAAGCTACGATATCCCGCTCCCGCCCGAGCTTGACGCGCCGCACGCCGCCTCGGTCACGCTGGCACAGGCCGGAATCATGGCCGCGCTCGACGCCGCCGGTGCGCTGCGAATCTGCCGGTCCGTCGCCGACATCAGGGCTGCCATGGCGGATGGCCGCATCGCCGCGATCATGCATCTCGAAGGCGTCGAGGCGATCGATCCCGGGCTTGCCATGCTGGACAGGCTCCACGGAATGGGGCTGCGCTCGCTCGGACCGGTCTGGAGCCGCCGCAACATCTTCGGCCACGGGGTGCCGTTCCGCTATCCGTCCTCGCCCGATACCGGGCCCAGCCTGACTACTGCCGGAAAGCGGCTTGTCAGCCGGTGTGACGAGCTTGGCGTGCTGATCGACCTGTCCCATATCACCGAGGCCGGGTTCTGGGACGTTGCCAGACTGTCGACGGCCCCGCTGATCGCCACCCATTCCAATGTTAATGCGATCTGCCCGCATGCCCGCAACCTGACGGACGACCAGCTTCGCGCCATAGCCGACAGCGACGGCATGGTGGGGCTGAATTTCGCCACCGCCTTCCTGCGGCCTGACGGGCGGATGCTTGCCGATGTGCCGTTCGAGGTGATGATGCGCCATCTCGATCACCTGATTGGCATTCTTGGCGAGGACCGTGTCGGGCTGGGGTCGGATTATGACGGCACCATGGTGCCGAACGGCTTGACGACAGTGGCCGAGCTGCCCGCCCTCTGCGCGGCGATGGCGCGCCACGGCTATGACGAGGAGCTTCGGCGCAAGATATGCTGCGACAACTGGCTGGCGGCGCTTGGCCGCGTCTGGCGCGAGGGCTGACAGACCCGGTCAGCCTGGGTTGACCCGTGCCCCTGGCGCGATGGTCGGCAGCGCGCCATTCAGCGTGTCGCGGGCAAACCCGGCAGCAGCCTTGTATTCTGCCATGAAATCAGCGCGTTCATTGGTGGAGACGACATCTTCGATATTGTCGAACTCGCCGCCGCAGCGATCATTCACCATGTTCAGCAGGCCGAACGGCCCGGCCCCGCGGTTGCGAAGCACCACTTCGGAGACTGGCCCGCACAGCTGCGCATCATAGGCGGCAAGCGCCTGTGCCGTCACACCATGGGCCAGGAACTTTGCGCCAAGCACCCGCGCGTCGATGATCGCCTGGCTGGCCCCGTTCGATCCTGTCGGATACATCGGATGCGCCGCATCCCCCATCAACGCCACCGGACCATCCACCCAGGTCGGGACCGGATCGCGGTCGATCATCGGAGTTTCATAGGCGGCGTCGGCCCCGCGGATCAGGGCCGGCACGTCAAGCCAGTCATAGGTCCAGTCCGCAAAATGATGGATGAAGTCATCAATCTCGACAGGCCGGTACCATCCGGTGCGGTCATGTGCCGCCGGATCATCATACGTTACCTCGGCAATCCAGTTGATCAGCGCGAGGCCGGTTTCCGGATCGGGCGGCGAAATGGGATAGATCACCATGCGGTGGCGATGATCGCCAAGACCGACGAAGGACGACCCGGTGCGAATTGGGCGCGCCAGCGAGGTGCCGCGCCAGAGAATCGCCCCACCCCAGTGAATCGGCGGCTGGTCGGGATGCATCTGCGCGCGGATGGCCGAATGGATGCCATCCGCCCCGATCAGCAGACGGCCAGTGACCTGGTCCGGCCCGTCGCCCGTATCAAGACTGACCGTAACCGACCGGTCACCGTTGACGCGGTACCCTGTGGCACGCACCCCAAGACGGATGCGGGAATCGCCGGCAAGACCGCGGAAGCGCTGATACAGCGCCATATGAAACCTGCCGCGATGCGCCGCATATTGCGGCCAGCGATACCCGGCGTCGGTGCCGCGCGGTTCTGCATGTATGTCCTGCCCGCGTCGCCCGACAAGCGCCCATTCGCGGGCCGGCACGCCAAAGCTGTCCATATCCGCCGCCGTGAAGCCGAGATCCATCAGCTCGCGCACCGCGTTCGGCTGCAGATTGATGCCGACGCCAAGCGGCCTTAGGTCCGACACCTGCTCCAGCACAACGCAGGAAACACCGATCTGGTGAAGCGTCAGCGCCGTGGCGAAACCGCCGATCCCGCCGCCGGCAATGATCACATAATCGTCTGTCATGGCGCGACTCCTCCCAGACTGGCGGCTATGCTGCGATGTTTCATGCGGAGCCATCCTCATCATAAGAAAGGCTCATCGGACCATGTTGCCAGTGTTATCAGAATGAAGGCACGCGGTGAATTGCTGCTCTTGTAACCTGCGACCAAAAAGCTAGGCTTCATTGAGGAGATTCTTTACGGGAGAGACCGGATGCTGCCGGAACCGGGACTGCGCCATGCGGCGGATTTCGACATCGACCTTGATCCGGTCCGCGAAATGGGCGACGGGCGCGGCGGCAAACGCCGCATCATCCCGATTGTCGGCGGCCGCGTCACCGGCCCCGCCTTTACCGGCAAAATCCTGAATATCGGCGCCGACTGGCAGACGATCTTCGGCAGCGGGCTTGCCGAACTCGACACGCGCTACGCTTTTGAGACGGATGACGGCGCGGTGATCGAGATCATCAATTTCGGCTATCGTCACGGCCCGCCGGAGGTGTTGGACCGTGTCGCCGCCGGCGAGGATGTCGATCCCGGGTCCTATTACATGCGAACCCATGCGCGGCTGGAAACCGGCCATGCCGGCTATCAGTGGGTCAACCACACACTGTTTCTGGGGGTCGGTGGAAGATTAAAGTCAAGTGTAAGACTTTCTATATATGCTATTGAATAAAATGTTTTATAACGTTTGATTATATAAAGATATCTGGCAGGCGCCAGACGGGAGATTGCAGGATGCCCCTCACAGATCCGGACAGGTTGTTTCCCGTAGAGACGCGTCTTCGTGACATGGCGCGCGCCTTTTATGACTCCGTCAGGGATCTTCCCATCATCAGCCCGCATGGCCATTGCGAGCCACGCTGGTTTGCCGAAAACAAACGCTTTCCCAATCCGGCGGAACTGATCGTCATTCCCGATCACTATGTGTTCCGGATGCTGGCAAGCCAGGGAGTGACGCTGACCGACCTCGGAATTCCGCGCACCGATGGCGGCGAGACGGAGACCGACCCGCGCCTGATCTGGCGCCGGTTCGCCGGACACTACCACCTGTTCCGCGGCACCCCGTCGGCCATGTGGCTTGACCATTCGTTCGAGCATCTGTTCGGCCTCGACGAGGTGTTGTCAGAGGACACGGCCGACAGCATCTATGATCATATCGATTCCTGCCTTGCACAGCCGGATTTCCTGCCGCGCGCGCTGTTTGAACGGTTCAATGTCGAGGTTCTTGCGACGACGGATGCCGCCACCGACGAGTTGCCATGGCACCAGCAGCTGCGTGACAGCGGCTGGACCGGGCGCATTGTCACAACCTACCGCCCCGATGCCGTGGTCGATCCGGATTTTCCCGGGTTTGCCGACAATGTCGCGCAGCTTGGCGCGATCACCGGCGAGGATATTTCAAGCTGGGCAGGCTATCTGGCAGCGCATCGCAGCCGCCGGGCCTATTTCAGGACCTTCGGTGCCACCGCCACCGATCACGGGCATGCGACAGCGCACACGGCCGATCTGCCGCGCGATGAGGCGGCATCCCTCTATGCAAGGGCGCTTGCCGGCAGCTGCAGTACCGATGAGGCCGATCTGTTCCGGGGCCAGATGCTGACTGAAATGGCGCGGATGAGCCTTGATGACGGGCTTGTCATGCAGATACATGCCGGATCGCGCCGCAACCACCATGCCGGAATATTCGCCCGCCATGGCCGCGACATGGGATTCGATATCCCGGGCCGCACCGACTATGTCGAGGCGCTTTCCCCTCTTCTCAACGCCGTGGGGACAGAGCCCGACCTTACCATTATCCTCTTCACCCTTGATGAGACGTCCTATGGGCGCGAACTTGCCCCGCTTGCCGGGGTCTATCCGGCGCTGACCCTTGGCCCGCCCTGGTGGTTCTTCGATTCCTTCGAAGGCATCAGGAAATTCCGCGAGGCGGTGACAGAGACCTGCGGCTTCTACAACACCGCCGGGTTCAATGATGATACCCGCGCCTTCTGTTCAATCCCGGCACGCCATGACGTGGCAAGGCGGTCCGACTGTGCCTATCTGGCCCAGCTTGTCGGCACCGGAAGGCTGCGCGAATCCGAAGCCTTCGACTTGGCGCACGAGCTGACCTACGGGCTCGCGAAACGCGCCTACAGGCTGTAGGCGGATTGCCGATGACGACCACACCCCGCCTGACCCGTGACACAGCCGCCCCGGCCCCGGGAATCCTGCATCTCGGACCGGGCGCGTTTTTCCGGGCTTTCATCGCGCCCTATGTGGACGAGGCCATGATGGCCGCCGGCGGCGACTGGGGAATCACGGCTGTCAGCCTGCAGAGCCCGCGGGCACGCGACGCGCTGGCCCCGCAGGACGGCGCCTACATGGCAGTGGAACGCGGGCCGGAAGGTGATGTCGCGCGGCAGATCGGATCGATCCGCGCCGTGCTTGTCGCGCCGGAGGACCCGCAGGCCGTCATCGCCGCCATGGCCGCGCCCGAGACCCGCATCGTCACGCTGACGGTCACCGAAAAAGGCTATTGCCACAACCCGCGAAGCGGCAGGCTGCAAGCCGACCACCCCGACATTCAGCATGATCTGGCACATCCGCAGGCCCCGCGTTCGGCCATCGGCTTTCTTGTGGCCGGGCTTGAACGCCGTTTCGCCAGCGGCCTGCCGCCCTTCACCGTGCTGAGCTGCGATAACCTGCCGGCGAATGGCCGGGTTGTGCGGCAGGTGGTTCTGGACTACGCGGCGCGGCGCGCGCCGGCGCTTGCCGACCGGATCGCGGATCAGGTCGCCTTCCCGGCCTGCATGGTTGACCGGATCACCCCGGCGACCACGCCGGACGATATCGCCGCCCTTGCCGCATCCGAAGGCGTCAGTGACCCGGCGATGGTTGTCCATGAACCTTTCCGGCAATGGGTGATCGAGGATCAGTTTCCGCAGGGCCGTCCGGCCTGGGAGGCGGCCGGCGCGCAGATGGTCACGGATGTCGAGCCGCATGAACTGATGAAGCTTCGCTGCCTGAACGGCACCCATTCCACCCTTGCCTATCTTGGCTATCTGGCCGGGCATGAAACCGTTTCCGAGGCGGTGGCCGACGCGCCCTTCGCGGCACTGTGCGAGCGTCTCTGGCACCGCGAAATCCTGCCGACCATTCCGGTCCCGCAGGGCGAGAATCTGCCGGCCTATTGCGCGGCGCTTCTGACCCGCTACCGCAATCCGGCCATCCGCCACCGCACCTGGCAGATCGCCATGGATGGCAGCCAGAAGCTGCCGCAACGGATACTCGGCACGGTGCGCGACAATCTGGCGGCGGGGCGACTCCCGGCCGGGCTGTGCCTGGCGATCGCCGGGTGGATGCGTTATGCCGGCGGGATCGACGAGGCTGGCACCGCCATCGATGTACGCGACCCGCTGGCAGATGAATTGCGCGCTGCCGCCGCGGCCGCGGACCCGGTCGCTGCCTTTCTGGCGATGGATTCGGTCTTCGGTGCCGATCTGGCCAACCATCGCGATCTGGTCGCCGCCATCAGGTCCGCCCATGACGCCCTTACGTCGCACGGGGCCGCGGCTGCGGTTCGCGCTTTTGCCAGCTAGCCAGGTGTGCTGTCAGAATTGTGTGGCAGACACCATACCCCGGAGATTGACAGCCCGGGCGCATCGGCTCAGCCTGATGCGACAACCCGCCGCCGTGACGGCGCGCGCAGACCTAAACGGACCATCACATGACAACGACCATCGCCGAGCTTGCCGTAGAGACCCTGATTACCAATGGCATCACCCAGCTCTACTGCCTGCCTGGCGTCCAGAATGACCATTTTTTCAACGCGCTTTTTGACCATACGGACGCCATCACCCCGATCCAGACCCGCCATGAACAGGGCGCCGCCTATATGGCCACCGGGGCCGCGCTGGCCACCGGCGAGCCGCAGGCCTATTGCGTTGTGCCGGGACCTGGCTTTCTCAACACCACCGCCGCCCTTTCCACCGCCTATGCGCTGAACGCGCCGGTGCTGGCGCTTGTCGGGCAGATCCCGACAGGCGCGCAGGGCAAGGGCCATGGCCTTCTTCACGAAATACCCGACCAGATCGGAATTCTGGAACGGCTGACCAAGACAAGCCACCGTGTCACCGGTGGCGAGGATGCCGCCCGCCATATGGTCGAGGCCTTCACCTCGCTGGTCTCGGGACGACCACAGCCGGTCGGGCTGGAAATCGCCGTGAATCTCTGGACCCAGGCGGTGACGGCCGAGATCGGTGATCTGGCACCGCCGGGACGGCCTGCCCCGGTCGTCGACAGCGACGCCATCGAGCGGGCCGCGTCGATGATCGCGGCCGCGCGGGCCCCGATGATCGTGGTCGGCGGCGGCGCCCAGGATGATTCCGGCCTTGTCCGCCAGCTTGCCGCGCGGATCGGCGCACCGGCGGTCGCCTTTCGCACCGGCCATGGCGTCATCCCCTCGGACGACCCGAACTCCATCGGCATGCCGGTGGCGCACAGCCTGTGGCCGGACACCGACCTTGTCATCGGACTTGGCACACGCCTACAGAGCCAGGTGATGTCGTGGGGCCATGACGCGGATATGAAGATCATCCATATCGACATCGACAAGAACCAGATCGGCAGAAGCGCGCCGGTCGATGTCGGCATCCATGCCAGGCTTTCGGATGCCCTGCCGATGCTGATCAGGGCGCTTGATCAGACAGCCGACCCCAATCACGACTGGGCGGCGCGTGTCGCCGATGCCAAGGCGCGCCGCCAGGCCGAATATACGGAACGTCTCGGCCCGCAGCTGGAATGGCTTGGCGCCATCCGCGATGCGCTGCCGCGTGACGGAATCTTTGTCGACGAACTGACCCAGACAGGCTATGTCTCGCGCTTCGCCTTCCCGAGCTTTCATCCGCGGAGTTTCATCTCGACCGGCTATCAGGGAACGCTTGGCTACGGGTTCGCGACGGCGCTTGGCGTTGCGCATGCCCGCCGCGATGTGCCGGTGCTGTCGATCAGCGGCGATGGCGGCGCCCTGTTCACCATCAGCGAACTGGCCACGGCGGTGCATCACAACATCCCGCTGACCACCGTGATCTTCAATGATCACGCCTTCGGCAATGTCCGCCGCCTGCAGATGGACAATTATGATTCGCGGCTGATCGCCTCGGACCTCAGCAGTCCGGACTTCATCTCGCTTGCCGAATCCTTCGGGGCGCAAGGCCTGCTGGCGACAAGCCCGAACCAGCTTCGCGGCGCCATCGAGACAGCCCTGCTTTATGACGGTCCAAGCATCATCGAGGTGCCGCTTGGCGAAGTGCCATCGCCATGGGATTTTGTGCTGATGCCGCGTCAGCGGGGCGGTTGAACCGGCGATGCGGGGCGGTCACGCCATCAGGCGTGAAATCGGGCTTTCATCCATCTGACCGGCCAGCATATGGGCCAGCTCCAGCGCCAGCTCCGCCCTTACCTCGCTGTGATCGGGGCTGTCCCACAGATTATGCGTCTCACGCGGATCGGCGGCGAGATCATAGAGCTCGCCCCACGACTCGCCCTGATACAGGGTGAAGCGCCAGCGTGCCGTGCGGATGCTGCGCACCCGCGCCGGCCGTTCAAACCCCAGCCTTGCCCCAAGATCGTTGAATTCGCACAGCACCGCGTCGTGATGCCTGTCCGCGCCCTCGATCACCGGCAGGAAGCTTGTTCCCTGCATACCGTTATAGGGAGCGAATCCGGCCCGGTCGAGGATGGTGGCCGGCAGATCGATGGTCGTGGCCAGCGCCTCTGTCTCGCGCCCTTGCCGCGAGGCCGGGTCGGACCAGATCATCGGCACATCGGTGATCGACCGGAACGGCAAGGCACCTTTCAGAAGGAGCGAGTAGTCACCCAGATAATCTCCATGGTCCGAATTGAAGCAGATCACGGTGTTTTCAAACTGGCCTGTATCCCTAAGCACTTCAATAAGCCGCCCGATCTCGTCATCGATCATCGTGATCATGCCGGCCGTCAGCGCCATCGCCTCGCGAAGATGCTGCTCGTCAACACGGCGCGCTGTGGTCTTGCTCCGCGCCTTGGCGCCTTCCTGCCATTGCTCGTGCATCCAGCGAAGGGGCGGCGGCGGGTTCTGGTGCGCCTCATAGGGAAGCGAAACCTCGAACTGGTCGGGATGGTACATGTCCCAGTATTTTCCCGGTGGATTGAAAGGATGGTGCGGGTCGGGAAACGAGACATAGGCGAAGAAGGGATCATCGGAGCCTGCCTGGCCGCCGATCCACTCCGCCGCCTGCATGCCGACATAGCGAGTGGGGTAGAATTCCTCGGGCACCGGCGTACGGCAGGCCTGCGGGCAGGTGTAGTCATGCGCCAGCTCGTTGGCCGGGTCCTGCATGGCTTCCCAGTCGGGGCAGTTCTGCCGGAACCATTGCCGATAGTGGCCGCCGCATCTGTCGCCATGCCCGGTCACCATATCGACATGGTCGAACCCGTAATAGGGAAGATCGAAGGCGAAAGGCGTGTCCCCCTGATAGGAGGATGGCTGTTCCTGGCTGTAATTGCCGTCCACCGGGCGGCGCGCCTCGGCGACAAGCCTCTTGGTCGTATCGGCGTCGCGAAGCGGCGCGTCGACGGTAAAGGGCTGAAGATGGCTCTTGCCGATCGACGCGGTGCGATAGCCGCCCGCCCGCAGCACGTCGGTGAAGCAATTCGTGTCCAGCGGCAAGAGGCAGCCATTGTAGCGAAGCCCGTGGGTGGACGGGTAACGCCCGGTCATGAACGAGGCCCGGTTCGGCATGCACACAGGCGATGTGGCCTGAAAATTCCTGAACCGTATCCCGACGGCCGCAAGCGCGTCGATATGGGGGGTTTTCACCACCGGATGGCCGGCACAGCCAAGCCAGTCGCTGCGAAGCTGGTCGGTCATGATGAACAAAAAATTCGGGCGGGTCTGCGTGGTCATGGGCGGATCCTGCTGTCTTGTTATCGAAAGAATACAGGGCTTTTGTCGGGATAGAAGCAAAATCAACTGCCACGGAATACCGAACATGCGGCGATCGGCTTCATCACCGCCACTGTTCCGAAATGGCGGTTGCCGGCAAAGCGGTGTAAGGTGCGGCCTCACCTGCATCGGGACCCCACGCCGCATGACCGTTCTTGTCGCCACCTTCCGCGAGGCCCTTGCCCGGCGCCGCAGCCCTGTCGGGCTGCTGTTCCTGATGGCCTTCGCGATGCCGCTCGGGTTTTCGACCTGGCTTGCGCTGCTGAACAATTTCACGGTCGAGGTCGCGCACTTCTCCGGCATCGAGATCGGCTGGCTTCAGACCGTCCGCGAAATCCCGGGATTCTTCGCTGTCGGGGTCATCCTTGTGCTTGTTGTAATGCGCGAGCAGACGCTGGCGCTGCTGGCGCTTGTCGCGCTCGGCGCCGCCGTCGCGGTGACGTCCCTCTTCCCCAGCTTTGCCGGGCTGCTGATCACGACCCTGATCGGCTCCATCGGCTTTCACTATTACGAAACGGTCAACCAGTCGCTGCAGCTTCAATGGATCGACAAGAAACGCGCGCCACAAGTCATCGGCTGGCTAGTGGCGGCGGGATCGGCATCCTCGCTTCTGGCCTACGGGCTGATCGCCGTCATCTTCAAATGGGGCGGGTTGGGCTATGACGCCGTCTATATGGCCGGCGGCGGCATCACCGTTGCCATCGCCGTCTATTGCTGGCTTGCCTATCCCGCCTTCCCGATGGACACACCGCAGCATAACAGGCTGATCCTGCGACGCCGCTACTGGCTCTATTACACGCTGCAGTTCATGTCTGGCGCGCGGCGGCAGATTTTCATGGTGTTTGCCGCCTTCATGATGGTCGAGCATTTCGGCTTGGCCGTACACGAGCTGACCTTCCTGTTCCTAATCAACTACGCCGCCAACATCCTGTTCGCGCCGATGATGGGCTGGATGATCAACCGGATTGGCGAGAAATGGTCGCTTGCCTTCGAATATGCGGGCCTGATCGGCGTGTTCATCGCCTATGGCGGCATCTACTGGTTCGGATGGGGCGCGGCAATGGCAGCGGCGCTCTATGTCATCGATCATCTGTTTTTCGCGCTGGCCTTCGCGCAGAAGACCTATTTCCAGAAGATCGCCGATCCGGCCGACATCGCCCCGACGGCGGCGGTGGCCTTCACCATCAATCATATTGCCGCCGTCGTGCTGCCGGCAGCGCTCGGCTATCTGTGGGTAACCTCGCAAGCGTCGGTCTTCGTTCTGGCCGCGCTTCTGGCCGGTGCCTCGCTTGTGCTGGCCCTGCTGATTCCCCGCCATCCGATACCGGGGCGCGAGACAGTTTTCAGTTGCATGTAGGCAAATTCAAAAAAATTAATTGATCTATCAAACATTCCGTGACCGCAGATTTCAACCATGTGAGATTTGCGGCCGTTTTCTGGTTGCGCGGGTTTGTTTCATGCGTGTTGTCTCTGTTGTGGGCGGGGTCTGTGTCTGGGCTGCACTGGCGGGTTTCGCCGGATTGGCGGCGGCGGAATTCATTGGTGTCGCGGCAGCCCTTCGTGGGGATGTCGTGCGGGTCTCGGCCGTCGAGGGTGAAGCCAGCGTCGGCCAGCTTTTCTCTGGTACGAAAATCTTCCTTGGCGATGAAATCGAGGTCGCGTCAGGGGGCCGGATGCAGATCATGCTTGTTGACGAAACCGTCTTCACGCTTGGCAGCGGCGCCCGCCTGGTCATAGATGAATTCGTTTACGACCCGGCCTCGCAGACCGGGTCGATGACCACCAACATCACCAGGGGCGCGTTTCGCTTTGTCTCGGGCAAGCTGGCGAAATCCAGCCCGAAGGCGATGAAGGTCACACTTCCCACAGCCAGCCTCAGCATCCGCGGCACGCAGGTTGCCGGGATTGTCGATGAGGACGGCGCCAGCCAGGTGGTCCTGGTCGGGCCGGGACCAAATAATTTCGGCGCCTCGCTTGGCGCGGTGAAAGTCACCAACAGCTTTGGCAGCGTTGATCTGACCCGCCCGAATTTTGCTACCACCATTCTTCCCGACCAGCCGCCGGCGACGCCCGAACCGGCCACGCCTGAAGCCATCGAGGCCATCGAGGCCAGCACCGGCGAGGATGCGGCAACCGAGATTGCCGTAGCCCTCGGGGTGGACAGCCTGGAGGTTGTGCCCGCCATCGACTCGGATGATGACGGGATTCCGGACCAGATTGTCGTCAACAGCGACCTTGGCGCCAGCATCGCCAGCGCCACGGCCGGCGACGCCACCGTCACCAATGACACCGAAATTCTCGAAGCGGTCTTCACCGCCCTGTCCACGGCTGTCACCTAAGGCGAAGCCGGCTCGGACGACATGGATATTGCCGGCATCAATCTGGGCGCGGGCGCGGCCGCCCTGTTTGGCGGCGGGGCGCAATATCTCGGCGATACCAACATCGACCAGCTTCGCAATGGCGGGTTGACCGGATCGGCGGTCTATCAGGCCAATGATGTGGCCATCGCCTGCGTGAACAGCGGCGCGTCCGGATGCGGCGGCAGCTACGACGTCACCAACACCTGGAATTTCGCCAACGGCACCATCAAGACGGTGATTTCGAACGGCAGTACGACGCTTGATTACAGCGGCGACGGCTCGGTCGACACAAACATCGCCTTCTAGATGGATGTGACCATCGATTACAGCGCGTCCAGCCCGCTTAGCAACAGCATCGTCACCGAGGCCAACGGCCAGCAGCTGATCGGTTTTGCCCAGACCCGCGCCGAATACGACAGCGCGGCATCGCTTCAGCCCTACGGGATGAGCCAGACGGGCGCGCAGGTTGGTGACGATGCCATGTACAACCAGATCGACTGGACCAGCGATGGCGTGAGCAGCGTCACCATGACCAACCAGGGCGGCGGCAGCCTGCCCGGATCCATTGTGCTGCGAAGCGATGCCTATCTGTCCAACTTCGCCATCGGCGGGGACGACAGCGCGGCTGCATCCACCGGAAATATCGCCAGCCACGAAATCAATATCGAAAAGCCTGACGGTACCACACTGGCAGAGGGCACTGTCCACGGGATGGGCTCACAATGACAGGCGTGATTTTCTGGAAGCGGTCCCTTGTTGCCGCGATTGCGGCATCGGTGCTGTCGCTGTTCATGGCCGCCCCGGTGCGTGCCGAGGTCGACTGGATGGATATCCTTGCCGATCTGGACAATCAGAGGCTGAACCAGCAGTTCATTTCCAAACGTCTGGCCGGGGGCGATCTTCCCGCCGCCCTGTCAGCCGTGGAACGTCTGGTCAATCAACGCCCCGCGGATGTCGGGCTTCGTCTGATCCGCGCTGAAATTCTGGTGAATCTGGGCAATGACACGCTTGCCGCCGGCGAGCTTGAGGCGCTGGCGCAGCTACCCCTCGCCGCCGACCAGAAGGCGCGTGTTGCCGAGCTGACCTCGATCATCGACGGGCGTGCCAGACGCTGGCGCACGATCGTGTCGGCCTCGATCGGAATGAGCGGCAGCGACAATGCCAACAGCTACCCCTCATCCGGACGTCTTGAATTCAAGCTGTCGCCGGGTGCCGCCAACTCGACAAGCACCTATGAACCCTTCGGCGGTGCCCGGAAGACCATTCGCGAACTGGCCACCACCGCCGGGCTGTCGGTCGCCGCAACCTACGAATTCGCCAATCAGGACTGCGACAGCCTGACCATCGGCGCTTCGCATCAGGAAAAGCGGGGCCGCAAATATGAATATCTGACAAGCGGCACGACAAGTGTCTTTACCGGCGCGTCACTGAAGCTTGGCAGCCTGCGGCTCTCGCCAAATGCGCGGGTCTCGGAAACATTGTCGAAGACGTCATCCGACAGCAATGTGATCAGCGGCGGCGTGACGGCAGGACACAGCCTTCCCTTTGGGCTGCAGAGCTATCTGTCGGCCAAGTACAGCATCATCAACCGCGTCTCCTCCGCAGCCTTCACCACGGCGGACCAGAATGACGGCCATTCGCGTGACTACAGGCTTGGTATCTCGCGGACCTTCCTGTCGCGTTTCGCGCTGTTCGCCGAAGGAAGTCACAGCACCTTCAACCTGACGGAGTCGCGGCGCACCCCCGGCACCACCGCTTTCAACGCCCTAATGGCAAATGCAAACAGGACAAAGGGGATCATGGCCGGAATCGCCGTATCGCCGACCAGATACAGCCGCGTGACCGCCTCGGTCAGCGCCTATGACGCGAAATACGGCAATCAGGAACCGACCAGCCGGAAATTCCGCCGTGACTCGCAAACCGTCCACAGCCTGGGCCTGCAGCTTTCCGGCCTGGCCCTGTCAGACAGACTTGGCAGTATGATGATCGGGTTGAGCGCTTCGACAACGAAAAATGATTCCAACATCATGCAATATGACTACAAGCGAAGCGATATGTCGGTGACGGTAAGCTACAAGCTGGCGGAATAGGCCGGCCCCCTGCCCGCGTCACCTAGCCGGCAAGCAGCAGCGCGCCTTTCATCACAAGCCTGACGCCGACAAGCGTCACGATCAGTTTGAAGATCAGGCGGAACCGCGTCTCGCTGACATGATGACCAAGCCGGTGCCCGGCTGCATTGCCGACCAGGCTTGCTACCGACCCCGCCAGCACATGTGGCAGATAGTCGGCATAATCGAAACCGAAGCCGGCATAGCCGCCGGCCTTCACCACCTCCAGCGCCATGATGCAGGCCGCCAGAGTGCCGGTGATCTGCAATCTAGCCAGATCGGTGCGCAGCACCGCCGGCTGAAGGAACATCCCGACCCCGAAAATCGTGCTGAAGAACCCGTGTATGCCGCCGATATAGACAAAGCGGCGCGGCAGTTTCAGCGTGACGCCCCGCGGCACAAGCCAGATCAGCGCCAGCAGAATCCCGCCAAGGCAAAGCGAGATGACACCTTCATCAAGGCTGATGAACACCCGCGCCCCGATGATCGCGCCAACAGCCGCAGTCGGCGCGAACATCCAGAAGACAGGCCAGTGGATGTGCCGCCAGCAGGTGATGATCCTGGCGATCAGCGATGTGGCGTTCAGCGCCACCTGAAGCGGGATGGCGGCAGCCAGCGGCAGAACGGCTGAACTGGCAGCCAGTGTCAGATGCACACCGCCCGTGGCGAAGGCCGCATTGACGGCCGAGGCGGCAAAACATCCAAACGCAATCACGAGAATCTCGACAGCCATGGCTTCAGCTTAGCCCTGGCAGGTGGCACTGGCCATACACGCATTGCCCGCGCTTTCTGTTGACCGCAAACCACGCGCGGCGCAAGGTTCGCCGATGATCACCGACCGCCCCCTAATCGGAATCCTGTTCATGCTGGGATTCTGCCTGTTCGCGCCGATGGGCGACGCGGCAGCGAAATCCATCGCCCTTGTCACCCCGATGATCATGATTCTGCTGTTCCGCTACAGTCTGCAGTTCCTGCTTCCCATCCCGATCATCCTGATGACCAGAAGCCGCATCACCATGACGGGCCGCGTTCTCCGGCTCATTCTGGCGCGAAGCATCATCCACATTGCGGGTGTTACGACGATGTATTTCGCGCTTCGCTATCTGCCGCTTGCCGACGCGCTGGCCATCGCCTTCGTCTATCCCTTCATCATGCTGGTGATGGGCTGGCTGTTCCTTGGAGAGCAGGTCGGCATCCGGCGGATTTCCGCCTGCACGGTGGGGTTCTTCGGAACCCTGCTGATCATCCAGCCAAGCTTTGTGGCGGTTGGCCTTCCCGCGCTGCTGCCGCTGCTGGTCGCCTTCCTGTTCGCCACCCTTGTCCTTCTGACACGGCAGATCGCCAAGGATTACGATCCTGTCTGCCTGCAGGCGGCAAGCGGGCTGGTTAGTTCGGGGCTGCTTCTGCTCGCCTGGCTGCTGCTGCGCGATTCCGGCATCGCCGATCTGCAATTCGTGCCTGTGGACAGCCGTCTGTTCATGTGGCTGTGCCTGATCGGACTGTTCGGAACCCTGTCGCATCTCAGCATGAATTACGCGGTCCGTTTCGCCCCTTCGGCGACGCTGGCACCGATGCAATATATCGAGCTTCCCGTCGCCACGGCGGTGGGATGGATTGTCTTTGGCGAATTCCCCAATCTTCTGGCGTCCATCGGGATCAGCATCACTGTGGGAGCCGGCCTGGCCATGATCTATTTCGAACATCGCGCCGCATCGCACCAGGCGGCGACAGAGGCGCGCGCCACCTTGCCGCCGACAGTGTGATGCCCTAGTGTCGGGGCCCGTTAACAGAGGCCAGGCCATGAACCCCTATACAGAGCTTTTCACCTCGAAGACGCATCTGGACGGCGAGCGCAGGATTGCCTACCGCATCGCCGGTGACGGGCCGCCTCTTCTGCTGCTTCACGGCTTTCCCCAGACCAACATGATGTGGCACCGGATCGCCCCGGCGCTCGCCGAACGCTACACCGTGGTGGCTGCTGATCTTCGCGGCTATGGCGACAGCTGGCACCCGCCGACGGACGAGCGGCACAGCCCCTATTCAAAGCGCGCCATGGCGGACGACATGGTCGGGCTCATGGCCGCCCTTGGCCATGACAGCTTCATGGTCGCAGGGCATGACCGCGGCGGCCGCGTCGCCCACCGGCTGGCGCGCGACCATGGCGATGCCGTGACCCGCCTTGCCGTTCTTGATATCGCGCCGACAGCCGCCATGTATGGCCAGACGGACATGCGTTTCGCCACCGCCTATTACCACTGGTTCTTCCTGATTCAGCCAGCGCCACTTCCCGAACAGATGATCAGCGCCGATCCGGAATTCTATCTTCGCAGCAAATGCGGCCAGTGGGGCCGGACAAGCGGGGCCATCACCGACGATGCCTTTGCCGATTATCTGCGATGCTTCCGGCGCCCGGAAACCGTCCATGCCATGTGCGAGGATTACCGCGCCGCCGCCACCATCGATCTTGACCATGACGCCGCCGACGCCGACCGCAAGCTGACCATGCCACTGCTGGCGCTGTGGGGCGAGGTCGGATTTGTCGGCGGGCATTATGACGTGACCGCCGAATGGCGGAAGGTGGCCGAGACGGTCAGCGGCAAGGCGGTGCCCGGCGGCCATTACTGCGCCGAGGAAGCGCCGCAGGAAACACTTGCCGCCCTTACCGATTTCTTCGGCTGACGGCGCGCGGCCCCGTGGCACCCTCGATCCTGGCAAGCGGTACGCCGCGCCCCGTCCTTGGCCTGATGATGGCGCTTGCCGGCGCCCTGATCATCACACCGGATACGCTTCTCATCCGGCTGTCGGGGCTTGAAGGCTGGGGGCTGACCTTCTGGCGCGGCCTTCTGATCGGCATCAGCATGTTTGTGCTGTGGATCACCCTTGAAGGCCCGGCGCGGGCCAGGGCGCAGATCCCGGCGTTGTTCCGCGGCCCTGCCCTTGTCATTATCCTTGCCAATTTCCTCAACGCCTTCACCTTCAATTTCGCGACCATGGAAACCTCGATCACCGTTGTCGTGACCGCGCTTGCGACGGCACCGCTGATCGCTGCCGCGCTTGGCGTCATCGTGCTTGCCGAACGGCTTCCGCTGGGCACCTGGCTGGCCATCTTCCTCAGCATGGTCGGCGTGCTGATCGTCATCCTGAATGGCGAAGGCGCGCTGTCTGCGCCGGCCGGCAATGTCTGGCTGGGGGGCGGACTTGGCTTCAGCGCGGCCTTCGGTATCGCCGTGGTCTTCGTCACCACGCGGCGGCATCCCGATGTACCGGTGGTACCCGCCTGTGCGATCGGCACGCTGATTTCCGGATTTCTTGGCTATCTTGGTGCTGCCCCCGGCGCGATCATGACTGGCGATCCGCTGATGATCGGGCTGATGGGGCTGATCGTCATGCCGGTGTCATGGGCGCTTCTGGCCATGGCGCCGCGTCATACGAGCCCCACCAATGTCAGCCTCTTCATGTTGCTTGAGATGGTGCTCGGGCCCTTCTGGGTCTGGATCGGCACCGGCGAGCGGCCAAGCGCGGCGATGATGGGCGGGGCCTGTCTGGTGCTGGTGACGCTTGGCGCGCACTTCCTGTCTTCTGCCCGCGAGGCGCGCAGGACCAGGTTCTAGCTGGAGCGCAGATGCGCCGTGACCTCAAGCGCCGCGCCTTCGAGCCGGTAGGCCCTCGCGAAACCGAGAACCATCACCCCGCCACGAGGACGAAGCCGCAAGAGGTGGAAATCGGAGAAATCACGGATCAGGCCCATGGTCGGCCCATGGGCTGAGGCAAATTCGTCACATATCAGATTGAATTCATCACTTTGTCGTTCGATTTCAATTATCTCTGAATCAAACTTAATTCGCTTTCTTGCCCAGATATTCTGGGCCTCGCCCTCATCCTCGATGATCAGAACCGCGGCCCGGCGCGCCGCCAGCATGGCGCGTACATGGGCGGAAAGATGGCTTGGATAGATGTAGAAATCGCCCTGATGGCGGATCACCGGGGTGACTCCCATTTCCGGCATGTCCCCCTCGCCCACCGCGGCCATCAGCACGGTGCGCGCCGCGCCGAGAAGCCTGTCCCGTTCGGCCGACAGCGCGGCGGAATCAAATTCTTCTGTCACCAGCCTGTCTCCTGTCTGTCTCTTGTCTGTCTCTTGTCTGTCTCATGGCATGCACGCTGGCACGACAGGGCCATGCTTGAAGCGCGGCCGGATCATATGTATTTCAAGAGATATGGCGTTTACGACCGGGCGCCGCAAGGAAAGGACAGCATCGCATGCAGGACCAGCCCCACAGCGGCCCACGCACCGTGCAGGTGGAAATCTACGCCGACGTGATCTGTCCCTGGTGCTATATCGGCAAGCGCCGGCTCGACCTGGCCTTCGCCGAGCGGCCGGAAATCAGACCCGCCTATGTCTGGCGGGCTTTTCTTCTGAACCCCACCATGCCGGTGGCCGGCATGGACCGAGCTGCGTATCTAAGCGCGAAATTCGGCAATTCCGCCGCAGCCGTCTATGGCCGGATTGCCGCGGCCGGGCTGGATAGCGGCATCGACTTCCGCTTCGACGCCATCACCCGCACGCCTGACAGCCGGCTGGCGCATCGGATGCTGATTGCGTCGGGCACCGACAATGCCAAGCTGTCAGAGGCGATCTACAGCGCCTATTTCATCGAAGGCCGCGATATCGGCGATCCCGAGACCCTGACCGAAATCGCCGACAGCTTTGGCATGCCCGGCCTGGTCACGGGCGCCGCGGACGAGGCCATCGGCCGGCAGCTGGAACATCACCTGTCCAATGCCAACCGCATGCGGCTCGACGGTGTTCCCTATTTCATCTTTGCCGGAAAATATGCAATTGCCGGCGCCCATCTGCCCGAACATCTGGTTCCGGCCATCGACGCGGCAGCAGCAGCCTAGACGATCAGCGCCAGCAGTTCCTGAACCAGAGCCTTGCAGGCCTGTGGCCTGTCCTCGGCGCGCGGCATCGCCTGCTGCATGACCATGCGGTGATCCGCGCCGAGACGCACCCGGCCGGCCTTGCCTGCAATCCAGGCGACAAGCTGGTCCGGCTTGGCGAATTCATGGCCGCGGAAGGCGATGGACAGCCCCTTTGGTCCGGCATCCACCTTCTCGATATTCACCCGCTTGCAAAGCTGTTTCAGTTCAATCACCGCGAACAGGTTTCGCACCGGCTCCGGCAGCGGGCCGAACCTGTCGACAAGCTCCGCCACAAGGCTGTCGGCCTCGGCAGCCAGATCCATATTCGCGATCCGCCGATAAAGCGACAGCCGCACTGTGAGATCGGCGACATATTCCTCGGGAATACGCACCTCCAGCCCCAGATTGAGCTGCGGCGTCCATTCGATCTCAGGCTCTTCATTGCATGTGCCGCTTCGCGCGGCCTCGACCGCCTGGCGTAGCATTTCCTGATAGAGTTCGACACCGACCTCGCGGACATGGCCGGACTGCTCGTCGCCAAGAAGATTGCCGGCTCCGCGGATATCCATGTCGTAGGAGGCGAGCGTGAAGCCGGCGCCAAGCGTATCCAGTGTCTGCATCACCTCGAGCCGTCGGCGCGCATGCGGGGTCAGCATCCGGTTCGGATCGGATGTCAGGTAGGCATAGGCCCGCTGCCGCCCGCGCCCGACCCGGCCGCGAAGCTGGTAAAGCTGCGAAAGGCCGAACATATCAGCACGGTGGATGATCATCGTGTTCGCGGATGGAATGTCGATTCCTGACTCGACGATGTTGGTGGACAGCAGGATATCCGCCTCGCCATCGGCGAACCGGGTCATCACATCATCAAGCTCCGCCGCCGGCATCTGACCATGGGCCGAAAGAATCCGCGCATCCGGCACCAGTGTCACCAGCCTGTCGAAGCCGCGTTGCAGGTCGGCGATGCGCGGGCAGACGCAGAACACCTGCCCCCCGCGGAACATCTCGCGCTTGATCGCCTCGCGAAGCACCACCCCGTCCCAGGGTCCGACAAAGGTCCGCACCGCCAGCCTGTCGACCGGCGGTGTGGCGATCAGCGACATCTCGCGCACGCCGGACAGCGCCATCTGCAGGGTCCGCGGGATCGGCGTCGCCGACAGGGTCAGCACATGGATGTCGCCGCGAAGCTCTTTCAGCCGTTCCTTCTGGGCCACGCCGAAATGCTGTTCCTCATCGACGATCAGAAGGCCCAGATTGTTGAACTCGATGGATTTCGCCAGCAGCGCATGCGTGCCGACCGCGATCTGCACATCACCCGAGGCGATGCCGGCGCGAACCTGCTTTGCCGCGGCCGGCTGTGTCAGCCGTGAGAGAACCCCGAGCTTTACCGGAAAGCCCGTGAACCGTTCGGCGAACACACGGCCATGCTGGCGCGCCAGAAGCGTTGTCGGCGCGACAAGCGCCACCTGATATCCCGACATCGCGGCAACAAAGGCGGCCCGCAACGCCACCTCGGTCTTGCCAAAGCCGACATCACCGCAAATCAGCCGATCGGTGGCGCGGCCAGATGCCAGATCAGCGATCACATCCTCGATCGCGCCAAGCTGGTCCTCGGTTTCGGCAAAGCCGAAACGGTCACAGAATTCGGCAAAGCTTCCGGTCGGGGCGTTCAGCGGTTCGGCCCGCGCCGTCTGCCGTTGTGCGGCGATCTTGATCAGCTGGTCCGCCATATCGCGAACCCGGCCCTTGATCCGCGCCACCCGTGCCTGCCAGGCCGCGCCGCCGAGCCTGTCAAGCTGCGCGTCGGTGCCGGCGCTGCCATAGCGGGACAGCATCTCGATATTCTCCACCGGCAGATACAGCTTGTCCCCGCCGGAATAGACAAGCTGCAGGCAATCATGCGGCCCGCCGGAGGAATTGATGATCACCAGCCCGTCATAGCGGCCGATGCCATGTTCGGCATGAACGACCAGATCGCCCCCTTCCAGGGCGCTGACCTCGCGCAGGAAATCCTCGCCGCGGCCGCGCCGGGCGCGCGGGCGCGACAGGCGCTGTCCAAAGATATCGGTCTCGGTGACGACGAGCAGGCTGTCTGTCTGGAAGCCTGACTCAAGCGGCCAATCGAGCAGGAAGACGCCGCCAGCCGTGATCTGGTCGATAGAGGTGATCCGCCGTGCCGCGCCGCCGGGACCGTCAAGCTGGGAATCGAGAAGTTCCTGTATCCGGACTGCCGCACCCTCGCCGGCAACGGCGATCACTACCGGCCTGTTCGCCGCCGCGCGTTCCTTGGTGATGATGTTGGCGACCTCGGCGATGACGCTGGTGCCGGCGGCGCCGGCGCCGGTGATGACAAGACCCGTCCGGCCGCCGGCATCGCACCCCTCGTCGCCCGGCGGGGCGGCAAAGGGCAGCAAGCGGATCGCGTCGGCGAACAATGCCTTGGCCTCGGCCTCGCCAAGATACAGCCTGTCTGTTGGAAGCGGCCGATAGGCCATGCTCGGATCCTCGTCGCCCGGTTCCTGACGCGCTGCAAAGAAATCGTTGATCTGGGTGAAGCGCGCGGCCATCACCGCATCCGCCTCATGGTCCATGACAATTGTCCAGCCGGGGCAGTAATCCGTCAGCGCCGCCAGCTCGTCATGAAACAGCGGCAGCCAGTGTTCCATCCCCGGATGCATCCGCCCCGCAGTGACCGAATCATACAGCGCGTCGCGGCTTGCCAGCGCCCCGAAGGCGGCCCGGTATCCGGTCCGGAAGCGTTCGATCGAAGCCTCGTCAAGCTGGAATTCGGCGACCGGCCGCAGCACAAGCCTGTCATGCGACTCGCCGCCTCGCTGCGTTGCCGCGTCGAAGGAACGGATGGTTTCAAGCTCGTCGCCGAAGAAATCCAGCCGCACAGGATGGCCACGCCCCGGCGGGAAGATGTCGAGGATTCCGCCGCGAAGCGCGAACTCGCCCGTCTCGCGTACCGTGTCGGTGCGAAGATATCCCTGGCCTACCAGAAAATCGCAGAGCCCGGCCGGGCCGTCCATGTCTCCTGGCACGAGAACAAGCGACCGCTCGGTAAAATAACCGGCTGTCGGCACACGCTGCAGCAGCGCGTTCACTGTTGTCAGCACAAGCCCGCCGTCACCGGCTTGGCCGCCCACCTCGCTCAGCCTTGCAAGCGTTTCCACGCGCTGGCCGACAAGCCCGCCCTGCGGTGAAAGCCGGTCATAGGGAAGACAGTCCCAGGCCGGAAACAGATGCGGCCGCACTTCCGGGCACAGCCTGTCCAGAGAATCGCGCATCGCCGCCATTCGGGCGTCATCACGCGCCACATAGATGACCCGCGCGCCCGCTGCAAGCCATCCGGCCATGGCCAGCATACTGGCGCCGTCAGGCACCCCCCAGACAGAAGAGTTCAACTCTGTATTTTTAACAAAATTTGACACTTGTCAGTCGTTTTTAAAATCTTTTATCAAGTCGAGAACACGGTTGTCATGAGTCTCTGGCGCCGGCTCTCCGGCAACAGCCCAGGCATAGATCCGGTCATCCCCGGCATCCAGCAGCGCTTCATACTGGTCTAGCTCGTCGTCGCTCAACCCGGGCAGATGCAGCCTGGCGAATCTGCCAAGAAGAAGATCGGTTTCCTTCATGCCGGTATAGCTTGACTGATAGACAAGGCGGCGAAGCCTTGTCTCACGGGTTTCGGCGCGGGGCTCTTCCATCATACCGTTCCTTGGCGGACTCCGCCGGTGGCGCGCTGGCTGGTCAGTCGGCCGCAGGCGCTGGGAGGCCGGCAATATGCGGCGCGGCGGGCGGCAAAGCAAAGCATTTGTTGCCATCGGGGCAACTGGTCGCGCTGTGGGCCGCCGGCCTTTGCGCCCGGTCCGCGATTTTGTCCTGGCCTTTTGTTTTGGAGGAGGCTTTCGGGTAGTCTGGGGCCACGGCACCGCCACCAGACTGACCGATCATGCATCCAAGACGCCCGACCGAAATCTATGGCCTGTTCGCCGCGACGACCGTGCTGCCGGGTGTTGGCCCGAAACTGGCCGGGGTGCTGGAAAAGCGCATCGGCGCGCATGTCATAGACCTGCTTCGCCACCTCCCTGTCGGCCTGATCGACAGGCGGGCCCGGCCGGCGCTGACCGACCTTGTCGATGGCAGCATCGCCACCTTCGAGGTTCTGGTTGTCAAGCATGACAAGCCGCCACCTGGAAGTCGCCGCCCCTGGCGCGTGATCACAGAGAATGAAACAGGAAGGCTGGAGATCATCTTCTTCCACGCCCGTGACGATTACGTCAGCCGCATGCTGCCGGCCGGTGAACGCCGGATTGTCAGCGGTCGGGTGGAAATCCGGCAAGGCAAGCCGCAGATGGCGCATCCCGACCATATCGTCCGGCTTGAGGATCACGGCGAGATGCCGGAGATGGAACCGATCTATCCACTTACCGCCGGGCTGACCCCGAAACCGCTTCGCCGCGCCATCGAGGGCGCCTTACAGCGGGTGCCCGCCCTGCCGGAATGGATTCCGGCCGATCTGATGACGGCGCGCGGCTGGCCCGATTTCACCAGCGCCATGCATCAGGTCCATGCGCCGCAGGCGGCGGAGGATCTTCTGCCGACATCAAAGGCGCGAAGTCGCCTTGCCTTTGACGAGCTTCTGGCCAACCAGCTGGCACTGGCGCTTGTCCGGCACGCCGCCAAGGACAGCATGCCGGGCCGACGATTCGCCGGCACCGGGGCGCTGGCCACCGCGCTGATGACGGCGCTGCCCTTCACGCCAACCGGTGCCCAGACCCGCGCCATAGCGGAAATCCGCGCGGACCAGCAGGCCCCGAGACGCATGTTGCGGATGCTGCAGGGGGATGTTGGGTCCGGCAAGACGCTGGTGGCGCTTGCCGCCATGCTCCATACAGTGGAATCCGGCGCGCAGGCCGCCCTTCTCGCCCCGACCGAGGTGCTGGCACGCCAGCACCATACCAGCATCAACGCCTTTCTCGCGCCACTTGGCATGGAGGCGCATCTTCTTCTTGGCCAGGGCCGCGGCGGCGACCGCAAACCGGTGATCGAAGCCCTTGAGGATGGCAGCGCAAAGATCGTGATCGGCACGCATGCGCTGATCTCGGAAGGTGTGACCTATCACGACCTCGGCCTTGCGGTGGTTGACGAACAGCACCGGTTCGGCGTGCGCCAGCGTGTGCTGCTGGGGCAGAAAGGCGAAGGAGTCGATGTCATTGTGATGACGGCGACCCCGATCCCGCGTTCGCTGGCGATGACGGCCTATGGCGATCTGGATCATTCGCGGCTGGATGAAAAACCCGCCGGCCGGCTTCCCATAGAGACCCGCGCGCTGCCGCTTGACCGGCTTGGCGAGGTGGTCGACAGGCTGCGGGTGGCGCTGGCATCTGGCAAGCGCGCCTACTGGATCTGCCCGCTTGTCGAGGAATCGGAAAAGCTGGATGTCGCCGCGGCTGAGGAACGGCAGCAGGCGCTTGCCCGCGCGCTTCCGGGGGTCGAGGTGGCTCTGGCGCATGGCAAGATGAAGCCAGCCGCCCGCGACGCGGCGATGCAGCGTTTCCGAAGCGGTGCAGCGCAGCTTCTTGTCGCGACGACGGTCGTTGAGGTTGGTGTCGATGTGCCGGAGGCAAGCGTGATCATCATCGAGCATGCCGAACGGTTCGGCCTTGCCCAGCTTCATCAGCTTCGCGGCCGCGTCGGGCGCAGCGACGAAGCCTCATCCTGCCTGCTGCTGTATCAGGGACCACTATCCGAGACGGCCACGGCCCGGCTTGCCGTGATGCGCGAGACGAATGACGGCTTCGTGATCGCCGAACGCGATCTCGAGCTTCGCGGTCCTGGTGAATTTCTGGGGCAGCGGCAGTCCGGCATGCCGGAATTCACCCTTGCCAATCTGGCGGTGCATCAGGACCTACTGGCCATAGCGCGCAAGGTGGCGGCCGGGATGATGGGCGAGGACGATACGCCAAGGGACCGGGCGACAGCCGATCTGCTTCTCAGCCTGTTCGAACGTGACAGCGCAGTGCGCTTCCTGGCATCGGGCTAGGCCTTCTTTGAGGCGCGTCCCGCACCGGCTGACTTCTTTGCCACCTTTTTGGCAGCCTTCTTGGCGGGGGCCTTGCGGGCAGTGCCCTTCCTGGCCACGGTCTTCGCCGTCCTGTCGGGCGGCGTGACGATGCCGCCTGACACCACCAGCTTCACAGCCTCTTCCACCGACATTTCCATGAAAATCACGTCCTTGCGCGGGCAGAACAGCAGAAATCCCGATGTCGGGTTCGGGGTCGTCGGCACAAAGACATTGACCATGTCGATATCGATCCGGCGGGCGACCTCGCCCTTCGTGCCGCCAGTGACAAACCCGATGACCCACAGCCCCTTTCGCGGATACTCGACCAGCACGACCTCGCGGAAGGCATCTGACTGGGTCGAGATCACCGTTTCCAGAATCTGCTTGGTGGCGCCATAGATGCTGCGCACAACCGGCATTCTGTTGAGGATGGATTCGCCAAGACGGATAATCCAGCGGCCAAGAAAGCCAGCGGCCAGCGCGCCGATTACCGTGATCAGCACAACGCCGATAACAAGCCCCACCCCGGGAACATTGGCAAATCGCAGTTCGCTGAACCCTGGAAGAAGACCGGCGACCTGGCCGTCGATGAGCTTGATCGCCGCCCAGGTGATATAGACGGTCAGCAACACCGGTGCTGTCACCAGCAGGCCGGTGAAGAACCAGGAGCGCAGCCTGCCGAAGATACCGCCACGCTTCACCGGAGGCTTGCCGTCATTGTTCAGCATGGGGTGTTCCTCGCCATTTCGCCCTTTCGGGGGTGACCCTCGCGGGGCAACAGAAGAGCCGTGATAATGATGAGAAAAGCAAAAAGGTGCAAGGATAAGTGCCACAGGGTGACAGCATTCCGCCGGCTACCTTGCAGGGGCAGGGCAAAGCCGCCAAAATACACGGAATCCCGGAGCAGAACACAAGGCCAGACTAGCCTTCAGCGGACAAGGACCTGCCGAAATCATGACAACACCCCGCCGATCCGAGTCCGAAACCGATGCCCTCGCCCAGCTCGACCGTATCATCGAGATCATGCGGCGGCTTCGTGACCCGGACACGGGCTGCCCCTGGGATGTCGAGCAGGATTTCTCGACCATCGCGCCCTACACCATAGAAGAGGCCTATGAAGTGGCGGACGCCGTGCAACGCGGCAACACGGCGGATATCCGCGACGAGCTTGGCGACCTGCTTCTTCAGGTTGTGTTCCAGTCGCGCATCGCCGAGGAAGCCGGCCTCTTCACCCTTGCCGATGTGGCGCGCAGCATCTCGGACAAGATGGTGGACCGGCACCCGCATGTATTTGGCGACGAAGACCGCCCGCAGGTCGGCGAACAGAGTGGCAGGTGGGAGGCCATCAAGGCTGCCGAGCGCGCCAGGAAGGGCAAGACCGGCGTTCTTGACGATATCGCCGCCGCCCTGCCGCCGATGCTGCGGGCGCTGAAACTTCAGAAGCGCGCCGCACGGGTCGGCTTCGACTGGACGCGGATCGACGACATCATCGACAAGCTTCATGAAGAGACAGCCGAGCTCCGCGCCGAGGTCGCCTGCGACCCGGTAAACCAGGACCGTGTCATCGACGAGATTGGCGATGTGCTGTTTGTGGCGGTAAATCTGGCGCGGCGCGCCGGGGTCGATCCCGAAACTGCGCTGATGGGCTGCAATTCAAAATTCGAGCGACGCTTCAGATATATCGAAGAACAATCTGAAAAAAATGGGAATTCTATTCACAATCTGACGCTGAATGAGATGGAATCTCTGTGGCAGGAGGCCAAGTCGGCGAAACCCGACTAGGCCGCCAGACCGTCGGGCCAGAGATGGCGGTGAAGCATGTTCCAGGCTTCGATATCCGGCGCGATCATGAAGGCCGAGTCAGCGCCGGCATGATAGCGAGCCCCGCTGTCCACCATGGCGGCATGCGCGCCTGCCTCGCGGCACAGCAGATCGACCGGGGCATGATCCCATGGTGTGCAGGAGGCATGCATCAGGAACTGCTGCTCTCCTTTGGCGATGCACGTCGCCAGCACACCGACACTGCCGGGAAACCACCGCCCCGGCATTGTCCGCAGAATGTCGCGAAGGCGCGTCTTTTCGGGCTCGTCGACATCACGCACGCTCGCCGCGCCCTGAAGATCGCCGATCACCCATCTGCGGCTGGCAAGGCGAAGCGGTTTTGGCGGCGCATCATCGGTGCAGAGCACCGCGCCAGCCCCGGCCTCGGCGTAATAGAGGTGACGCTGGCGCGGCAGCCAGATCCAGCTTCGCACCGGCGTCCCCTCTTCCAGAAGCGCCACCATGCTGCAGAACCGGTCCTTTGCCTTGACGAAGTTGTTTGTGCCGTCGACAGGATCGATGGTCCAGGCATGCGGCGCGCCGGCTGCCGCGGCAAGCGCCGGATTGTCAGCGCAGGCCTCTTCGCCAATCACCGCCCCGTCGAGAATGTCGCGAAGCCTCGGGGTCAGCCAGGCTTCGGCTTCCTTGTCAGCAATGGTGACAAGGTCGGTGGGGCCGGCCTTTGTGCCGATTTGGCTGTCGGCCAATCTGCCGAACCGCGGCAGAACGAATGTCTCGCCGGCCGAACGAAGCAGGTCGGCGACACTGACGGCAAAACTGTCAAGCATTGTGGTCCCGGGTCCCGTGGCGGTCAGGCGTCGTCCATCCCGTCCGCGTCCTCATCATCAAGTTCATGAAGCTGCACCGGCGCCATCGGCATGATGGTCGAGATGGCGTGCTTGTAGACAAGCTGAACATGCTGGTCGCGCTTCAGCAGGATCGAGAAATTGTCGAACCAGGTAATTATTCCCTGCAGTTTCACCCCGTTGACGAGAAACACGGTGACTGACGCATGGGATTTGCGGACGTTGTTAAGGAAAAGCTCCTGAAGGTTCCGGCTCTTATCATTGGCCATTTTTTGATCTCCCGGTTCAACCTTAGCGACTTGTCCGCCGCGTTACAATGGCGGCGGGCTCAGAAACGCCGAATCAGAAGAAATCGAGCCTGACCGACAGCATTTTCTCGACCTGAGGGATCTTGCCCCGTGCGGCGAAGATCGCGACCGTATCGCCGGCCTCGATCACGGTGTCACCGCGGGCCGGGATGACCTTGTCATCCCGCAGAATGCCTCCGATCGCCACCCCTTTCGGCACCTTGGCCTCGCGAAGCGGCTTGCCGACAAGCTGCGATGACGGCAGGGCCTCGGCTTCGATGACCTCGCCAAGGTCTTCGACCACGGCATGGACATCACGGATGCGGCCACGCCGCACATGTTCCAGAATGGAAGACACGGTGATCTGCGACGGGTTGATCACCGCGTCGACGCCAAGCGCCGCGACGAGCGGGATAAAGCCGGGAATATTGACAAGCGCCACCGCGTGCTTGGCCCCGTTTCGCTTCGCCAGAAGCGCCGAAAGGATATTCACCTCGTCATCGTCGGTGACCGACACAAAGGTCTCGGTAGTGTTCACACCGGCCTCAGCCAGAATGTTGCTGTCCAGCGCATCACCACTGAAAATGCCGGTATCGCGCAAATTTTCGGCCAGAAAGTGGGCCCGCGCCGCGTTCCGCTCGATCAGCTGGACCTTGGTGTTCTGGAAATTTGTCTCAATCTCGGTGGCCAGCATCTGGCCAATGGCACCGCCGCCAGCGATGACAACCGAGCGCGCCTCGTGTTCCTCATGCGCGAAGGTCGCCATGGCGCGGTCAAGATGCGCTGAATCGCAGACAAAATACACGCGGTCGTCCGGCTGCATCATTTCCGCCCCGTCACGCGGCAGGGTCAGCCTGCCATCCCGGATGATGGCCAGAATGGTCATCGACAGGTCGGGGAACAGGTTGGTCAGATGCCGGATGGGCGTGTCGATGATCGGGCTTTCCTCGGTGCATTGCACGCCGACCAAGTTCATCCGCCCGCCGCACATATCCTTGACGTCAAACGCGCCGGGAACGCGAAGCTGGTTGCTGACAGCCGCCGACACCTCGGCCTCTGGCGAGATGATATGGTCGATGGGAAGCTGGTCCGGCGAATAGAGATCGCCATAGATCGGGTCCAGATAGGGCTGATGCCGGATTCGCGCGATCTTGACCGGGGTGTTGAAGATGGTGTGCGCCACTTGGCAGGCCACCATGTTCACCTCGTCGGATTCCGTCACCGCAATCAGCAGTTCGGCGTCGCGCGCGCCCGCCCCCGACAAAATGTCGGGATAGGAAGCGGTGCCGACAACGCCATGGACATCGACCTGGTCAGTCAGCCTCTGGATCTTCTCGTCCGAGGCGTCGATCACCGTGACGTCGTTATTTTCCTCGGCGAGATGCGCGGCGATGCTGGCACCGACAAGTCCTGCGCCACAAATCACAATCTTCATGGTTTTCCATCCCCGTCGGAGGACGACTTGTCAGGCTGCGTCACGTCAAGCGACCGCAGCTTGCGATGAAGGGCCGACCGTTCCATCCCGACAAAACCGGCCATCTGCGACACATTCCCGTCAAAACGTTGCAGTTGGGCTGTCATGTAGCTCTTCTCGAAAGCCTCGCGGGCGTCGCGCAGGGGCAACGCCAGAAGCGCATCAATATCAGAATTGCTGTTGGCAGGCGAGATGTTCTGGATTTCCGCCGGCAGAAGGTCGAGACCAAGCGGCACCGACCTGTCGGATGGCGCCATGATCAGCATGTTTTCGATGGTGTTCAGCATCTGCCGCACATTGCCGGGCCAGCGATAGCCCTGCATCGCCGCCAGCACCTCGTCGCCGAGCTTGACCTTGCCAAGACCGGTGCGGCGCGCCACCGCCTCGACAAAATGGCGTGCCAGCGGCGGAATATCCTCGCGGCGATCGGCAAGCGGCGGCATCGACAATGGCACCACGCCAAGCCGGTAATAAAGATCCTCGCGAAGCCGCCCCTCGGAGATCTCCGTCGCGAGATCGCGGCTGGAGGCGGAAATCACCCGCACATCGACCGACACTTCCTTGTTGCCGCCGACCCGTCGAAACCGCTGTTCCGCCACGGCCCGGACAATCTTGCCCTGGGTTTCAAGCGGCAGATCGCAGATTTCGTCAAAATAGAGCGTTCCCTTGTGCGCCTGTTCAAACAGCCCGACAATCCGCCGGCTTGTGCCGCTGCCATCGGAGCCGAACAGCTCGACATCGGCCCGTTCCGAGCCAAGGCGCGCGCAGTTTGCCACCACAAAGCGGGAATCGCGCCGCTCCGACTGGTTGTGGAGGCATCGCGCGGCAAGTTCCTTGCCGCTGCCGTTGGGACCGCTGATCAGCACCCGGCTGGCGGTCGGCGCGATGCGCTCGACAGCTGTCCGCACCGCCTTGATGGCGGCGGACAAGCCGACAAGGGCCGGCTCACCCTCATCGCTGACCCGCGCGCGCAGATCGGCGTTCTCGCGTTCCAGCCGGCTCGCCTCAAGGGCGCGCTGCACCATCAGCAGCAGCCTGTCCTCCTTGAAAGGCTTTTCGATGAAATCATAGGCACCGTTGCGGATGGCCTGGACCGCTGTCTCGACAGTGCCATGGCCCGAGATCATCAGCACCGGCAGATCGGGATAGACGCCCTTCACCCATTCCAGAAGCTCGAGACCATCCATATCCGAATCGCGCATCCAGATATCCAGAATGGCGAGACCCGGCGGCTTGGCGGCCAGAATCTCGCGTGCCTCCATCGCCGACGCCGCCTCCATAGTGGTGAAGCCTTCGTCACGAAGGGTGGCACCGATCAGAAGCCTGATGTCGGATTCGTCATCGACGATAAGGATGTCACTGGCGGTCTTCATGCTGCTGCCCTGTTCATGCGGATACATCTGCAGCGCCATATTGCGGCAATTTGATGACGACGCAGGCGCCGCCCCCCTGCGAATCGGCAAGCTCAAGCTCGCCGGAATGGTCCTTAACGATCTTGCTGACGATGGCGAGCCCAAGCCCGGTTCCCTTGTCGCGCTTGGTCACATAAGGCTCCAGCAGGGATGCGCGGTCGCTTTTCGGGAAGCCCGGCCCGTTGTCGGAAATCATAAGACTGACAAAGCCGTCATTCACTGTCATCGCCAGCCGGATCTGCGGATCGTCCCGTCCAGCCCCGTCAAGGCTATCGAGGGCGTTCTGAATGACATTGGTCAGGGCCTGGCGCAGCAGCCCGGCATCCCCCAGCACCAGGCCGCCGTCACCGTCATCCCCCAGATCGGTGGTGAAGGTGACATTCTGCGCTTCATAAAGCGCGACCTGCCCGCGCGCCAGCGCGGCAAGCGACAGTTCCTTCATCACCGGCTGCGGCATGCGGGCAAAGTCGGAAAACTCGTCGACCATGCGGCCGATATCGTCAACCTGGCGGCCGATGATCGACAGATATTCGGTGAACTGCTCGCTCGCCGTCTCGTCCTCGGGACGGTATTTGCGGCGCAGGCGGTCAGCGGCAAGCTGGATCGGGGTCAGCGGGTTCTTGATTTCATGCGCGATCCGCCGCGCGACATCCGACCAGGCCGCCTTTCGCTGGGCCGTGAGCAGATCGGTGACATCATCGAAGGTGACGACATAGCCGATGACCTGCCCGTCAACCCGCTCGGTGGCGATCTTCGCCCGTAGGGTGATATTGCTGCTGCCCCGATCGAGAATGATCTGGTCTTCGGCGAGCTTGCGCCGGCGCGCCGTGCCGGCGGCCACCAGCCCGGCGAATTCCGGCACCACATCGGCAAGCTTCCGGCCAATCATCTCGGCATCGGAAAGCCCCAGAAGCTGCAGCGCGGCAATGTTCGGAAGTGTCACCTTCTGATCCTTGTCGAGACCGATCACCCCGGAGGAAACCCCGCTGAGAACCGCCTCGGTGAATTCCCGGCGCCGGTCGATCTGCATATTCGCCTGCACCAGTTGTTCGCGGCTTCGCACCAGCTCGTCGAGCATGCCGTTGAAGGACAGGCCAAGCCGCGCAATCTCGTCCAATTCGAGACCGGCCGGCACCCGTTCCGACAGATTGCCGCCGCGCACCTGCTCGGCAACCGCGATCACCGAGCCCAGCGGTTCGACGATGGCTGTCGCGAGATTGAGACCGATCCACAGGGCGGTGATCAGAAGAAGCACCAGAATCAGCCCGAAGACAAAGGCGAAGCTGACCTGAAGGTCCAGCTGCCGGATGCCAAGCTGCTGGTAGTCGGCAGCGGCCAGCCGCGTGTTGTCAACGGCATCCAGCACCGACCGGTCGATGAAGCGGCTGACGAACAGATAAGCGTCGACAAAACTGTTCAGCTTCACTGCGGCGCGAAGCTTGTTCGTCTCGTCGCCACGCAGGATCACGACCTCGCCATTGCGGGCCTGGTCGATCCAGCCATCGCCGACGCTGGTGAAGGTAATGGCAAATGCGAATCTCGACTGCGCCACCACCTGTCCTGTCCCGTCAAGGATGATCGCCTCGGACAGGTTGCGCAGAACGGCCTGGTTGGTCAGATACTGGTTCAGAAGGTTGGGATCGTTCAGAAGCTTGAAGGCTTCGCGGTTGACGTCATTGGCGATGGTCAGAACATCGCTGCGGATCGAGCTGGAATGTTCATCATAATAGGCATCCGCCACCTGCACCGACCCGGTCACCGCCGTCGAGATGCGGTCGGCGAACCACCCGCGAAGCGAATAATCGACAACAAACAGCGCGAAGGCGGTCGTGATCACAGCCGGGAGCGCCGCCACCCCCCCAAACAGCAGCGCAAGCCGCCAGTGAAGCTGGTAGCCCGCCATCTTCTGGCGGCGTTCCACCCACAGCCGCAGAATCTGCCGGATCACAAACGCCCCGACGATGATCACCGCCAGCACATCCACCGCAATCAGGGCCGTCAGATGGCTGCCGTCGGATTGCGCAGGGTCGAACTGGGCCAGGGTGTATATGGTGTAGATACCAATGCCGAGCGCCGCAAGAACCGCAAGATAGCCGATGCGGTTCTCGGAAAAGCGCAGCAGAAGGCCGCGGCGCGCTGTCGTGGAAGCCGTATTGCTCATCGTCCCGACCAGATTCCGAGTTCACGAATACGCTTGCGAAGCGTGTTGCGATTGATGCCGAGAATCTCGGCCGCCTTTACCTGATTGCCGCGGGTGATCTCGAGGGTGGCGAGGATCAGCGGATGTTCGACCTCACGCAGAATATGGGCGTGAAGCCCGGCAGGCGGCATCGCACCTTCCAGCGTATCGAAATATTTCCGGATGTGCTGGTCAACGACTTCCGACAGACTCTCTGCCTCGATCGACGGCACCTCGACCGGACGCACGGAGGCAAGCTCGGAGTCCACCATATCGGCGGAAATGATGTCCTCGCCAACAAGCACCAGAAGCCGGCGCACAAGATTTTCCAGTTCGCGCACATTGCCTGGCCAGTTCCAGGCGGCCAGCGCGCGAATGGCATCCGGCGAAAACCGCTTGGCCGGCAAGCCGCCGGCAGATGCCTGTTTCAGGAAATGATTGACCAGCGGGGCGATATCCTCGGTCCGCTCGCGAAGCGGCGGCAGGCGCAACGGCACGACATTCAGCCTGTAGAACAGATCCTCGCGGAACAGCCCCTGCTGCATCAGATGCTGCAGATTGTGATTGGTCGCGGCGATGATGCGGACATTGGCGCGAACCGGCCGGTTCGCGCCAACAGGCAGATATTCGCCATCCTGAAGAACCCGCAAAAGCCGCGTCTGCGCCTCCGGCGGCATGTCGCCGACCTCGTCAAGGAACAGGCTGCCGCCTTCAGCCTGCTCGAACCGGCCAGACATGCGGCTGTCCGCGCCGACAAAGGCACCCTTTTCATGGCCAAACAGCTCGGATTCCACCAGGTTGCGCGGGATCGCCGCCATGTTGATCGGCACGAACGGGCCGGCGCGCCTTGACCCCAGGTCGTGAAGGGCGCGGGCCACCAGTTCCTTGCCGGTGCCGCTCTCGCCGGTGATCAGCACGGTCAGATCAGTGCTGACAACGCGCGCCATGGCCTTGAAGATGTCCTGCATCGGGCGCGACCTGCCAACCAGAGGCCCGCCTTCTTCCACGCCCGGCTGCGAGGCGGTGACAGGCTGTGACTGGCCAATGCTGCCAACCGCGCGGTCGGTGGCCTCGACAAGGCTGCGAAGCTCGAACGGCTTTGGCAGATATTCAAACACGCCCGTCTGCTGGGCCTTCACCGCTGTCAGAAGGGTCGAACGCGCGCTCATCACGATCACCGGCATGTCAGGCCGGTGCTGCTGGATGCGCGGCAGCAGGTCCAGCGCATCGCCGTCCGGAAGGGCGATATCGGAAATCAGCACATCCCCGCGCCCGCTTTCGATCAGCTTCCACAGCCCGGCCGCGGTGCCGCTCGACTGCACGGTATAACCCTGGCGGGCCAGCGCCTGCTGCACCACAAGCCGCACGGACTTGTCATCCTCGGCCACAAGGATATGCGCCGGCTTCACCGTCATGGCGCGCCCTCGCGGCCGGCCGGCGGGAAGTTGATCCGGAACACGGTGCGCCCGGGCACGGAGTCCACCTCGACAAGGCCGCCATGGTCCGCCACGACGCTGGCGACAAGCGCCAGCCCGAGGCCACTTCCCCCCGACTTGCCGGACACGAATGGGTCGAAGATGTTGTCGCGAAGCTCCGGCAGGATGCCCGGGCCACCGTCAATCACCTCGACCTGGATTGGCACATGTAGCCGCGCCGCCCCGGCACCACTCAGACGCCGCCCCCTTGAATAGGAAGTAATAACCGTTAATTCTGATTTATTTTCAGTTGCTTCAAACGCGTTTTTAATGATATTTAGGAAGGCTTGGATCAGCAGGTCGCGATGCCCGTCCACCGGCGGCAGAGAAGGATCATAGCGGCGGCGCACACTCATATGCGCGCCATAGCTCGCCGAGGCGATGCGAAGGCAATGATCAAGCACTTCATGGATGTTCACAGGTGCCAGCGCTACCTGCCCGCCACCGGCAATGCCCTCCATTCTGTCGAGAAGCGCCGTCACGCGGTTGGTTTCCTCGACAATCATGCGGGCGAATTCCTGGTTTTCCGGCGACAGGTCTGTCTGAAGAAGCTGGGCTGCGCCCTTTATGCCGGCAAGCGGGTTCTTCACCTCATGCGCCAGAAGCGCCGCCATCGCCGAAATCGACCGCGCCGCCCCGTGGAACATCGATTGTCCGCGAAGCCGTTCGGCCAGCGCGCGCTCCTGCAATGTCACAAGCATCCGCCCTTCCTGGCTGCTGCGGTCGCCAAAGGGCGCGATCTGCACATTCAGCAGCTTCATCCCGATGCGCGGGCTGGCCACCTCGATGCCCTGATCGGCAACCGATGCCATCTGCGAGCGCGCCCTCGCCAGCAGGGCCATGAGGTTGGAATCAGCCGGTATCTGTCCAGCCAATTCGGTTCCCTTCAGCATCGACGCGCTGGAATCGAAGAACATCTCGGCGGCATGATTGAGGAACAGGAACCGGTCCTTGCTGTCCAGAAGAAACACCGGGTTCGGCAGGCTTGCCAGAATATGCGCGGCTTCCGTCTGCGGGTCGGGGGCAAGGATTTCGTCCATCAGGCCGCCGCTTCCTGAACCGCGTTATCGCTCAGCTCGGCGAAGAACTGGTCCACGGCGCGGAACACCGTCCCGGCATCAGTGGTGTTATTTGCCACATCACGAAGCGCGGCCGCGCCGGGAAGTCCATGCGCGTACCATGCAATATGTTTGCGGGCCAGCCGCATCGCCGGCGCGCCGTAATGGGTCAGCATGTCATCAAGGTGAAGCCGCATCATGCGGTGGCGTTCGGCCACCGACGGGTCCGGACGGACAGCGCGGCCCTGCAGACAGTCGCCCGCCTGCGCCAGAAGCCAGGGACGTCCCTGCGCGCCGCGGCCGATCATCACCCCGGCCGCGCCGCTTTGCCGCATGGCGCTGTCCACATCATCGAGCCCACGGATATCGCCGTTCACGACGACCGGCATGGGAACAGCCTCGACAACGGCGCGAACCGCTTGCCAGTCGGCCGACCCGTTATACATCTGGCACCTGGTGCGGCCGTGGACGGCGATCATGGCGATACCGGCGTCCGCCGCCATGCGGGCGATCACCGGGGCGTTCAGGTTGTCATCATCCCAGCCAAGCCGCATCTTCAGTGTCACCGGCACGTCGACGGCCTTGGCCACCGCCTCGAGAATGGCGCCGGCAAGCGGTTCATCCCGCATCAGGGCGGAGCCTGACAGCTTGCCCGTCACCTTCTTCGCCGGGCAGCCCATATTGATGTCGATGAAAGTGCCGCCAAGATCTGCGGCGATGCGCGCCGCATCAGCCATGATCTGCGGGTCCCAGCCGGCAAGCTGCACCGACAGCGGCACCTCGCTGACCGTATCCATGCGAAGCTTGCGCATTTCGGTGCGGACCTTGCGAAGGATGGCTGCGCTTGCCACCATTTCCGTGACCACAAGCCCGCCGCCGGCACGCCGAACGGCACGCCGGAATGGCATGTCCGTCACCCCCGACATCGGCGCGAGGATGGCGGCATGCGGCACAGTGATTCCACCTATGGTCAGGCCCATGGCCGAAGTCCCGTCAGGTCAGGTTGGTCACCGGCAACCTTTCACAGACCGCCGGGTGCTGAAATTTCGGGCATATTGCCCCAAATACAGGCAGAATTGCCAGTCATTTCGGCCATCTGCCAGCCATCGCCCTGCTGGCAGGCCATTGCCCGATAATCATGGACTTCGCCGCGTGCATTGGAGATAAGAAACCGGTAGCCACAGGAACATCATGACAGCCTCCGCGAATGCATCACCACCAGACAGCAGCAGCCTGACCGCCATCATTGTCGCGGCGGGGGGCGGCGCGCGCATGGGCGGCGGGCTGGAAAAGCAGTTCCGTGACTTTGGCGGACGCGCGGTTCTGGCCTATTCAGTGGATGCGTTCCTGCGTCATCCGGCGACAGGGCGGATTGTTGTTGTCGTGGCCGAGGGACGCCAGCAGGCGGCGCAGGACGCGCTAGGCCGGCTGGCAGATGAAGACCAGGTGGCGATCACCACCGGCGGCGCCAGGCGGCAGGATTCGGTGCGCGCCGGGCTGGCAGCCGCCGACAGCGACGCCGGGCTTGTCGCCATCCATGATGCGGCGCGCCCGCTTCTCTCGCAGCAGATGATCAGCGCGCTGGCGCAAGCCATGAAGGCAGATGTGCACGCGGCACTTCCCGTCCTGCCGGTCGTCGATACGCTGAAGACACTTGCCGGCGGCCGCGTCGACGGCACCACATCGCGGGCCAATCTGGGCCGCGCCCAGACGCCGCAGATATTCCGGCACGACCATCTGCTGGCACTGTATGACAGGCATGATCCAGCGGCCGAGATCACCGACGATATCCAGCTTGTCGAGACGGCGGGCGGCCAGATTGCCACTGTTCTCGGCGACGAAAGGCTTTGGAAACTGACGACACCGCGTGACTTTGACATTCTGGCGGCCCTTGCTGGCGACGGAGAGATGTTCATGACAAGCCATAACCCTGCCCCCGACATCCGCACCGGCACCGGGTTCGATGTTCATAAATTCGGTGACAGGTCCGGGCCGGTGATGCTTGCCGGCGTCGCGGTTCCGCATGACCGCGGACTTGCCGCCCATTCGGATGGTGATGTCGGGCTTCACGCGCTGTGTGACGCGATCTTCGGCGCGTTGGCCGAGGGCGATATCGGATCGCATTTCCCGCCATCCGATGCGCGCTGGACGGACGCGGAAAGCGGGCAGTTCCTGGCGTTCGCCGCCGAACGCTGCGCGGCACGCGGGGCCACCATCCTCAATCTCGACCTGACGCTGATCTGCGAGCAACCGAAGATCGGCCCGCACCGTGACGCCATGCGCGCGCGTATCGCCGCCCTTGCCGGCGTCGATCTCGAGCGTGTGGCCGTCAAGGCGACCACCTCAGAGGGGCTCGGCTTTACCGGCCGCGGCGAAGGTATCGCCGCACAGGCCGCTGCCAGCCTGCTGTTCGGACTGGCGACATGACACGCATGCGGCAGATGGAACACCACGCCTGGATCGCCATCGCCACGATGGGGCGGATCGGCAGGACGCGCCCTGCCCCGGGCACCCTTGGCTCGGCAGCGGCGTGTCTGCCGGCTGTCGGCCTTGCCATGGCCGGCGGCTGGGTTCTTGAGATTGCCACCCTTCTTGCCTGTATCCTCGGGGTGAAGGCGGCGAATGTCTATGAGGCCCATTCCGGCGAGAAGGACGCTTCGGAAATTGTCATCGACGAGCTGGCCGGCCAGTGGATCGCGCTTCTGGTGGTGCCTCTCGACTGGCGCTGGTGGGTTGCCGCCTTTGTGATGTTCCGCGTCTTTGATGTGGCCAAGCCGGGACCTGTGAAAATGGCCGAAGCGCTTCCCGGCGGGATCGGTGTAATGGCCGATGACATCGTCGCCGGCGTACTGGCCGCAGCCTGCCTGATTGCCATGCAATGGACCGTCGCGTTTGCCATGGGGGGCGCGGGATGAGTCCTTCTGTCGATATCGCGCTTGCCGCGCGGGTGATCGCCGCCGGAACGGACAGCGGCAGGATGCTGGTGACGGCCGAATCCTGCACCGGCGGCATGGTGGCGGCGACACTGACCAATATCGCCGGGGCCTCGTCCGTGCTTGACCGCGGCTTTGTCACCTACAGCAATGAAGCCAAGTCGGATTGCCTCGGCGTGTCTGCGGCGACCCTGACAGCCCATGGCGCCGTGTCGTCCGAAACCGCCGCCGAAATGGCCGCCGGGGCGCTTGCCGCCGCGCCGCAGAGCCATGTGGGGGTCGCCATCACCGGAATCGCCGGACCGGGAGGTGGAAGCGCTGAAAAACCTGTCGGGCTTGTCTGGTTCGGGATGGCTGTGCGCGGCGGGGATGTAACGACCAACCGCCATGTCTTCTCGGGAGATCGCGACGCGGTGCGCGTGGCGGCAGCCAATGCCGCGCTTGCGCTTCTGCTGAAGGGAATGAGCGACTAGGCCCCGCCAGTCACGATTGCGGGATGCTGCGCCCGCTCAGAGGTGCCTGCGGGCGACCATACAGAACATTGGCGCGGTCTTCGAACGCCTTGACCATCCGCTTCACCGCCTCGGTGAACAGCGTTTCGATCACCGACTGAAGCAGCCGCGAATTGAATTCGAAATCCACATAGAAGTCGATTTCGCACCCGTCCGGATGCGGCAGGAAACGCCAGCTATTGCTAAGATACCGAAAGGGGCCTTCCGCATATTTCACATTTATTTCAAGCTGTTCCGGATTTAAATCAATGTAAGATGTAAATCTCTCACGGAACATCTGAAAGCCAATGATCAGATCGGCTGTCAGCGCGCGCTCATCCTGCTCACGGATCCGCGCCGCCATGCACCATGGAAGAAATTCCGGATAGCGCTTCACGTCAGCGACAAGCGCATAGAGCTCTTCCGGGCGGTATGGGATTACCCTCTTTTCAGCGTGAACAGTCATCTCAGGCCCCTGCCATTTCAGCCCTTCGCAAGCGCGGCGTTGCGCGCGTCCTGAAGAGCCGCGAAATCGGCATCCGCGTGATAGGAGGACCTGGTCAGCGGTGTCGCCGACATCAGCAGGAAACCCTTCGCCTTGCCAAGCTTGGAATAGCTTTCGAAGATCGCCGGCTCAACGAACCGGTCAACAGGCGCATGCTTGGGGGTCGGCTGCAGATACTGCCCGATGGTCATGAAATCCACATCCGCGCTTCGCAGGTCGTCCATCAGCTGGCCCACCTCCTCGTCGCTCTCGCCAAGCCCGACCATGATGCCGGATTTGGTGAAGATCGACGGGTCGAGCTTTTTCACCTGCTGCAGGATCGACAGCGAATGGAAATAGCGCGCGCCGGGGCGGATCGACGGGTAGAGGCGCGGCACCGTTTCCATATTGTGGTTGAACACGTCGGGCCGGGCCTCGACTACGACCTCGAGGGCCCCGTCCTTGCGCAGGAAATCGGGGGTGAGGATTTCAATGGTGGTGCCCGGGGATTGCGCGCGGATGGCGGTGATGGTCTGCGCGAAATGCAGCGCGCCGCCATCATCGAGATCATCGCGGTCGACCGAGGTGATCACCACATGGCGCAGCGCCAGCTTGGCGACCGCCGCGCCAACATTTTCCGGCTCATGCGGGTCGAGAAGGTCAGGCCGGCCCGTTGCCACATTGCAGAAGGCGCAGGCCCGTGTGCAGACCGATCCAAGGATCATCATGGTCGCATGTTTCTGCGCCCAGCATTCGCCGATATTCGGGCAGGCCGCCTCTTCACAGACCGTGACCAGATTGTGCTCGCGCATGAGCGAGCGGGTCTCGGCATATTCCGCAGATACAGGTGCCTTCACGCGGAGCCATTCCGGCCGGCGCGGTTGCGGCCGGTCGGGATTGCGCCGTTTTTCGGGATGGCGCTCGGCGCCCTTGGTGGTGTTGACCTGCGGCATGCGTGTCAGTCAGTCCTTCATATCGACGGCGGTGTGGTAGCACGGGTAAGCTGTGGCCGGCACCCTAGAAATGGATGGCGCGACCATATGCGTCAAGGACCGATTCATGCATCGCTTCGGACAGGGTGGGATGCGGGAAGATGGTCTGCATCAGCTCGGCCTCGGTGGCCTCCAATGTGCGGGCCACGGCGTATCCCTGAATCAGTTCCGTCACCTCCGGTCCGACCATATGCGCGCCAAGCAGTTCGCCGGTCTTCTTGTCGAAAATGGTCTTAATCAGCCCCTGATCGTCGCCAAGCGCGATGGCCTTGCCATTCGCCAGCATCGGGAACCTGCCGACGCGAATATCATGGCCGGCATCCTTTGCCGCGGCTTCGGTCATGCCGACCGAGGCCACCTGCGGGCGGCAATAGGTGCATCCCGGCACCGCACCCTCGCCGATGGCGTGGACATGCTTTTCGCCGGCTATCTTCTCGACACAAATGATGCCTTCATGGCTTGCCTTGTGCGCCAGCCATGGCGGGCCGGTCACATCACCGATGGCATAGACGCCGGGCTCGCCCGTCGCGCCCCACTGGTCGGTCACGATGTGGCCGCGATCGACCTTGATTGCAGTGCCCTCGAGACCAAGCTTTTCGGTGTTGCCGGTAATCCCGACGGCCAGGATGGCACGGTCGGCCGTGACCGGTGCCAGATCGCCCTCGAACCGCGCGGTGACACCTCCCGACGCCTTGTCGAGACCGGCAAGACGCGCGCCGGTGATGATCTTCATCCCGCGCTTGGTAAAGGCTTTCTGCACGAAATCAGAGATTTCCGCATCCTCGACAGGCAGAATCCGGTCCATCGCCTCTACCAGCGTCACCTCGACACCCATGTCGAGATAGAAGGAGGCGAATTCCGAGCCGATGGCCCCCGAGCCGATGATGACAAGTGATTTCGGCATGCTTTCCGGCACCATCGCCTCGCGATAGGTCAGGATGGTCTTGCCGTCCGCCTCGATACCGTCAAGTGCGCGGGCGCGCGCGCCGGTGGCCAGGATCACATGTTTGGCCGACAGCGTGCCGCCCCCGCCAAGCTTGACCTCGCGGCGGCCGGACACGGCTTTGCCAAGCGTCGCCATATCGTCGAAGATGGTGACCTTGTTCTTCTTCAGAAGATGCGCCACACCGGTCGACAGGCGTCCGGCGACGTTGCGCGAGCGTTTCACCACAGCTGGCAGATCGATGCTGACCTCGCCGCTGACGGTGATGCCGAACTCCTTCATCTCGTCGATGGAATGGCGAAGTTCCGCCGCGCGCAGCAGCGCCTTGGTCGGGATACAGCCCCAGTTCAGGCAGATGCCGCCAAGATGCTCGCGCTCGACAAGCGCCACCTTCATCTTCAGCTGCGCCGCACGGATCGCCGCGACATAGCCGCCCGGGCCGCCGCCAACAACAATCAGATCGAAATTCGTTTCGCTTGCCATTATCCGTTCTCCCGCGCTTACAGCAACATCGTGACCGGAGCTTCGATATAGCCCTTGAAGGCCTGAAGCCATTCGGCACCGACAGAACCGTCAACCACCCGGTGATCTGCCGACAATGTGACCGTCATCACGGTGGCAACGGCAAGCTGGCCTTCGCGCACAACCGGACGTTCCTCGCCGGCGCCAACCGCCAGGATCGCGCCCTGCGGCGGGTTGATCACCGCGGCGAATTCACGAATTCCATACATGCCGAGATTTGAAATGGTGAAGCTGCCGCCGGCGAATTCCTCGGGCGCCAGCGAGCCATTACGCGCGCGGGTGGCCAGATCACGGCTTGTTGCAGCGATCTCTGCAAGTCCCTTCTGCTCAGCAGCCCAGATCACCGGGGTGACAAGCCCGCCATCGACCGCAACGGCCATGGCGATGTCGGCATGATGGAAGAGACGGGTGTTGTCGCCTTCCCATGAGGCATTCGCCTTCGGCACCTTGACCAGCGCCATCGCCGCGGCGCGGATCACCAGATCATTGACCGAGATTTTCACATCATCCGGCGATTGCGCGTTCATCACCTTGCGCGCGGCAAGAAGCGTGTCGATCTCGCAATCCACCGTCAGGTAGAAATGCGGGGCGTTGGCCTTTGATTCCTGAAGGCGCTGGGCGATGATCTTGCGCATCTGGCTGTTCGGCTCGAGGCTGCTGGCCCCCGGCGAGACGGGCGCTGAAGCACCGCCAGATGCCGGACGCGCCGCCGGTGCCGCCGCGGTCATCGCTGCCTCGACATCAAGGCGCAGGATGCGGCCATGCGGGCCACTGCCGGACAGCGCGGCGATATCCACCCCATTGTCACCGGCGATGCGGCGGGCCAGCGGGCTGGCGAACAGGCGCGGGGCGCCCGAGGTCGAAGAGGATGGCTGCACAGCAGCTGTCGGTGCAGGTGCAGGTGCCGCAGGCGCAGCCGCCGGATCGGCCGCCTCGTCAGCCGGCGCCTTGGTCTTTGGCTCAGCAGCCGCGGCGACAGGTGCGGCGGCAACAGCGTCAACAGCCTCGCCATCTTCGGCAAGGCGGGCAATCGGCGTGCCGACAGCCACATTTTCCGTTCCCGGCGCGACCAGGATCACGGCCAGAACACCGTCATCAACGGCCTCGACCTCCATGGTCGCCTTGTCGGTCTCGATCTCGGCGATCACGTCACCGCTGCGAACGGCGTCTCCCACACCCATGTTCCAGCTTGCCAGCGTCCCCGTTTCCATGGTCGGCGACAGCGCCGGCATGAGGATATCGATTGCCATATCTACGCCCCCCTGAAGCCTTCGCAGGTGGCCAGCGCAGTGGCCACGATGTCGTCGATCTGCGGCAGAGCCATCGATTCCAGATTGGCGGCATAGGGCATCGGCACATCCTTGCCGGTCACCCGTGCCACCGGCGCATCCAGCCAGTCGAACGCCTGTTCCATCACCTGCATGGCGATTTCCGACCCGACACCGGCAAAGGGGAACCCTTCTTCACAGGTGATAAGCCGTGACGTCTTTTTCACCGAATTGACAATGGTTTCAGTGTCCAGCGGGCGGATCGTGCGAAGATCGATGACCTCGGCGGAAATGCCCTGTTCGGCAAGCTTGTCAGCAGCCTCCAGCGCGCGCCCGACCATGATCGAGAAGGCGGTGATGGTGACATCGCTTCCCTCGCGAACAATGTTGGCGCGGCCGATCGGCACAACCCAGTCATCATCGGTGGGCACATCGAAGCTCTGCCCGTACATGACCTCGTTCTCGAGGAAGATCACCGGGTTCGGGTCGCGGATCGCGGCCTTCAGAAGCCCTTTGGCATCGGCCGCCGACCAGGGAGACACAACCTTCAGTCCCGGGCAATGCGCATACCAGCTGGCATAGCATTGCGAATGTTGCGCGGCGACGCGGCTGGCGGCGCCGTTCGGCCCGCGGAAAACAATCGGGCATCCCATCTGCCCACCCGACATATACAGCGTCTTCGCAGCCGAGTTGATGATCTGGTCAATCGCCTGCATGGCGAAATTGAAGGTCATGAATTCGATGACCGGCCGCAGATCGCCGAAGGCGGCGCCCACGCCAAGGCCGGCAAAGCCCTGTTCGGTAATCGGCGTGTCGATCACGCGCCTATCACCAAATTCGGCAAGAAGCCCCTGGGTCACCTTGTAGGCCCCCTGATATTCGGCCACTTCCTCGCCCATCACGAAGACCCGGTCATCGGACCGCATTTCCTCGGCCATCGCGTCGCGAAGCGCCTCGCGAACCGTGATCTCGGCCATGGCACCGGTGGCAACAGGTTCAGCGGTCACTGTTTCGGCCATGGCGACGACCGGCGGCGCAGCCACAGCCGCCTCGGCAGCTGGCGCGGCCCCGGCAACAGGAGCTTCGCCACTAGCTGCCGCCGCGGGGGCTGGCACCGCACCGGCTGCCTCGCCTTCCTCCAGAAGCACGGCGATCGGCACATTCACCTTCACGCCTTCGGTGCCGGCGGCGACAAGGAGCCGGCCGATGGTGCCGTCATCAAGCGCCTCGACCTCCATTGTCGCCTTGTCGGTCTCGATCTCGGCGATCACATCACCGCTTCTCACCTCGGCCCCTTCATCGACAAGCCATTTGGCGAGCGTGCCCTCTTCCATGGTCGGCGACAGCGCCGGCATCAAAATCTCGATGGCCATGGTTCAGACCTCCCCAGCTGCGGTACGGCCGCCGACTGGCAGCAATATGTCGGTGAACAGCTCCGACGGATCGGGCTCGGGGCTGGTCTGGGCGAATTCGGTGGCGCGCAGGACGATGGCCTTCACGTCGGCGTCAATGCCCTTCAGCGTGTCGTCCGTCACATCCTGCTTGTGAAGCACATCACGAAGCTGGTCGATCGGGTCATGCTGCTTGCGCATGGCGTCCACCTCCTCGCGGGTGCGGTATTTCGCCGGATCGGACATCGAATGGCCGCGATACCGGTAGGTTTTCATCTCGAGGATGTACGGCCCCTTGCCACTACGGCAGTGGTCCAGCGCCTCGGCCCCCGCGGTGCGGACAGCCAGCACATCCATGCCGTCCACCTGACGGCCCGGAATCCCGTAGGCGGCCCCGCGGTCGGCAAGCGAGCGGCCGGCGGCGGCGCGGGTGACGGCCGTTCCCATGCCATACTGGTTGTTCTCGATGACGAACAGCACCGGAAGATCCCAGAGCGCCGCCATATTGAAGCTTTCATAGACCTGCCCCTGATTGACCGCCCCGTCGCCGAGATAGGTCAGGCAGACATTCGCCTCATCACGATATTTGTGGGAGAAGGCAAGGCCGCATCCGATCGGCACCTGCGCGCCGACGATGCCATGACCGCCGAAAAAATTCTTCTCGCGGCTGAACATGTGCATGGATCCGCCCTTGCCGCGCGAATAGCCGCCCTCCCGGCCGGTCAGTTCCGCCATCACGCCGTCGGCATCCATGCCACAGGCCAGCATATGGCCGTGATCACGATAGGAGGTGACAACGGTATCGCCCGGCTTGCTGACAGACTGCAGGCCGACAACAACGGCTTCCTGGCCGATATAGAGGTGGCAGAAACCGCCAATCTGGCCCATGCCGTACAACTGACCGGCCTTTTCCTCGAACCGCCGGATCAACAGCATGTCGCGATACATGGCGACAAGGTCGTCCCTCGCCGGCAAATCATTCGCTGCCGTCGCGCCGGCGGCGGCCTTTGGCGGCCGACCGGGCTTGCGCTTGCGTGTTGCTTTTACCGTTTCGGCCATGGGGCACCCTCCGCTTGCAAAGCAATGATGGTCGGCATGCTGGTTGGACCACATGCCTGATATGCGAAGGGTTCACTGAAAAAAAATATTTTTCAATAATTTTATTTATATGTATTCATTGGATATTTCTGAAATAAACTAAATTTCAGTTTACTTTATCTCCTGCAGCTATTTCAGAAAATTTCAATTTCGACAGGTCAATTGAAATTATGACATCATTCGGGGCGTAAAGGCCAAGTTCGGCGCGCGCAGTCTCGGCCAGCATGTCGGCATCAAGCGAGTCCGACTGCATCAGCCTGATCCGCTGCGCAAGAAAGCCGTGATGCTTGGTTATAAGATCAAGCCGTTCCTCGGCAAGGGCAATCTTCCGGTCAAGCTCCGGCCGCGCAAGGACGCCGCGCTCGCCGGCAAAGATATGGAAGCCGAAGAAGATCACCACCGAGGACAGGAGGGCCGAGCCCCCCAGCATCACCAGAATTCGCTGTCGCGCCGCATACATGCCCGTCTCCATCGTTGCCGGGACCGCCCGTGACGGCCGCCCGATGGAGAAAGTGAATCAAACCCGATTCGCCGCGTCAAGCGAAAAGCGAATCGCCGGATTCCTTAGGGTTTTGTTAATGCGACCTTGCCACCAAGCACGCTGCCGCCAGCATAGAGTCCCGAGGCATCCAGCTCTTCATCGATACGGAGAAGCTGGTTGTATTTCGCCAGCCTGTCGGAGCGGGACAGTGAGCCGGTCTTGATCTGGCCGGCATTTGTCGCCACCGACAGATCTGCGATGAAACTGTCCTCGGTCTCGCCGCTGCGGTGCGAAATGACGACGCCAAACCCGGCCTTCTGTGCCATTTCCACGGCCTGCAGCGTTTCCGACAGGGTGCCGATCTGGTTGACCTTGACCAGAATGGCGTTGGCCGAACCGGCCTCGATGCCGCGCGCCAGGCGGACCGGGTTGGTGACGAACAGGTCGTCGCCGACAATCTGCACCTTGTCGCCGACACGGGCGGTCAGCGCGGCGAAGCCGTCCCAGTCTTCTTCATCCATCGGGTCTTCCAGCGACACAATCGGATAATTGCCGACAAGGCCGGCCCACAAATCCACCATTTCCTCGGACGTCAGGCTGCGCCCCTCGCCGGCCAGGTGATATTTGCCGTCACTGAACAGTTCAGTGGCCGCCGCATCCAGCGCGATCACGGCATCCCCGCCAAGCTTGTAGCCCGCCGTCTCCACCGAACGGCTGATGAAATCAAGCGCCTCGTCGCTGGAATTGATGGCCGGGGCGAAGCCGCCCTCGTCACCGACCGCGGTCGAATATCCGGCCTTGGACAGAAGCGATTTCAGCGCATGGAAGATTTCCGCCCCCATGCGAAGCCCTTCGCGGAAATCCGGCGCGCCGACCGGCATCACCATGAATTCCTGCACATCCAGCGCATTGTTCGCATGCGCGCCGCCATTCATGATGTTCATCATCGGCGTCGGCAACAGATGGGCGTGAACGCCGCCAATATAGCGCCACAGCGGCATGCCGACGGAATCCGCCGCGGCGCGGGCCGCCGCCATCGATACGCCAAGAAGGGCATTGGCACCGAGACGGGCCTTGTTTTCGGTGCCGTCCAGTTCGATCATCGTCTGGTCGAGCCCGGCCTGGTCCATGGCATCGGCGCCGATCAGCGCGTCGAAAATCTCGAAATTGACAGCGTCTACCGCCTTCATCACGCCCTTGCCGCCATAACGATCCTTTTCACCGTCACGAAGCTCGACGGCCTCGAAGGCCCCTGTCGAGGCACCCGACGGCACCGCGGCACGACCAAAGCCGCCATCCTCAAGAATGATATCGACCTCGACAGTCGGATTGCCCCGTGAATCCAGAATTTCACGGGCCTGAATGTCCTCGATGGCGGTCATGTTGATCTTCCCCTCTCGTCTCGTGGTCTGGTTGTGACGTGGCTGAAAACAGGGCCACAATGGATTACAATGCGTGGCGGCGCGTGGCGGCGAATCACCGCGCCCGCCATGGAGCCGCCTAGAGACGGCGCGCGGCGTCAAGCCGCCGAAGCTGATCCAGCACCGCCGGCATCGCCTCAAGCGGCACCATGTTCGGCCCATCAGACGGCGCGTTGTCAGGGTCCTCATGGCTTTCCATGAAAAGCCCGCTGACCCCGACCGCGACGGCGGCACGCGCCAGCACCGGCACGAATTCCCGCTGGCCGCCGGAACTGCCGCCAAGGCCGCCGGGCTGCTGCACCGAATGGGTGGCGTCGAAGATCACCGGATGGCCAAGATCCGCCATCTGCGGAAGCGAGCGCATGTCCGACACCAGCGTGTTATAGCCAAAGGAGGTGCCGCGTTCGGTCAGAAGGACGCGGTCATTGCCGGCACCGGTGATTTTCGCGGCGACATGTTTCATGTCCCACGGGGCCAGGAACTGGCCCTTTTTCACATTGATCACCGCGCCTGTCGCGGCCGCGGCAAGCAGCAGGTCGGTCTGCCGACACAGAAAGGCCGGAATCTGCAACACATCGATGGTTTCGGCAGCCGGCGCGCACTGGTCGGGAAGATGCACATCGCTCAGCACCGGGCATCCAACCGCATCCTTCACCGCCTCGAAGATGCGAAGCCCCTCTTCCATACCGACCCCGCGCGCGGCATTGCCCGAGGTGCGGTTCGCCTTGTCAAAGGAGGATTTATAGACAAACCCCATGCCGGCCTCGCGCGCCATGCCCGCTAGGCGCTCGGCGCACAACAGCGCGTGGTCCCGTCCCTCGACCTGGCAGGGACCGGCGATCAGAAGAAGCGGGCTGTCACCTCCGACCGGCACGTCAGCAATGTGAAACGATGACATTTGTCACTCCAGGACAGCATTGGCGAGGCGGCGCTTTGCCGCCACCTCAGACAAGTCGCGATTTTTCCATCGATGCCGCCACAAAGCCAGTGAATAGCGGATGCGGATCGAATGGCTTGGATTTCAGCTCTGGATGGAACTGCACGCCGACGAACCAGGGATGGTCCGGGCGCTCGATGATTTCCGGCAGGCTGCCGTCTGGCGACAGGCCGGAAAAGCGCATGCCGGCCTTTTCAAGCTGCTCGCGGAAAGCGATGTTCACCTCATAGCGATGGCGGTGGCGTTCGGAAATCTCGGCATCGCCGTAAAGTTTGCGGGCCAGCGTCCCCTCTTCAAGCAAGCAGGGATAGGCGCCAAGCCGCATGGTGCCGCCGAGATCGTCCTCGGCGCTTCGCTGCAAGGTCTGGTTGCCGGATGTCCATTCCGTCATCAGGCCGACAAGCGGGATGTCGGGCTCGCCGAACTCGCTGGAGCCGGCCCCGGCCATGCCGGCCAGGTTGCGGGCTGTTTCCAGAACCGCCATCTGCATGCCGAAACAGATTCCAAGATAGGGAATACGGTGCTCGCGGGCGAATGTGATGGCCCTGATCTTTCCTTCCGACCCGCGCTCGCCAAACCCGCCAGGCACCAGAATGCCACTGACATGATGCAGCGCTTCAATAGCGGCGTCCTCGGTTTCGAATAGTTCGGAATCGATCCATTCGATCCGCACCTTGGCGCGGTTGGCGATGCCGCCATGGACAAGGGCCTCGCCAAGCGACTTGTAGGAGTCCTGGAGCGATGTGTATTTGCCGACGATGGCGATGGTCACCTCGCTGTCAGGGTTGGCATAGCCGTCGCAGATCTGCGTCCAGGCCCCCAGATCGGGCGTCTCGTCGGGAAGGCCGAAATGGCGCATCACCTCGGCGTCCAGCCCCTGCGCGTGATAGGACAGCGGCACTTCATAGATATTGCTCACATCCATGCCGAGGATCACCGCCGACGGCCGGATGTTGCAGAACAACGCGATTTTCCCGCGTTGCTCCTCGGGAAGCGGATGTTCGGTTCGGCAGAGCAGGATATCTGGCTGGATGCCGACCGACTGCAACTCCTTGACCGAATGTTGTGTCGGCTTGGTCTTCAGCTCGCCGGCCGCCGCGATGTAGGGGATCAGCGTGACATGAAGGAAACAGGTCTGTTCGCGCCCCAGTTCGTTGCCAAGCTGGCGAATGGCCTCGAGAAACGGAAGGGATTCGATGTCGCCGACCGTGCCGCCAATTTCGCAGAGGACGAAATCCTCATCCTCGTGATTTGACTGCACGAACTGCTTGATGGCGTCGGTGACATGCGGAATCACCTGAATGGTGGCCCCCAGATAGTCACCCCGGCGCTCGCGCGCCAGCACGTCGGAATAGATACGGCCTGTCGTGACATTGTCCGAACGGCGGGCATGAACGCCGGTAAACCGTTCATAGTGACCAAGGTCCAGATCAGTTTCCGCGCCGTCATCAGTCACGAAGACCTCGCCATGCTGCGTCGGCGACATGGTGCCCGGGTCGACATTGAGGTAGGGATCGAGCTTGCGAAGGCGGACCTTGTAGCCACGCGCCTGAAGCAAGGCTGCGAGGGCGGCAGCGCCAAGTCCCTTTCCAAGGGAAGAAACCACGCCACCAGTGATAAATATGTAACTCGGCATGGGCCATCTTACTACCGCAAGATACGGCATTTGATAAGGCCCAAAATCACATCATATGGTGGATTTTCGCGGGTCTTGCCGCTTGACAAACCGGCAGCCCTTGGCGTGCCTCATTCGGTCGTCGGCACGACCGGGCCACTGGCCGGCTTCGGTGTCTCGTTGATCACTTCATCGACAATCGATACCGACTCGCGCTGCGCACCGGCCATGATCGCCAGAAGCAGCGAGGTCGCGAAGAACGACGCTGCGAGGATCGCTGTCACACGGGTCATCAGGTTCGCCGTGCCACGCGCTGTCATGAACCCGCCGCCGGCACCGCCACCGCCAATGCCAAGGCCGCCACCTTCGGAGCGCTGCAGAAGCACCGAGATGATGAGCGCCAGTGCGATCAGGATGTGGATCGTCAGGACCAGAGTTTCCATGGGGCGTGAACCTTCCTCGTCAATCGCGCTGTTATATGGGGACAGCCGCGCTATTTCAAGGGATTTACGCCGACGCGCAGATCGCCGCGGCGCGCGCGCCCGCCGCGCAGATGGCGTCGAAATCCTCAGCCTTCAGGCTGGCCCCGCCGACAAGAGCTCCGCCAACATCGCCAACGGCGAAAATCTCGTCCGCATTGCCAGGCTTGACCGACCCGCCATACAGAACCGGAACCTGCCCGAGGCCCCGCCCGGCAAGCCAGTTTCGGATGGCCGCATGCATCGCCGTGATCTCGTCGACGCCGGCCACCTTGCCGGTGCCGATGGCCCAGACAGGTTCATAGGCGATTGTCAGACGGTCAGGCGTAACCACGGGGGGGATCGATCCTTCAAGCTGTGATGTGACGACCGCCTCGGCATCGCCGGCGGCGCGCTGGTCCAGCGTTTCACCAACGCAGATCATCACCGCCAGTCCTTCACCAAGAGCCGTCCCGGCCTTTGCCGCGACAAGCGCGTCCGTCTCGCCATGATCCTGGCGCCGTTCGGAATGACCAAGAAGCACCATGCCGGCCCCGCAGGCCGCCAGCATCGATGCCGCGACATCGCCCGTATGCGCGCCTGAGTCCGCCTGATGGCAATCCTGTCCGCCAAGCAGAACGCCGCTGCCGTCAAGCCGCATCGACATCTGCACAAGGTAAGGCGCCGGCGGGAACAGCACACGGGTCACCCCGTCATGGGTCGCGGCGGCATAGGCGGCGGCAAGCGCGCCGGCCTCTGCCAGTGGCGGGTTCATTTTCCAGTTCGCAGCTATGATCATGGCAACCTCCCTGCACGTCCGGCGTCCAGCCACCGGCGCGGTTCTGCCGGACAGTAGCGCCCGGGCGGGGTGCTTGTCACCTCCCAGCCGTCAGGAAACACCCCGGGAAACAGCAAAATTCGCAATTGCCCCGCCATGGTTCAATGGGTACAACTACGACAAAGTTTTCACCCTTGTGGTCTGCCTGATCATGCCGCCCAGCCGGCGTTTCGGCAGACATGACGAGCCACCGCAGGACGTATCATGCTCCAGGCACTACGAGGCGGCGTAAAGTCGCCCATTATGAAGGTTTTCCTTGTCTTTCTCGCAGGCGGCTTCGCGCTCTGGGGTGTCGGCGACATGACGACCGGTCTCATCGGCGGCAGCGACAAGGCGATCACCGCCGGCGATGAAAGCCTGTCGCCAGGTCAGGTGGCTGTCGAGTTCGACCGCACCCGCCGCAACTACCTGCCGAACGCGACCATGGGCGAGGCCCTGCAATCCGGCCTTCTTGGCGAGGTTGCCGGCAGCCTGGCGCGTGATGTTGTCTTCCGGGCCGAGGCCGGCAAGCTCGGCCTGACCGTGACCCGCGAGATGCAGCGCAACGAAGTGGCGAACGAGCCCTCTTTCCAGGATGACACAGGCACCTTCTCGCAAAGCCGCTTCGTCGGCGTGCTGGCAAATGCCGGACTGACCGAGGCCGACTATCTGGAACGGGTTAACACCGCCCTGCGCCGCGAGCAGATTGTCGAAGCGGTCTCTGCCGGCGCGGCACAGCCCGAGGCCGTGGCCCGCGCCCTGACCGCCTATGAGCTGGAACGGCGCACGGCCCGGCTTGTGTCCGTGCCTGTCGATGCCAATGCCATCGCCATGCCGACAGACGAACAGCTGTCGACCTGGTTTACAGAGGTCAAAAGCCGCTATGACGCGCCTGTACTGCGCTCGGCGCGGGTCGGCAGCATTGTGCCGCAGATGTTCGCCGACACGATCGAAATCAGCGATTCCGAGATCGAGTCAGCCTACGCGGATAGGCTTGATGAATTCACCACACTCGAACAACGCCGCGTTCGCCAGATGGTCTTCGAGGACATGGACACCGCCCAGACGGCGAAATCGCGTGTCGTGGCCGGCGAGGATTTTGCCGCGGTCGCCAATGACCTGCTTGGATGGACGGAAGACGACATCACCCTCGGGCTTGTCACGAAGGCCGATCTTGAAGGGGCGGTCGGCGAAGCGGTGTTCGGTGCCGCATCGGGCGAACTTGCCGGACCGGCGAAATCCGTCTTTGGCGTGCACCTTTTGTTTGTCGATGACATCATTCCCGGTGGCGAGACCGCGCTTGACGAGGTTCGCGACGACATCCGCAACACCCTGCGGATGGAAGCCGCCACCGACCTGATTTATGACAAGGTGAACGAGCTTGAGGACAAGATCGCCTCTGGCGCCACGCTTGACGAAGCCTTTGCCGCCGTCAACGGAACGGTGGTGACCATAGGCGAGATTGACCGCCGCGGCAACGATATCAACGGGATTCCGGTGGTCGCCGATGCCGCCGAGCTGGCGCAGGACAGCCTTGTTCTGGAGACCATCTGGGCAGCTGATATCGACGAGATCGGCGTTGTCGAGGAAGGCACCGACGACATGTTCTTCGTTGTCGAGGTGACCGGCGAGACCGACGCGCGCGAACGCAGCCTTGACGAGGTGCGAGACCGTGCCGCCGCCGACTGGCAGACTGTCAAGGCCATCAAGGCGGCGCGCGAAGCCGCCGAGGCCATCAACGCCGACGCCGCCGCGTTTGATGGGGCCGAACCCACAGCCGATTTCCGGCGCAACGGCATCGGTCTTGACCATGAGGCAGCGCGGCTGATCGCAAGCGCCGTCTTCGCGCAAGGCGCCGGCGAAAGCCGCGTTGTCGAGACCGGAACCGAGGCCATTGCTGTGCGTACCGAAGACATTCTGCCTGTCGAGACGGACGAACTCGACAATTCGGCGCGGATGATCAGCGGGGTGATTGCCAATTCCATGCGTCAGGATGTTCTGAACATTCTCGCCCGCGAGCTGTCGCAGACACATGACCTTCAGGTTCGCCTCGGCGGTGTGCAACAGCTTCTTCTTGGCAGCCAATGACCAACGCCACCGCTGAAGACGGGTTTGCCGGATTTGCCGCCGGGTTCGCAGGCGGCAGCCTGCAACTGGTCTCGCGCGAACTTGTGGCGGACACACAGACACCCGTGTCGGCCTATCTGCGGCTTGCCGCCGGAACCCGCAACACCTTCCTTCTGGAATCGGTCGAGGGCGGGGAAATCCGGGGGCGCTTCTCGATCATCGGCCTGTCACCCGACCTTGTCTGGCGGTGCCGTGGCAGCGTTGCCGAAATCAACCGCGACCCAGCAGGCGGCGACAGTTTCACCGCCGACACGCGCGCGCCGATGGACTCGCTTCGCGCCCTAATGGCAGAATCGGCGATGCAGGACACCGGTGACCTGCCGCCCATGTCGGCCGGCCTGTTCGGCTATTTCGGCTATGACATGATCCGGCATATCGAAGAGATTCCCGATGCCAACCCCACGGTGATCGACACGCCGGATTCGATGCTTGTCCGGCCCTCGCTTATTGCCATCTTCGACAGGCTGAAGGATTCCATCACCTTTGTCGTGCAGGTCAGGCCGGCGGAATGGGATGATGCCGCCGCGGCGTGGCAGGACGCCCAGGACCGGATCAGCAGCGCGCTCGACGCCCTCGACGCGCCGATGCCGCCGACCGAGGCCGGGGAAAGCACCGCCGACCTTCCCGAACCACAATCCAATATGGGCAAGGATAACTTTCTTGGCATGGTCGATACCGCCAAGGGCCATATCCGCGCCGGCGATATCTTCCAGGTCGTGCTCTCGCAGCGGTTTTCGATCCCGTTCCATCTTCCCGCGATCAATCTCTATCGCAGCCTGCGCCGTCTGAACCCCTCGCCCTTCCTGTTTTTCTTCGATTTCGACAATCTGGCCATTGTCGGATCGAGCCCGGAAATCCTGGTGCGGCTTCGCGACGATGTCGTCACCATCCGGCCGATCGCCGGCACGCGCAAGCGCGGTGCCACGCCCGAAGAGGACGCGGCGAACGCCGCCGACCTGATGGATGACGTCAAGGAACGCGCCGAACATCTGATGCTGCTGGATCTTGGGCGCAACGATGTCGGGCGCGTCTCCAAACCCGGATCCGTACGGGTCAAATCGAACTATGAGGTCGAATATTACAGCCATGTGATGCATATCGCCTCGCAGGTCGAAGGCGAGATCCGGCCCGATCTGGATGCTGTTGACGCGATGATCGCCGGATTTCCGGCCGGCACCGTTTCCGGTGCGCCGAAAATCCGCGCCATGCAGATCATCGATGATCTTGAGCCCGACCGCCGGGGCGTCTATTCCGGCGCCATCGGCTATATCTCGGCGGCAGGCGATCTCGACACCTGTATCGCGCTGAGGACGGCCCTTGTGCATGACGGACAGCTGCACATTCAGGCAGGTGCCGGCATCGTCTATGACAGCGACCCGCAGGCCGAGTTCGAGGAAACCCAGAACAAGGCCATGGCGCTGATCCGCGCGGCGGCAGATGCCTTGCGCTTCTCGCGCTGACACGCAACCTGCCGGCGTCCTCACCGCCGGTTTCCGCCACAGCTTCGGCCTGACAGAAATCGTTAAAATACGGTAAAGTTTGCACCTTTTGATTGCTGGGATGTGGCGGCGCTGGCCACGGTTCTGTGATGGGTCTGTCTCGTATTGTGAAAATCTGTCTGCTTGGTGTGTCGCTGGCAGTCGCGCAGGCGCCATTGCATGCCTCCAGGGCCGAAATCGATCTTGGTGTCTGGAACAGCTATGCGACCATGGCGGAACAGGGCGCGGTATGTGGCGCCTTTGCCGACATCATGGCGATGCAGTCGCTTGTGGATGAAAAGCTTGGACGGCTATGGGCGGAACGCCGGAACTATTCAGGATCGGTTATTCGGCAGGCGGCGAGCCTTGAAGGGCTTGCCGACATCAATGACGACGATATCGACATCCTGCTGAACCACTATTCCATGTGGCTTCTGAACAATCTGGCGAGTCCGGCCAATGCGGAAATCCTCAGCCCGGACGCCCGCGACGCGGCACGCGAGATGGTCGCTGATGTCTGCGCCACGCTCTACACCCAGGCCGACAGGGCCATCGTGCAAAAGCACCCGGCCCTTGCCAGCTGTTCCGCCAAGCCGGCCGGCGATTTGTCTACCGAGGCCGGAGCCACCCCACAGCAATGCGATGGCAACGAGGCGCTTCTGGCTGCCGCGACTGTGAAGAAAGCGGAGGCAGATCTGGCCGGGGCTGTACTGCGGCTCAGCGAGGAAGAGGACCGACGCCGCGCGGCGCAGCAGCGGAGCGAGGCGCTGGAGGCCAGGATTGCCACGCTTCACGCCAGGCTGGATGCGTTGCAGGACGGCGCTGATGCCGCGCGCGACACCGCCAGACGCGCTGTCGAACTCAATCTGGAAAATGACCAGCTGAAAGGTGAAATCGCAAGGCTCAATACGGAAATTTCCGGGCTCTACACTGTCGGGGCCGAGAAGGCCGCCGCTATCGAACAGAACACGATGTTGGCGTCACGCATAGAGACGCTTGAAACCGACATCGCGTCGCTGGTCCAGCAGCTTGCGGCCACGGAACGGCGTATGTCGGCCCTTCCCAGCCCGGCCGAACTTGCAGCGGCGAAGAACGATGCCGCCACAGCACGGACCAGGCTGGACAGGATCGCCGCGGAGCTGGACACGGTTCGCAGCGAGCGCGACGACGCCGTCGCCGCCTTTGATGCGGCCCTGCGGCCGGGGTCCCTGCTACCGGCGTCGTTGCTGAATGCCAGCGTCGCGACGGTGGACGGCATGCCCACCCTTACAGACTCCGAAAGGGGCATCACACAGTCGGCTGGGCTGACGCTTCTCGACAGCGAGGCAGATCAGAAGACGGCAACACGGCCACGCACCGCCACAGACATCGACGCCTCGCCAGAAGCGGCCAATCAGACAATGTTCGTGGCACAGCTCGGGGCCTTCCGGTCAAGGACTGGCGCGGCCAACGAGATCGCCACGCCTGAACAGGCCTTCCCCGACCAGCTGGCGGCAGCAGGACTGAATGTGACCATGGACAGGCGCGCGGACGGGCAGAACCTGTTCCGCATCATGACATCCGGCATGACAGCCGACGAGGCAAAACAGCTGTGCAGCAGGCTCTGGGACAGGATGGTCGGCTGCATGGTGAAGATTGTTCCCTGAAACGCCTTTCCTGAAACATATTCCCTCAGGGGGCCATTTGCTCTAGCACCATAGCCTGGCCGTCCGTCAGATCCGCCAGCATTCGAACCAGAGCCGGGATTACCGATATGGATAGTGCCGCCTTCGCCAGTCTGATGATTTTTTCCCTTTCCGCCGCTTTCACGCCCGGACCGAACAATGTGATGCTGACCTCCTCGGGGGCCACCTTCGGCTTTCGACGCACATTGCCGCACATCCTCGGCATCGCGGTGGGATTCGCCGGACTGGCGGTCGCCGGCGGGTTTGGGCTTGCCGGGCTGGTGAAGGCCGTGCCGCAACTCCACCTCGCGCTGAAGTTCTTCGGAATTGTCTTTCTTCTTTATCTGGCCTGGAAGATCGGCACGGCAACCCGCGCGACGGCAACCGGGTCAAGCCGCCCTCTCAGCTTCCTTCAGGCGGCCGCTTTCCAGTGGATCAACCCCAAGGGGGTGACGCTTCTCGCCAGCGCGATCGTCGCCTACAGCACCGGGCCAGACAATATTGTCACCGACCTGATGGTGATGGTGCCCATCTTTGTTCTGGCCACCCTGTCTTCAGCCTGCACCTGGTGTCTGTTCGGAACCATGATCGGACAGTTTCTCAAACAGGACAGCGCGCTGCGCCGGTTCAATATCGCCATGGCCACGCTTCTTCTTGTCAGTATGGTGCCGATCTTTACGGGCTAGGCGAACAGGCCCGGAAATGGCAATCGCCCGTTGCGCAGGCCCGAATTTCCATTACAGTTTGATGAACGAGAGCGCCCCGTGAATGGTCGGGCGTGATGGCAGGAAGCGCATGACAGACGACAGATGGCCGCCCGGCACGCATTATATTGATACGGCGAACCTGCCCGCCGCTTTCTTCGCCAATGTGGAAACAGGCGGAGACGATTATCTTCTCGTCAGCAAGGTAGATGGTGAATGGCGTGCCATCAGCTGGCGGCAGGTGGCCGACAGCGTCAGCCGGCTTGCCAGCGTGCTGGCCAGCCGCGGCGTCGAGCCCGGTGACCGGGTTCTGGTTTCGGCCGAAAACCGTCCTGAATGGGCCATCGCCGATCTGGCGGTGATGGCGATTGGGGCCATCGTTGTTCCCGCCTATACGACCAACACTGAAGACGACCACCATTACATCATGGACCATTCGGGGGCCAGCGTGGCCATCACCTCGGGCGGCATGCTGGCAACACGGATCGCACTAGCCGCGAACAGGGCACCGTCGCTTCATACGCTGATCATCATGGATGATGATTTCACTGCGCCGGACGGGCTGCGCCCGCAGCTTCAATATTGGGGTGCCGCCATCGAAGGTGCCGCGCCTCTTGCCAACATCGACCAGCGCATCGCCGCGCAGCAGCCCGATGATGTCTGCTGCTTCATCTACACCTCGGGGACAGGCGGCCGGCCCAAGGGCGTGATGCTCACCCACAGGTCGATCCAGGCCAACATCACCGCAGCCATTGAGCTTCTGGAAGAAGGCGATGTTGTCGAAAATCAACGGTTCCTGTCGCTGCTGCCGCTGTCACATTCCTATGAACATACGGCCGGTATGCACCTTCCCTTCCAGATCAGGGCAGAGGTCTGGTACTGCGAGAGCACCGACCAGATCGCCAATAACCTTGTCGAGGTGTCGCCGACCCTGATGACGGCGGTGCCACGACTCTATGAAGTTCTCCATGACCGCATCATGCGCGGTGTCCGCGCCAAGGGCGGGATGTCGGAAAAGCTGTTCATGGCGGCGGTCAGGCTTGGCACCAAGCGCTATCTCGGACGGCGGCTGATGCCGCATGAGTTCATCCTCAACATGATTGTTGACAGGCTTGTCAGAACCAAGGTCCGCGCGCGGCTTGGCGGCAGGCTGCAATATTTCATTTCCGGCGGCGCCGCCCTCAATCCCGAGATCGGCAATTTCTTCATGGCACTCGGCATCAATCTTCTGCAGGGATATGGCCAGACCGAAGCATCGCCGCTGATTTCCGCGAACAGGCCGAAACGCATCAAGATCGATACGGTCGGTCCGCCGGTGGCCGGCATTGATCTTCGCATCGCCGATGACGGGGAATTACTGGTGCGGGGCGATTTGCTGATGAAGGGCTACTGGCGCGACGAGGCCGCCACCGCGGCCACCATCCGCGATGGCTGGCTCTATACCGGTGATATCGCCGCCATCGACAAAGACGGCTATATCTCGATCACCGGCCGGAAAAAGGACATCATTGTCAATTCCGGCGGCGAGAACATCGCGCCGGGGCGGGTTGAAGCGTTGCTGACCATCGAGCCGGAAATCGAACAGGCCATGGTCGATGGCGACAAGCGGCCCTGGCTTTCGGCGGTGATCGTGCCCTCCGACGAGCTTCGCAACATCGCGACCTCTCCGGATGCGCTCTACACCATGGTCAGCGAAGCCGTGGACCGCGCCAACAGCCGCCTGTCACAGCTCGAACGTGTGCGCCGCTTCATCATCGCGGACGAGGCCTTCGGCATCGAGAACGGCCAGATGACGGCAACCCTGAAGGTGCGCCGCCACGTTGTCCGCGACATCTATGGCGAGCGGATCGACGAGCTATATCCACAGAAATAGGTATAGGCGGGCCTGCCGAGGGAGACTCCAGATGGACAAGACCACCCCGCTGGCCGCCGGCGCGGCCTGGATGAACGGCGCGGTGATGCCACTGGTCGAGGCGCGCCTTCCGGTGAATGACTGGGGCATCCTGCACAGCGACATCACCTATGACGTGGTGCCGGTCTGGGATGGCGGGTTCTTCCGCCTTCCCGATTACATGGCGCGGTTCCGGGACTCGCGCGCCAGCCTGCGGCTCGATATCGGCATGAGTGAGGACGAAATCAGCGCTGCGCTTCATGACATGGTCGCGGCCTCCGGGCTCAGGGCCGCCTATGTGGCGATGGTTGCCTCGCGCGGGGTTCCGTTGATCCCCGGCACGCGCGATCCACGCGAATGTGGCAATCATTTCTATGGCTGGTGCGTTCCCTACATCCATGTGATGCGCCCCGACATGCCACCCGAATCCCGCACCGCCTGGATCGCGAAATCGGTCACCCGTATTCCGGAATCCAGTATCGACCCACGGGTCAAGAACTACCATTGGGGCGATTTCACCGCCGGGCTGTTCGAGGCCAAGGATCACGGGTTCGAAACCGTCATTCTGCTTGATGCGGATGGCTGTGTGACCGAGGGCCCCGGCTTCAATGTCTTCGCGATCCATGGTGACAGGCTGGTGACCTCGGACCATGGCGCGCTGGAAGGGATCAGCCGTCGCACCGTACTGGAAATGGCGGCCGAGCACGGCCTGTCAACGGAAATCAGGCCGCTGCCCCTCGATGAATTCATGGCTGCGGACGAGGTGTTCCTGTCGACATCGGGCGGCGGGGTTGCCCCGCTGACCCGCGTCGATGACCGGATTTTCTGCAATGGCGCTGTCGGCCCGGTGGCGAGCGCGCTGCACGAGACCTACTGGCACTGGATACATGATCCCGCCCTCCGAAGCGAGATCAGCTACAGCTGATCCCGACTACGATAATCGCGCGTGCACACACCCTGAAAGGGTGGTACCCGCCGGGGCCCGTGGCAGCGGCTTGCGCCTGCTGCCCTTCCCCCCCACTGACGACGCCGGCGGGAACCGGCGTCAATAACCGGGCACACACGGCGGGTACCGTCCGGAAAGCGGTCAGGAAGCCTCTTCCAGCTCCACCTCTCCGCTCATGATCTTTTCGAACTTCTCGAAGAACATCTTCGAAAGCTTCTTGGCCGTGCTGGTGATCAGGCGACCGCCAAGCTGCGCCAGCTTGCCGCCGGTCTCGGCCTTGGCGACGTATTTCAGAATGGTGGTCTCGCCATCCTCGATCAGTTCGACATCCGCGCCACCCTTGGCAAAGCCGGCGATGCCGCCATCACCTTCACCGGACAGGCTGAACATTTCGGGTGCCTTGCTCGGATCGAGAGTGACACGGCCGCTGAAGCGCGCCTTGACAGGCCCGACCTTGAGCGTGACCTTCGCCACAAGCTCGTTGTCGGATTCCTTTTCAAGCTCCTCACATCCCGGGATGCAGGCTTTCAGTATGTCCACATCGTTCAGCGCCTCATAGACCCGGTCTCGTGGCGCGGGGATGGTGATTTCGTCGGCTAATTCCATTCTGGATGTCTCCTTTCAGACCCGGCAGTCGGATATTGCGCGGCATGCGCCAACAGATCGGCATAGGCATCCGGCGTGTCCATATCGACAAAGAATGCGTCCCTGTCGGTATCATACGCATGCAGCAGCTCGGGCTGGCGGTCAAGAAGACCGCGGCAACCGAGATTGATCCCGCCTTCACGTACCGTCCTGGCGGCGCTGGCGGGCATGATCACGGGATTGCCACGCTGACGCTCGCCATCGCGATGGCGAACCGGAACAGTGACCTGCCCGGCGCCCGCGCCATCATGCGCGTCGATCAGGAACAGGCAGTCCACCGTTGTCAGGCGGGGCATGTCGGCTGGCACAACCATGAAACGCTCACCGGTACCGGCAGCAGAAAGACCGGCATGGACGCTGCTCATCTGACCGCTGGCATGATGGTGATTGACGATTGTACGGACCGCAAGCTCGGCCAGCGCCACCTCCACCTCACCAGCCGCATGGCCAAGGACCACCGTGACCTCGGCACCGGCGACAGCGCACATCTGTTCGGCGGTGCGGCGCACAAGCGGCACGTCGCCAACCTTCATCAGAAGCTTGTTGGCACGTCCCATGCGGGTCGACTGGCCCGCCGCCAGCAGAATGATCTGCACTTCAGCCATGGGCCACCTCGGCACGACGGGCGCTGCGGCGTGTCTGGATCACCTCGGCCATGATCGACAGGGCGATCTCTTCAGGCGTGACGGCGTCGATATGCAGCCCGGCCGGCGAGCGCACATCACCGATCCGCGCGGCGCTGAGTCCGGCCGCGAGAAGCTTGTCGCGATAGCTTGCGAATTTGCGGCGGCTGCCGACAAAGGCCAGATAGTCGCTCGCCAGCGGCAGGGCGGCCGTCAGCGACGCCACATCCCCCGCGCCCTGTGTCGCGATGATGATGAACCGTTCGGCATTGCCGGCCACGGCGAGGTCGTCGGCAGAGGCGTAATGGCGGTCGACCGCCACACCCTCGACCGCATCCCCGTAGCTCGCCAGCGTAAAGCCGAAGCCGGACGCAATCCGCAACAAGGCCCGCGCCACCGGCCCCTGCCCGAAGACGAGAAGCTCAGGCTGCGGCACCACAGGCTCGACAAAGATATCCATCGACCCCTTGCTCGGGCAGCCATTACGGGCCAGTGTCACCATCGCTTCGCCATCGGCCTCATCGGCAAGAAGCTCCTCGGGGCGCAGGCAGACAAGCGTGGCCTCGCCGGACCGGATGGCCTCCTGCGCGGCGCGCCGGACTGCAGACGTCACGCAGCCGCCGCCAAGCCAGCCCTCGGCAAAATTCCCGTCCTCCAGCACAAGCGCCTTCATCCCCGGCTTCGCCGCTGTCGAGGACAGGGTGCGCACCACAGTCGCCACCGCATGCGGAGTGCCGGCGGCGCGAAGCAGTGCCGCCACGCCCTCGATGTCCCGTGATGCTGCCTGTGATGTACGGTCGGTCATAGCCGCTCAAGCTCCTGTTCGAGTGCTGCAAGGCTTTCCAGCGTGTTGCATGGCGCAAACACGTCCAGATAAGGCATCGCCGCCGCCATGCTGGCCGCCACCGGCTCATAATCCTTCCAGCCAATCAGCGGATTGAGCCAGATCAGCTTGCATCCCTTGCGTCTCAGCTTCGCCATCGCCGCGCCTACCCGGTCCGATGCGCCGGTGTCATAACCGTCGGACATGATGATGACGACGCTGCGGCGTCCCAGCATGCGGCCGGCATACTGGCTTGTAAACTGCTCGAGGCACTGGCCGATCCGCGTGCCGCCGCCAAAACCCTGCGCCATCATCGACAGGCGGTTCACAGCACGCAACGTATCGCTGTCACGAAGGGCGTCGCTGACGCACATCAGGCTGGTGTGGAAGACAAAGGCGTCTGCCCGCTGGTCAACATCGATCAGCCCTCGCAGGAACGCCATGAACACTCGGGCATACAGGGTCATCGACCCGGACACATCCAGAATGGCGACAAGATGCACCGGGCGGTCGGGGCGCCTTCGTCGCAGAAGCTGCATCGGTTCGCCGCCGCTGGACACCGACCGGCGGATCACCCGGCGCAAATCGATCATCGCGCCCTTGCGCGCCGCCTTGCGCCGCCGTGACCGGCGATACCGGATGGCGGCCGCAATACGCTGCGCGGCGCGTTCGGCCCGCGCCCGGTCCTCGGGAAGCAGGAATTCGCGCATATCGGTCTTGTCGGTATTGACCATGTCGGTCGAGACGAGCTTGCCTTCGCCGTCGCTGTCGGCCTCGCCGTCATTGTCATTGTCAGGGGTGTCGGCATCCCCGCTCTCGCCACTGTCCTGCGGGGACAGGAATTTCGAGAGGTTGCTGAAGCTGCTGGGGTCGGGGCCGCGGTCACTGGTGCGCTTGTGCTCGGTTCGCGACCGGCCCGGATTGTGCCAATAGGCATCAAACAGATCATCGAATTTCGAATAGCCCTCGGCGTCGGCGGCACAGATGGCCTTCAGTGCCATCCGCAGCTCGCGCGGGTCGCCCACATCGAGAAGCGGCATACTGCGAAGCGCCATTTCCGTCTCCGGCATGCCGACACGGAACCCGTTCTCACGAAGATGGCGGGTAAATTCCCCCATGCGTTCGGCCGTCGTGGCGCGGGTCGGAAAACGTGTAACGGCGGTCATGACAGGTCACCCGGAGGCGCCGGCCAGGCGCTGTGCCACCGGGCCCGGAATTGTCGCCTGGTCGGCTTCGGTCTTCAGCAGCGCGACAAGCGAGGCCTGGAGCGCCACCGGATCATCGGTGAGATCCTTCAGGCCCAGCCCGGCAAGGGCTGCCGCCCAGTCAAGCGTCTCGGCAATACCAGGTTTCTTTTCAAGGTCTTCCTTGCGAAGCGCCTGCACAAATCCGACTATCTGGCGGGCCAGCTGCGGCGACAGTTCGGGGCCGCGCTTGGCAAGAATCGACAGTTCGGTCTCGCGATCCGGATAGGGAACAAAGCTGTAGATACAGCGGCGGCGCAGGGCATCCGACAGATCGCGCGTGCCATTCGCCGTCAGCACCACGATCGGGCGGCTGGTCGCCGTGATCGTCCCAAGCTCGGGAACGGTGATCTGGAAATCGGACAGGATTTCCAGAAGGAAGGCTTCGAATTCCTCGTCGGCGCGGTCGATCTCGTCGATCAGCAGCACCGGCGGCGTTCCTGCTGGATGGCGCGAAGAAGCGGCCTTTCCAGAAGAAAGTCGCGCGAGAAGATACGCGTCTCGATTTCACCTGTGGACACCCCGGCATCGGCCGATGCGCGGATCGACAGAAGCTGGCGCTGATAGTTCCATTCATAGATGGCGGCGGCCGCATCCAGACCTTCATAGCATTGCAGGCGGATCAATTCCGTGACTTCGATCTCGGCAAGCGTCTTGGCAATCTGCGTCTTGCCGACGCCGGCGTCCCCTTCGAGGAGTATCGGCCGCTCGAGCTGCAACGCAATGTGAATCGCCATGGCCAGCTCGTCGGAAGCGACATAGCCGGCATGGTCGAGTCGGGTCTTGAGGTCGGTCCAGGTCATCTTAAGGCGG
>CAJWVJ010000001.1 GCA_913048595.1 uncultured Alphaproteobacteria bacterium | reverse complement strand
GGGCGATGCTGATCAGATGTTCGGCAAGGTCGATGGCCGGGCCGACGGTCTTGCCGGCGAAACTGTGATAGAAGGGAAGCTTCCTGAACTGGTCGATGGCGGCCTCGACAAGCTCGGGCTCGGAAAAGCCGAGCGAGGTGCACCACAGCCCACTCATTCCCTCATAAAAGGGCTTGCCGCTGTCATCATGGACAAAGACGCCGCTTCCTTTCGCCATGATATGCGGCCCCGCATCCGCCAGCATCGCCGGGTTGGTGTAGGGATGCATGTGAAAAGCGATGTCGCGGCTTGCCGGGGAATTGCCGGGGCTGCCCGCATGGCCTTGGCCTGTCTTGGCGTCGTCTGGGCTCATGATAGGGTTCTCCAACGGGGGCGCCCGGCCATGCGGTGGCGGTCAGACGTGCTGCCCGCCATTGACATGGAGCTCGGCGCCATTGATGTAGCCAGCGCTGTCATTACACAGGAAAAAGATGGTCTCGGCCACTTCCTCGGATGTGCCAAAGCGTCCCAGCGGGATTGAGGGAAGCATGGCCTCCTCGCTCCCCGGCGACAGGATGCCAGTGAGGATTTCGCCGGGGGCGATGGCGTTGACGCGAACCCCGCGCTTGCCGAAATCGGATGCCATCTCGCGGGTCAGCGCGCTCAGCGCCGCTTTCGACGCGGCATAGGCGGTGCCGGCGAATTCATGCACCCGGCTGCCGGCAATCGAGGTGACATTCACCACCGTGCCATTGCCCTTCTGAAGCGGCTCGATCAGCGCCCGCGCCAGCATCACCGGGGCGAAGACATTCACCTGGAAGACGCCGTGCCAGACATCCAGCGGCGTGGACATCGAATCCATCCGGTCGCCGCTGTCATTCTTGGGCGAGATGCCGGCATTGTTCACAAGTGCATGAAGCGGTGCCCCGTCAAGCCTTTCCATGAGTTCATCGACGCCGCGCGCAATTTCTTTATGTGAAGCGAGATCGATCTGCAGATGGTTTTCTTCGCCGGCATCCCATGGGCAGCTTGGATGAAGCGGGCTTCGCGAACAGGTGATGATGCGCCATCCGGCTTCCGAGAAGCGTTTGACGGTGGCGTGTCCAATGCCGCGGCTTGCGCCGGTCAACACCATTGTTTTCGGTGTACTGTCCATTATGTCACGCTAGTCGATTTGCTCCGGCATGCCAAGTTGCCCGGCATGCCGCACCGGCGGATGGTTACAGATGTTCAAGATACTGTTTGGACAACGGATGCCGCGGCGCGCTGAAAAACCGGTTTGCGGGTCCTGACTCGACCAGCGTGCCAGCGTCGAGGAGCAGCACATCCTGTCCGAGCCGTTCCGCCTGCGCACGGTTGTGGCTGGTCATGACGATGGTGGTTCCCTGGTCATGCGCTTCGTGGATCATCTCCTCGATGAATTTCGTCGCGGCGAAATCAAGGTGCGCCGTCGGCTCGTCAAGAAACAGGATATCGGGCCGGGCTGCCAGGGCCCCGACAAGGGCAAGCTTCTGCTGTTCGCCACCCGACAGCGCCCGCGCCGGCGCGTCGATCCGGTCGTCGATCCCGGCCCGTTTCATCCAGTCGGCAAGCTGGTCGTCGGGCAGGCCCGGGCAGACGAACTGCAAATGGCGTCGCGCCGTGCGGCGCATGATGATCGGCTTCTGGAAGACCATTTTCTGACGGTCGCGCGGCGGGGCGCTGATCTGTCCGGAATCCTGTTCGATCAGCCCGTGAAGACAGCTCAGGAGCAACGTCTTGCCGGCCCCGTTATAGCCAAGAAGAAGGGTGACGCTGCCACGCCTGATGTCGACGGACACCGACTTCAGCAGGGCCACCCCGTCGCGCGAAAGATTCAGGCCGCGGGCGCTCAGAATTAGATCGGTCCTTGTGCGCTCAGACGTCATGGCCAAGGTTCCTGAAACTGTTGCGAAGAAGCTGGCTGGCGATGTTCACCGCCAGCGCGACCAGCAGCAGCACGATGCCGAGCGCCATGGCATAGGCCAGCTCGCCCATCGAGGTGGCAAGCGCGATCGAGGTGGTCATCACCCGCGTCGAATGGCGGATATTGCCGCCGACAATCATCACCGCCCCGACTTCCGAGATGGCCCGCCCGAAACAGACGAGCGCAATGGTCAGAAGGGCCGCGCGCGCCTCGAACACAAGGGCCCGGATTCGCGCCAGCCGCCCAAGGCCAAGTGACTGAAACAGCAGTGCATATTCTCCGTTCAGGGATTCGAAGGCCTGCCGTGACAACGCGATTGAAATCGGCAGGACAAGCACTGTCTGGGCCAGCATCATCGCCGCCGGGGTGTAGAGGATACCCAGGAATCCGAACGGGCCGGCGCGCGAAATCAACAGATAGATCAGCAGCCCGATCACAACCGGCGGCATCCCGAGGAAGGTATTGCTGATCACGATCAGCGGGGTGCGCCCGGGAAAGCGGTAGGCCGCCAGCACCGCGCCAAGCGGCAGGCCGATGAGAAGCGATGTCACCACCGCCGTCAGGCTGACAAGCAGCGACAGGGTGATGGTCGACATCAGTTCGGCATCACCAGTGGCGAGAAGCGTCAGCGCAATCTGGAAGGGCGTCAGGATATCCATACCGGCAATGTGGCCCGAAATGCGGGTGATTGCATCCTATTTGATTGCATGTGATGGCCTGCCCGCCGCGTCTGCCGTTGTCAGCGAACGCGCTCGGCCTGCTCGGTCTGCGGCGGGTCGTCATCACGAAGCGCCGCGGCGCGCGCACGCTCGACCATGCGGGTGACTTCGCGCGCCAGACGCGGTGTTTCGGCAGGATGCAGGAAGTTGCCGATTTCGGCCGTCTTGCCATGGGACCGCACAATGACCTTTTGCTGAAGGCGCGAGCGCATTTTCGGCTCTTCACGAGGGGTCAGTTCGACCTGGACCCACGCCGTCGGCAATTCCGTGGTTTCGCGGTTGCCGGCCGGCGACACATCTTCGATCTTCAGGTTGCTGGCGGTCGCGGTCAGGTGCTGGCGCCGCCTGGCAGCGCGATAATTCATCTTGAACGCCACCCAGACGACCAGCAGTTCCAGCCCCAGAAACCCGATCACAGGCCAGGCACCAAGCAGGAAGAAGCCGAGACCAATGCAAAAGGCGAGTGAGCCGAGGGTCGCCATGACCAGCAGGAAGCCTCGCGGCGACAGCGACCTGTGCGGCCAGATGGTCAGGGTTTCCCGAAACCGTTTTTGTGGCGTGTCGCTCATCCGTCCCGTCACTCTTCCAAATGCCGTTCCAAAAAGCCACAGAGGCACGTCCCCGGTCAATTGATAAACCTCCGCGGCATGGCCGGCGCGACAGTGTTACACATCACCTCTTTCCTTCCCAAGATGGCTTGCCAGCGCCATGCCGGCACCGTTAGGCTTGCGCGTGGAGGAAGCTGTTCATGCCGATCATCGCGCTCGGATATATGGGTGTCAGGTCACCGGCGCTGGCAGACTGGTCGGATTATGCCGGCAGGCTGCTTGGCATGCAGAAGGTTGATTCGGGCGGCGGAACCATGGCCTTCCGCATGGATGACTGGCGGCAGAGGCTTGTTGTTCTGGACGAAGCCGGGGATGAATTCGCCTTCATGGGATGGCAGGTGGCGGAGCCAGCCGATCTCGACACGCTGGCATCGCGGATCGAGGCGTTCGGCATCGGCGTGACCGAGGCGGGCCGAGCCCTGTGCGACCAGCGCTTTGTCGAGCGCATGATCCATTTTGATGACCCCGACGGCAACCGTGTCGAGCTGTTCGCCAGCCCGCGGCTTGCCACCGATCCGTTCACCCCGGGCCGCGCCATCGAGGGGTTTCTGACAGGTCCCTATGGCATGGGGCACGCGGTGCTTCATGTCGCTGATGTCCAGCCGCTTCTGCCGCTCTATCGCGATGTTCTCGGCTTTCATGTCAGCGATTATGCGCTGCAGCCCTATCCGATGTATTTCTTTCACGTGAATGGCCGCCATCACAGCTTCGCCATGATCGGAACAGGCCGGCGCGGCCTCCATCACTTCATGGTCGAATACCAGAATCTGGATGATGTCGGGCAGGGCTACGACCTTGCGCAGATCGAGGACGACTGCATTGCCTACACGCTGGGGCGGCATACCAATGACTATATGACATCCTTCTACGCCAGGACGCCGTCAAGCTTCTTCATCGAGAGCGGATGGGGCGGCCGCGTCATCGATCTTGACAGCTGGCAGCCTCATGAAACCAGTGTCGGGCCGAGCTTCTGGGGGCATGAGCGGGTTCACCTCCCCGAGGACCGGCGCAGCGTCATGCGCGATTTGCGCCTTCAGGCCGCCGCCGAGGGCAAGCGGACACCTATGCTGATTGATTGCCCCTGGCTTTATGATCAGTTACCCCGTTGATTTAGGATGACAAGAACGGAGACTTTGAAGGAGCCGGATCACGAGGTGGTGATTGTGGGCCTTGGGCCTACAGGCGCCACGCTTGCCAATATCCTTGGGGGATATGGCATAGATGTGCTGGTTCTCGAACGCGAGGAAGCGGTCTACCCGCTGCCGCGCGCGGTGCATTTCGATGACGAGGCGATGCGGGTTTTCCAGTCCATCGGCCTGTCGGAGGGCATCGGCCGCGATGCGCGGGTGAATGTCGGCACAAAATTTGTCGATTGTGACCAGAATTTGCTTCTGGACTGGCCGCGTCCGCAGGAAATCGGCCCGCTTGGCTGGTATCCCAGCTATCGCTTTCACCAGCCAGACCTTGAGGCCGAACTGAACCGCGGGATCGGCGATTGCAAGACGGTTACGCTGCGCCGGTCGGCGCATGTGACGGCGGTCCATGACACCGGGACGCTTGTCGAAATTTCCTATCTGCATGGCGGTTCGGAACAGAGTGTGACGGCACGCTATGCCATTGGCACGGACGGGGCGAAATCGGTTGTCCGTGCGGCCATGGACAGTGACTGGGAGGATCTGGGGTTTCAGGAGCGCTGGCTTGTCATCGACGTGAAGCTGAAAAAGCCGCGGCCCGACCTTGGCGACTTCACCATCCAGACCTGCGATCGTGAGCGGCCAACCACCTATGTACGCTGCCCGCGTGAATGGCGCCGCTGGGAAATCAGCCTGAGGCCGGAGGAAAAGTTGGAAGAGGTGACAGGCGATGACTTCATCTGGCCCCGCCTTCGTCCAGCCATCACACCGGAGGATGGCGAGATCGCGCGCAAGGCGGTTTACAGTTTCGAATCCAAGCTGGCCACCCGCTGGCGGGACGGCCGGCTGATGATCGCTGGCGATGCCGCGCATCTGATGCCGCCATTCCTCGGGCAGGGCATGTGCACAGGCATCAGGGATGTCGCCAATCTGGGCTGGAAACTTGCCGCCGTTTTGCGCTGGCAGGCGCCCGAGTCACTGTTCGACAGCTATGAGCGCGAACGGCGCGCCCACACACGGACGTATATCGAAACGGCGGTCCGTGTCGGCGAGATGATGAACAGCGCCGAGACAGCCGAAGCGCTGACCCATGCCATCCGGCCCGATGGTGCCGCGCAGATGAATTCTATCAGCCGCGACCTTGACCATGCCATAGGCCCTGACGGCGACGGCATGCGCGGCATCCGTATGCCGCAGCCCCGGCTTGCCGATGACCGGTTGCTTGGAGATGCGATGGCGGGGCGGCTTGCGGTGGTCGGAAAATCAGCCGTTTTGTCCGGCGTCTCCTTGCCGCCTCAAGAAGTGGCTATTGCCATTGATCCGGATGATCATCCTGCCATAGCGGAAATGCTTTCATCGCTGGGGATCGAGGCGGCAGTCATCCGTCCGGACTTCTACTGCTTTGGCGCAGTTTCTGCCGGGTCCGGGGGCAGTGTCGCGGGCCTTATGGATGCTGTGCGAAGGCAGACGCATGTCTGACCGTTTTCCTGCCTGTTTCGGTTGCCCGAAATTGTTGCGCGGCGCTATCTTCACGCCGCGTGAGATGCATTTTGTGTTCTGTTTCAAGGTTATCTGTTTCCGCGAATTCTGCCAGACAAGCTAGCGGGGTGTTCGCGGTGCCGGAAAGCCGCCTTCGGGGATCGGCGTTCCGTCGCTGTCGGGGTGCATGGCGGTTACAGACAGGGCCGAGCTGACCGGCAGCGCATCATAGAGATGCGGGAACAGGTCGCCGCCGCGCGACGTCTCCCAGATGATCTCAAGACCGGCCGGATCAATGGCCACAAACACAAGCCCCTTGCGCGCCCTGAAATGACGCCGCGCAGTCTCCTGCGCCTGCGTCGCGGTGGAAAAATGGATATAGCCATCCTGAATGTCGATTTCGGCACCGGTGAAATGTCCCGACTTCACAGCTTCATCCCACAGGGCGGCATCGCAGATCTTGTAGATCGGGTCGCCAGACGGCGGCAGGCCCGCAACAAAGCCGGCGATGGCGTCGATGCGGGCGCGGCGCAGGTCTTCATCCATCGGCACCGGTGCGCCATGCCCCCAGATCGGATCGGGCCAGGCGGCATCACCCGCTTGCCGCGCCACGATATGGACATGAAGCTGGGGCACCATATTGCCGATGGCGGCGGAATTGACCTTGTCAGCCCCGGTTTCCGCCTTCAGCCAGGCGCCAAGCCGGGTGGCAAGCCGCATCAGCGCCTGTTGTGTCACCTCGCCAAGATCATGCAGCTCGCTGGCCCCGGGAATCTCCGGCACCAGCATCAGCCAGAAAAAGCGGGCATCATTGGCAAGCCGCACCTGAATAGCCTCATGCCGGGCGACAAGGAATGTGCCTGCCGCAAGCCGTTCATCAAGGTCGAAGGCCGTATCGGGTGTCATGTCAGCCGCTGATGATTTCGGCAATGGCTTTGCCGCAGCTTTCGGTGGTGGCGCTGCCGCCAAGGTCGGCGGTGCGAAGAGCGGGCTGCGCAAGTGCGGTGTCGATGGCGTCGGTGATGCATCTCGCCGCCTCGGCAAATCCCAGATGTTCCAGCATCATCGCCGCTGTCCAGATCTGGCCGACCGGGTTGGCGATGCCCTTGCCGGCGATGTCGGGTGCCGATCCGTGAACGGGCTCGAACAGTGACGGGAAATCGCCGTTCGGGTTGATGTTGGCTGACGGGGCGACGCCGATCGTGCCGGTGCAGGCCGGGCCGAGGTCCGACAGAATGTCGCCAAACAGGTTCGAGGCTACGACAACGTCGAACCAGTCGGGATTCAGCACGAAATGCGCAGTCAGGATATCGATATGATACTGGTCGACCGCGACATCCTCATAGGATTTGGCCATTTCGGCAACGCGTTCGTCCCAATAGGGCATGGTGATCGAGATGCCGTTCGATTTGGTGGCCGAGGTGAGGTGCTTTTTCGGCCGGCTCTGCGCCAGTTCGAAGGCGAATTTCAGCACCCGGTCAACGCCGGTGCGGCTCATCACCGTTTCCTGAATGACAATTTCGCGCTCGGTCCCCTGGAACATGCGCCCGCCGATCGAGGAATATTCGCCCTCGGTATTCTCGCGGACGATATAGAAATCGATATCCCCAGGCACGCGGTTGGCAAGTGGTGACGGCACCCCGGGAAGAAGCCGGACCGGCCGCAGATTGACATATTGGTCGAATTCCCGCCGGAATTTCAGCAACGAGCCCCAGAGCGAGACATGGTCCGGAATTTTTTCCGGCCAGCCGACAGCGCCGAAGAACAGCGCGTCATGGCCGCCGATCCGGGCTTTCCAGTCTTCCGGCATCATGTCGCCATGCTTGGCGTAATAGTCGTAGCTGGCAAAATCGAAATGATCGAAATGGAGCGGGATGTCAAAGCGCCCGGCGGCGGCTTCCAGCGCGCGCATGCCTTCGGGCACCACTTCCTTGCCGATGCCGTCGCCCGGAATCACCGCGATATCATATCTGTTCTTTGCCATTTTCATGATCCTCTGGAGTGCTGTTTGTCTGTGCGCCGGTCAATAGGGCATGGGATGGGCTTTGTGCGCCGCGTCTATGCTGGCCATCACCTCGTCAGACAGGGTCAGGTCGGCCGAGGCGATCGCTGATTCAAGCTGCGGCAGCGAAGTGGCCCCGAAAATCACCGATCCCATGAAAGGTCGTGTCATCGCCCAGGCAAGCGCCATCTGCCCAAGGTCGAGGCCATGATCGTCGGCGATCTTCGCGTAGGCGTCGATGGCAGGCCAGACCCGTGGCGTGATCCGCCCGCCAAGATCGGATGTGATGCTCATGCGCGATCCCGCCGGCGCGTTTTTGCCGGCGCTGTATTTTCGTGTGAGAAGCCCGCAGGCAAGCGGCGAAAAGGCAAGAAGCCCGACATCCTCGTTATGCGCCAGTTCGGCAAGGTCGGTGTCGAACAGGCGGCAGAGAAGCGAATATTCATTCTGGATCGAGGCGATGCGCGGCAGCGCGCCATCCTCGGAAAACCGCAGCCACTGGGCAGTTCCCCAGGCGCTTTCATTCGACAGGCCGACATGGCGGACCTTGCCTTCCCGGCGGAAGGACTCCAGGCACTCAAGGACCTCGGCCATATGGGTCAGCGTGGCGTCCCGGTCCTGGCCCGTCGGGTCATAGAGCCAGTTCTTGCGAAACATGTAGGATCCGCGGTTCGGCCAGTGAAGCTGATAGAGATCGATGTAGTCGGTTCGCATGGCGCGCAGCGATTCCTCAAGCGCGATGCGGATTGTCGCCGGCGAGATCGGCGCGCCGTCACGCACATTGCGATAGCCTTCGCCCGCCACCTTGGTGGCGAGGATCACCTCACTCCGCCGCCCTGATGCCTCCACCCATTGCCCGATGATGCGTTCGGTCTCGCCTTGCGTTTCCTTGCTTAGAGGGGTGGTCGGGTAGATTTCCGCCGTATCGATGAAATTGATCCCGTGGTCCAGCACCATGTCGATCTGCGCATGGCCCTCCTGCGGGGTGTTCTGGGTTCCCCAGGTCATCGAGCCGAGGCAGAGAAGGCTGACATTGAGGTCGGTGCGGCCAAGCTGTTTGTAGATCACGGAAATGGTCTCGTCGGTTCGGGCAGAGCCCGGGGATTCGGGTCAGCCGTGGGGGAAGGAAAATTCACTAATCTGTTGGTAGCTGTCGCCGGCACGCAGGTCAATCGACGGAAATGCCGCGTTGTTCGGCGCATCCGGCCAGCATTGTGGCTCAAGGCAGATGCCGGCGTAGGGACCGGTGGCATGCCCGTCATGGCCGCTGCCACCATCCGTCAGTCCCTGTCCTGTGTAGAGCTGCAGACCGGGTTCGGTGGTGCTGACCCGCATCGACAGCCCCGAGCGGGGCGAGTCCAGCCAGGCCACCGGGGTCAGGCCGCGTCGCGCGTCGGCAAGGCAGAAATTATGGTCATAGCTGCCGGCGACGCGACGCCGCAGGCGAAAGTCGAACCTGCTGCCATCCACCTGTTCAATCACCCCGGTGGGCAGAGAGGTGGCGTCGGCGGCGAGGTAACGGTCGGCATCGATCCGAAGGTCATGGCCGCGGATATCGCCACTGTCATCAAGGCAGAAATAGCTGTGATGCCCGAGATTGACGAGGGTCGGCGCATCTGTCCGGGCACGAAGCTCGATGCGAAGCGTCGGCGCGCCGTCGCGGCTCACAAGGCTGTAGCGGCAGTTTGCCGTCACCGTGCCTGGAAACCCCATCGACCCGTGCGGGTCCGTCAGCCCGAAGGTGATCTCGCCAGCCTGATGATCGGTCATCTGCCAGTTGCGCGCCGCATAGCCGGCGCGCCCGCCATGCAGCGTATGGCCGCCCGGATCATTGCAGTCGAACCGGCAGGCGGTGCCGCCGATCGGGGCTGACGCCCCGCCGATGCGGTTGATGACTCGGCCGACGGTTGCCCCGTGATACATGCCATGCGCCAGATAGTCATGAAGCGATGTGAAGCCGAGCACCAGCGGCCTGCCGGTGGAGTCCAGCCGCAGATCCTGCAGGGCGGCGCCCCAGGTCAGGATGGTGGCGCTGAGCCCATGGGCGGATATCCGGCCCGCGACAACCTGTTCATCTTCTGGTGTTTTGCCGAAGCTGGAAATCATGGTGGCCTGTTCCCTGAGAATTCATTGTCAAATTCACCGTGAAATTCACTGGCAATCGCAATTTAGGATGTTGAAACCGGGAGTTAGTCCCTATATCTAAGGGGAGTTGTTTCTGTCTGTACCCCGCAGGTGCCCGTGGGTCGCAGCCAAGTTGCTGGGAAGGGCCATGCGTATTGCAGTAATCGGGTCAGGCATTTCAGGCCTGGCATCCGCCTATCTTCTTCATCCTCAAGCCGAAGTCCACCTGTTCGAGCGGGATACGCGTGTTGGCGGTCACAGCCATACGGTCGAGGCTGATTTCAACGGTGTCAAGGTGCCGGTCGATACCGGCTTCATCGTCTTCAATCCGCTGAACTATCCGAACCTGGTGTCGATGTTCGAACGGCTCGATGTGCCGTGGATCGAAAGCGACATGAGCTTCGCCGTATCCCTTCGCGAAGGTGACTGTGAATATGAAGGCTCGCTGACCGGGTTTGTCGCGCAGCCCGGCAATCTGCTGCGCTCGCGCTACTGGGCGATGCTGTCGGATCTGGTGCGTTTCTACCGCACCGGCTATCGCAAGGCCTTCTCCGGCCCGCGCGATGAATCGCTTGCCCAGTTCCTTAGCCGTGAAAGCTACGCTACCGCCTTCGTCGAAGATCACCTGCTGCCGATGGGCGCGGCGATCTGGTCCTGTTCGGCGCAGACGATGCTGGATTACCCGGTTCGGTCCTTCCTGCAGTTCATGGAAAACCACAAGCTTCTGAACTTCATTGAACGGCCGCGCTGGCGCACCGTGAAGGGCGGGTCGCGGGAATATGTGACTCGCGTCGTCGACAGCCTTGGCGGAATGCAGGGTGGCCGCGTTCACCTCGACACGCACATCACCGGCATCCGGCGCGATCAGGGTGGGGTCATCCTGTCCATCCGGGGCGAGGGTGATGTCTGGTTCGACAAGGTGGTGATGGCCGCGCATGCGGACCAGTCGCTTGCCATGATCAGCGACGCCACGCCGCTGGAGCGCGACATTCTCTCCAGCTTCCGTTTTCAGCCGAACCGGGCGGTTCTTCATTCGGACCCGAGCCTGATGCCGAAACGGCGCGGTGCCTGGGGGTCCTGGAACTATATCGGCAGCGACGGTGCCGGAGATTCACTCTGTCTGACCTACTGGATGAACAGGCTGCAATCCATCGACAATGCCTATCCGCTTTTTGAGACATTGAACCCGCATCGCGAGCCCGACCCGGCGCTTGTCCATGGCATCTACAGCTATGACCACCCGATGTTCGACGAAAGGGCGGTTCAGGGCCAGCAGCGTCTTCCCGCAATTCAGGGGAGCGGCGATCTGTTCTTCGCCGGGGCCTGGACTGGCCACGGCTTCCATGAGGACGGACTGAAATCCGCCATTGCCGTGGCCCGCACGCTTGGCGCCGAAATCCCCTGGGACACGCAGGTCAGGCCCTATCTTCTGCCGCCGCCGGATGACCGCGAGATTGCCTGATGCCAGCCTGCCAGCTTGTGCGCTCGAAGATTGATCACACGCGGCATGGCACGCCATCACATTTCCTGTCCCGCAGCGGTCTGTCGATCTGGATCGATCTTGACCAGCTTGACGCGGCGCAGGAACAGTCGGCGCTGTTTTCGGTGGACGGATTCAACCTGCTGTCCTTCCGGCAGGCGGATTATGGCCCGAACTTCCGGCGGTCGGAGCCGGTGGTGCCGCTGGCAGACTATGCCCGCGACCTGGCGGCCGAGATATGCCCTGGAATCCGGATCGCCTCGGTTCATCTTCTGACCTTCCCGCGAATCCTCGGGGTCGCCTTCAACCCGGTGTCGGTCTATGTGATGCGGGACGAGGCAGGGGCGGATCGTGTCTATATCTATGAGGTCCGCAACACATTCGGCGACATGCATTCCTATATCGGGCGCGCCGACGGTAGGGAGACCACCCTTGAGGCAACGAAGATTTTCCATGTCTCGCCCTTCTTTCCGGTCGACGGGGCCTACAGGCTTCGCGTCAGCGCCCCGCCGGAACGCGACCGGGTGCGGGTGCTGATGCGGTATTCCGCAAATGGCACGGCAAGGCTGACCGCGACATTGCGCGGCTCGCGGGAAAGGCTTACTACTATGTCAGTGGTTCGCGCGCTTCTGGCGACCGGGCAATGGCCACTCAGGCCGCTTGTTTCGATCCATGTCGAGGCAGCGCGCCTCTGGTTGAAGAAGGTGCCGTTCCATGGCCGGCCGGCGCCGCCCCAGCCCTGGTCACGGGCGCGCGATACCGGCGGACAATAGAGGTATGTAATTGGCGCATGGTGCCGGTGCAGGCGACGGGTAAGGCAGGAATGGCTGGTTTCATTCAGCGGCGAAAGCTTGATCTTCTTTTCGCGATCTTCTCGAGACTTCAGTTCGGTTCACTGAAGGTGACGCTTCCCGACGGGACCAGCCGTGATTTCCGGGGCGCCGCGCCGGGGCCGGCGGCCGATGTCACGCTCCATTCCATGACGGCTGTCTCGCGCATGCTGACCGACGGCAAGATGGGATTCTGCGAAGCGGTGATGGATGGCGAGGTCGAGAGCAGTTCGATGGCCGGTCTGATCGAGCTTGCGGTGCTGCATGACGAGATGCTGACCCATGCGATGGCGGCGAATGTCTGGCGCCGGATCAGCCTGCGGCTGTTCCACGGCCTGCGCCGCAACAGCAAGTCCGGCTCGGCCCGCAATATCTCCTATCATTACGACCTCGGAAACGACTTCTACGCCGCCTGGCTGGACAGCACGATGACCTATTCATCTGCTGTCTATGACCACGAGACCGATGACCTGAGCACCGCGCAGAAGAACAAGTACCGCCATCTCGCCGATCTCGCCGATATCCAGCCGGGCGACCATGTGCTGGAAATCGGCTGCGGCTGGGGCGGATTTGCCAAATACGCCGTCGAAGAGCGCGGCGCGCGCGTCACCGGCATCACCATCTCGAAGGAGCAGCATGATTTCGCGCGCCGGCGGCTTGCCGATGCCGGCCTCGCCGACCGCGCCGAGGTTAAGCTGACCGACTATCGCGACCTCAGGGGCCGGTTTGACAAGATCGTCTCCATCGAGATGTTCGAGGCGGTCGGGCAGGCCTATTGGCCCACCTATTTCGAATCCGTTTCCGCGCTTCTGAAAGATGGCGGGCGGGCCGCGCTTCAGGCCATCACCATCGAGGAAGACGCGTTCGACGACTATGTCCGCGAACCGGACTTCATTCAGCGCTATATCTTCCCGGGCGGCATGCTGCCGTCGATGCCGCGGCTGGAGCGCCCGGTTGCCGATGCCGGCCTGAAACTGGTCGAGGCCAACGGTTTCGGTCTTCATTATGCCCGCACTCTTGCCGAGTGGCGGGACCGGTTCCAGGCCGCCTGGCCAAACCTTGCGACCGACAAGTTCGATGCTCGTTTCAAGCGTATGTGGGAGCTGTACCTGTCCTACTGCGAGGGTGGGTTCCGCGCTGGCATGATCGATGTGAAGCAGCTGCTGTTCATGCACAACAGCCCGCACGCCAAATGAGCGGCGGGATGGCCATTCCGCGCTTTCTGCCAGAGGAATATTTTGCGCAGCGTCTCGACGCTTACGGGGTGTTCGTCGACCGGTTCGGCACCATTCGCCGCCAGTTCAATGTCGAGGTCAAGGGAACCCGCACAAGCGACGGGTTCATCCTTGACGAGGATTTTCTCTATGATGACGGCGAGCGCGAGACCCGCCGCTGGGTGGTGACGGCGCTTGGCGAGGGGCGGTATCGCGGCGAATGTGACGATGTGGTCGGGGTGGCCGTCGGCAAATGCACCGACAACATGCTGAGCTGGCGCTACGACTTCCGGCTGGTGATGTATGGCCGCAAGGTGAAGGTGCGGTTCGACGATGTGATGGTGCTTCAGGGTGGCGGCGTGATGGTCAACCGCGCCACCGTGTCGAAGGCGGGGCTGCGTCTTGGCGAGGTGCTTCTTACCTTCCGCCCGATCTGACCCGGAACAGCCGCAGAACCGGCCTGATCATCGCGCCGATGACTGGAAGCCGCGCCAGAAGCTGGCTGGCGCTGTCCCAATGGTCGATATGACGGCAGATCAGCCCGTCTTCGCCGACATGCACCTCGCTCATGCCTTGCAGGTTCAGCTCGGTGTGCGGCCAGCCCCTGACGCGACCGCTCATCCGCCACCGGAGATAGGCGCGCCTGTCGCCCGCCGGGCCATCTGACGGGCCGGCGGACGAGGCGATGTCGATGATGTGGAAGCGCGGTTCCTCGCAGGTCTCGAACATATGGGTGAAGATGGCGCGGAACCCGTCATGGCCTGTCACGTCATTGAAAGGATCGACGAACCGCACATCCGGCGAGACGGTGGCCAGCAGGTCATCCATATTGTCCGGTGACAGCGCGGCGAAGGCGTCGGCATATCGGGTGATGATCTCGGGCGGGGTCATGGCGGCGTCGGCGTCTGGGCTGTCAGGGCTGGGGAAAACCGGTGCGGGCACCGACCGTCCTGAAGAAGGTGCGGTCGGGAAGCCAGCGCAGCAGGCCCATCTTGCGCGTGAAATGTTTCGGGAACTGGATCACGAACTGGTTGCTTCGCAAGCCGCGGATGATCTCGATAGCGGCGGTATCGGCGCTGATCAGCCCGGGCATGTCGTAATCATTCACGGCCGTGGATTCCGTCTTCACGAAGCCGGGACAGATCACCTTCACATCGATGCCGCGCGGGGCAAGGTCGAAGGTCATGGATTCGGCAAGCGAGATCAGCGCCGCCTTGGTCGGGCCGTAGGCGGCCGCCTTTGGCAGCCCGCGCCATCCCGCCACCGACGAGACGATGGCGATCTGGCCGGTGCCCCGCGCCAGCATGCCGTCGATCAGGCGGGGAAGGGCGTTCACCACCCCCATATAGTTCACATCCATGTGGCGGGCATAGGCGGCGGGGTCGATCTTCGTGGTGTCCTGCGGCTCGTACATGCCGGCATTGAGGATGGCACAGTCTACAGGTCCGAGGGCGCCGGTCGCCTCGTCAATGGCGGCGGCGGTGGCGCCGGCGTCGGTGACATCGCAGGAGGCCGGGTGAAGCCTTCCCTTGCCGGCGGCAAGCAAATCCAGCCGGTCCTTGCGGCGGGCCAGCGCGGTGACGGAATCGCCCCTTCGCAACAGCGCGGTGGCAAGGGCGGCACCGATCCCGGAACTCGCCCCGGTGATAAGGTAATGCGGCATGGAACCTTCCTTCGCAGAAAACGGCGGCTGCCGTCCGTGACCGAGAAATGGGGGCGCGCGCCGCATATGTGAAGGGGGGATCACCTGCCGGCCCCCTTTGACCTTCATGCCGCGCGCGATAGGATGCCGGTGTGACGGGGAGAGGTTCATGTGGTCCGATCAGGAAAGCCGGTTCTGGAAAGACTATCTGGAGACGCATTACGGCATCAGCGGCGAGCTCGCCGCGCTGGATGGCGAGTTCGACCTGAACATCGCCGTGACGGGCGATGGCGCGCTTCTGGCAGTGCTGAAGATCATGCGGCCGGACTGTGCGCCGGGGCTGGTCGACATGCAGGTGGTGGCGCTTGACCATCTCGCAGGGGCGGCGAGCGACCTGCCGGTGCCGGCTGTCATTCTCCGCCATGACGGCGCGGCCAGTGCGGTGGTGTCGGGCCCGTCCGGCGATGACCGGATTGCCTGGGTGATCACCGGTCTCGCCGGCATGCCACTTGGCGCGATGCGCCCGCACCCGCCCGCGCTGCTGCACCAGATCGGCACCACGCTCGGCACGATCACCGCCGCGCTGGAGGGGTTCGACCATCCGGCGCTGTCGCGGGATTTCAAATGGCACCCGCTTCGCCCACACTGGGCGTTGCCGCATGGTGTTGAGATTTTGGATGAAGATATTAAAGATATTATTAATGAATATTTTGAGGTATTTGAAACTGAACTTGAAAGTGAATTATTAGAACTGGACCACCACGCCATTCATTGCGACGGCAATGATTACAACCTTCTTGTCAGGCCGTCGCTTGACGTTCCGTCCCTGACCGGGGTGATTGATTTCGGTGACATGGTCAGGGCCCCGCATGTCTGTGATCTGGCGACGGCGGCGGCCTATATGGTCCTCGACAAGCCGCGCCCGATGGCGGCGCTTCAATCGCTTGTCGCCGGCTATGTGGCCGCCTGCCCGCTGTCGGCGAGCGAGATCGACATGGTCTATCCGCTGATGATGGTCCGGCTCGGCGTGTCGCTGGTGAACAGCGCGATGATGGCGCGCGAACGTCCCGATGATCCCTATGTGACGGTCAGTCAGGCCCCGGCGATGGCGTTTCTTGAGGTGGCGCGCCACTGGAGCCGGGATGAGGTGGCGCGGCGGCTTCGGGTCGCCGCCGGTCTTGACATTGTCGAGGGCGCGGCGCGTGTCACCCGGTGGCTTGCCGCACAGCGCGGCAGCATGGCCCCGGTGATGGGCGAGAGCCTTGCCCATGCGCCTGTCTGTTCCCTCGCTGTCGGGGATTCGGTGCTGCCGACCGATCCGACCAACCTGACCCTTGGAGAATGTGACAGGCTTGTCCCGGTGGCGCTTGACGGCGACGAGGTGCATGTCGGCTATTATCTCGAACCGCGGCTTGTCTACACCAGCCCCGGCTATCTGACCGCACCGACCGCGGTCGAAGGGCGGCGCACCATGCATCTCGGTATCGATCTGTTCGCCCCTGCCGGGCGCATGGTCCATGCCCCGCTGGACGGAAGGGTGGTCACCGCCATCAACCGCGACAATCCTCAGGATTATGGCGGCACGGTGGTGCTTCGGCATCACACGGATGAGGGCGATGAATTCTTCACCCTGTACGGCCATCTCGACCCGCAGAGCCTTGCCGGCCTGGCCGCTGGCGACAACATCGCCGCGGGCGACACGTTCGCCGCGCTTGGCACCTCGGCGGTCAATGGCGGCTGGCAGCCGCATCTGCATTTTCAGCTGGCGACAGGCCTTCCCGATCCGGATGTCACGTCGGCCGATGACTGGCCCGGGGTGGCCGATCCGGACGATCTGGCCTATTTCGCGGCGCTTTATCCCAACCCGGCCGATCTTCTGGGGCTGGCGCCCGATGATCTGGTCTGTGACGCTGCCAACACGGATGCGCTGATCACCGCCCGCAAGGCGCGGTTCGGCGCGAATCTGAAGCTGTCATACCGGCGCCCGCTGCAGATTCTGCGCGGCTGGCGGCATTATCTGTATGACCAGCATGGACGCACCCACCTTGATGCCTATAACAACGTGCCGCATGTCGGCCATGCGCATCCGCGGATCGCCGCCGTGATCGAACGCCAGAGCCGGCTTCTGAACACCAACACCCGCTATATCCATCCACTGCAAATGCGGTTTGCCGACGCGCTTCGCGCCAAGCTGCCGCCGCATCTGACGCATTGCTATTTCGTCACCTCTGGGTCGGAGGCGAACGAGCTGGCACTGCGTCTGGCGCGCGCTCATAGCGGCCGCCGCGGGATGATCGTCCAGGACCATGCCTATCACGGCCATACAACCGGCACCATCGACATCAGCCCTTTTAAATTCAACGGGCCCGGCGGGACCGGTGCGCCGGACTGGGTGGCGATCACCGAGCTTGCCGATCCCTATCGCGGGCGCTTCGGCCATGATGACCCGGAGGCGGGCGCGAAATACGCCGCCGATATCGACCGGGCCGTCGGCCTGCTTGCGCAAGGCGGCCATGCGCCGGCCGGGTTCATCGCCGAGAGCTTTCCCAGCGTCGGCGGCCAGATCGAGCCACCGGCCGGGTATCTGGCGGCTGTCTATGAACGGGTGCGGGCTGCCGGAGGTCTGTGCATCGCGGATGAGGTGCAGACCGGCCTTGGGCGGCTTGGGGATGCCTATTGGGGGTTCGAGACGCAGCAGGCCTCCCCGGACATGGTGGTTCTTGGCAAGCCGCTTGGCAATGGCCACCCGCTTGGCGCGGTCGTCACCACCGAAGAGATCGCCGCCAGCTTTGCCAACGGCATGGAATTCTTCTCGACCTTCGGGGGCACCACGCTGGCCTGCGCCATCGGTGCCGAGGTGCTGTCGATTGTCGAGGATGAGGGGCTTCAGCACAATGCCGCCGTCATGGGAAAACGGCTTCTGGACGGGCTTCGCGCCCTTCAGGACAGGTTTCCCATCATCGGTGATGTGCGCGGGCGCGGCCTGTTCATCGGGGTGGAGCTTGTCACCGACCGCGCCGCGAAGACCCCGGCCACCGCACTTGCCGACTATGTCAGCAACAGGCTTCGCGATCACCGCATCCTGATCGGCACGGACGGTCCTGACGACAACGTTCTGAAGATCAGGCCGCCGCTGACCATCGGGGCCGCGGATTGCGATCTTCTGCTGTCGGTTCTGGGGGAGGTGATGGGCGAGGCGAGTCTGATAAATTAAATAAAATTAATATTTTATATAATGGATTGTGGTGAAGAAGTGGTTGTCGGGCCACCGCATCTGATGTAGAAAAGGGGCAGTCAGGACAGTTTGTCGCACCATTGATGGGGCGGCTGGCCCTGGCCCTAGCGGTGTGATCCGGGGCGTCCCCCCTTCATCTGTATCGTTCCCAGTTTCGTTCCGGAATGCACGAAGACGCATTTGACGAAAGGAACGAGACATGGAAGCGATCTCCGAATTCGTCGGCACGGTGAATGGTATCGTATGGGGCGTCCCCATGCTGATCCTGATTCTCGGGGCCGGCCTGTTCTTGACGGTTGGCTTGCGATTCTTGTCGATCATGAAGATCCCGTTCGGCTTTTCCCTGCTGTGGAAGGGCCGCATCCCCGGCGATGACGCCGGAGACATCACTCCCTTCAACGCGCTGATGACATCCTTGTCGGCGACCATCGGCACCGGCAATATCGCCGGCGTCGCGACAGCCATCTTTCTCGGCGGCCCCGGGGCGGTCTTCTGGATGTGGATGACGGCGCTTGTCGGCATGGCCACGAAATATGCCGAGGCGGTCTGCGCCGTCCGGTTCCGTGAAACCGACGAGAACGGCAATTTCGTCGGCGGGCCGATGTATTACATTCAGAACGGCATGGGTGCCAACTGGAAGTGGCTTGCGGTCACCTTCGCGCTGTTCGCCGGCATCGCCGGGTTCGGCATCGGCAATATGGTCCAGTCGAACTCCATCGCCGACGCGCTCCACACCAATTTCGGTATTCCGCACCTCTATACCGGCATCATCGTGGCGCTTCTTGTCGGCGCGGTGCTTCTCGGCGGTATTCAGCGGATTTCCCAGGTGGCGGGCGCGCTTGTGCCCCTGATGGCGGCGCTCTACATCCTGGCCTCGCTGGTGATCCTGGTGATCAATGCCGGCCAGATTCCGCATGCCATCGGGCTGATCTTCACCCATGCCTTTTCGCCGACGGCCGCCACGGGCGGGTTCGCCGGCGCGGCGGTCTGGGCGGCGATCCGCTTCGGTGTGGCACGCGGCGTCTTCTCGAACGAGGCGGGCCTCGGCTCGGCCCCGATCGCGCACGCCGCCGCCAAGACCAAGGGTCCGGTCAGCCAGGGTCTGGTCGCCATGCTCGGCACCTTCATCGACACCCTCATCGTCTGTAGCTTCACCGCGCTGGCGATCCTGTCGACGGGTGTCTGGACAAGCGGCGCCACCGGCGCGGCGCTGACCTCGGCTGCCTTCGAGGCAAGCCTGCCCGGACTTGGCGGGCCGATCATCGCCATCTCGCTGGCGATCTTCGCCTTCACCACGATCATCGGATGGTCCTACTATTCCGAGCGGTCGCTGGCCTATCTGTTCGGCACCGGCATCATCATGCCGTTCCGTGCGGTCTGGTCGTTGGCGGCGATTGTCGGGGCGACGGTGAAGCTTGGCTTCGTCTGGCTGCTGGCCGACACGCTGAACGCGATGATGGCCATCCCGAACCTTGTGGCGTTGATTGTTCTTTCGCCGGTCGTCTTTGCGATCACGAAGGAATTCTTCGACACCCGCGGGAAGTCGGAAAACAACCCGTTCTAGGGCCTGTCCCCCCTGGAGCCTGACCTGGCGCAGGGGGGTGGATGACGAACCATGTGGGGAAGGCGGCCATTGTGTCGCCTTCCTCGCCTTGCTAAGGCTTGGCGGGTGCCCTCTTTGGAAAGTCTGCCATGGCCGTTCCGCGTATCTCCCTTCCTCTTGTGTCGGATGAACCGCTCCATGTCTCGGTGACGCGTGGCGGGGCCGAGGAAAGCTGCCACGCTGTCGATGTCGCGCTGTGCGATGCCGATGGCGGTGTGCTGGTCGGGCTTGGCGAGGTTGAACGCATGGTCTTTCCGCGCTCGGCGATGAAGCCGCTTCAGGCGATCGCCCTGTCGGAGGCCTGGGACAGGATGGATGAGGACAGGCGCCTTGTGCCGCCGGAGATGTCGCTTGTTTGCGCCAGCCATAACGGTCAGCCGGAGCATGTCGCTGCCGTCCGCCGCCTTCTGGACAGGTTCAGCCTGTCCGAAGACGTCCTGTCCTGCGGCCCGCAATGGTCTGGCGACCAGCCGACCCTTCTTCGCCAGGCGCGTGATCTTGAATCGCCGGCGCCGGTTCACAACAATTGCAGCGGCAAACATGCCGGCATGATGGTTCTGGCGCAGTGCCTCGGCCATGATCCGGCGGGATATGCGGCGCTGGGCCATCCTGTGCAGCAGGCTATCCTCGGCACGCTGGAAGCGATGGTCGGGCTTGACCTGATCGCCAATCCGCATGGCATCGACGGCTGCGGGGCACCGGCGCTGAGCGCGCCGCTTGGCAACTGGGCGCGGGGCTTTGCGCTGTTTGCCGGGGGCGGCGAGCTTACGGCCGGCCGCCTGGCTGCCTGCGCGCGAATTCGTCATGGGATTGCTGCCGCGCCACGCATGATCGCCGGCGACAGGCGGCTCTGCACCGCGCTTGCCGAGGGGTTCGGCGACAGGATCACCGCAAAGACAGGTGCGGAAGGCGTCTATGGCGCGGCGTTTCACGAGTTTGGCCTTGGTGCGATGGTCAAGGCGCGTGACGGCAACAGCCGCGCTGCCGGCGCGGCCATCGCCGCGCTGATCCATGCGCTTGGCTATGAGCTTGGTGATCCGGTCAGGGCACTGTCGCTGGCAAAGCTCAGCAACTGGGCGGGCCAGCCTGTCGGGGACATTCGTGTCGGCGCGCCGCTGATGACGGGCTAGCCGTTCCGGCGCATGGCGGTGGCGGACCATTCGGTGACGCAATTGGTTGACAGGATGCCGCAGAATCAGACCAATATTTGTCAGCCTTGAAGGTGGCTGTGGAGCAAAGCTCCATGCCTTAATGAGGGAATATGGTGAGGGTGAAAAATGACTGCCCTAAGCCATAGCCGTCCCCGCGACTGTAAGATGGTCGCCCGTCAGGATCCCACTGGAAGCGTGCTTCCGGGAAGGGTGCCGGGCCACGACCTCGAGCCAGGAGACCTGCCTTTGAAGCCAGAATTGCAACGGCCGGGGTATGCCGTGAAGCGAGCCTTGATTGCGCTGTCGGCGACACGATTCCCCGCATACAGACGAACCTGACGGTTCGAAGGGGGACGCCCAATGACCAGAATTTTCACCCTGGCGGCAGCCATGATCCTGACAATGACAGGCGCGGCTTTCGCGCATCATCCGCTTGGCGGGATGACACCGCAGACTGCTCTTCACGGCTTCCTGTCCGGTGTCGGCCACCCGGTCATCGGTTTTGACCATCTGGCCTTTGTGATCGGTATTGGCCTGATCGCCGCTTTCCACCGCGCGCGCCTGGTCATGCCGGCTGCCTTTGTCGGCGGTACTGTGGGCGGCACCCTGCTGATGCTCGCCGCCGTGACGCTGCCGCTTGCCGAAGTGGTCATCACCGCATCGGTGATGGTGGCAGGCGGTTTCGCCATGCGTGGCAAGGTGTCAGATATCCGTCCCGCCGCGGCCCTTGCCGCCGCCGCCGGCCTGTTTCATGGCTGGGCCTATGGCGAGGCGGTTGTCGGTGCCGAGACGACCCCGATTGTCGCCTATCTTGTCGGGTTCGGCTTCATCCAGATGGCCATCGCCATGGCTGTTGCCCTGTTCACCGCCCGTGTCTGGAAGGCGCTTGACGCTGGCGCCATGAAGCCGCGCCTTGCCGGTGCGGTGGTTGCCGGTGTCGGCCTGACCTATATGGTCGAGATCGTCGAACCGCTGATCTTCTCCGGCATGTAGCCCAGCTTAACCCGGCGCCATCCGCGCTTGTGCGGGTGGTGTTTCAGGCAGGGGGCAGGACCGGGTGGCTCTGCCTTGTCGCGTCTGATGTCTTCGCCCGCCAGCTGAAAGGGTCATGACATGGCTTCAGCCCGTATTCCGGCAACCGTGATTACCGGCTTTCTCGGCGCCGGCAAGACCACGCTGATCCGCAACATCATCATGCAGGCCAATGGCAGGAGGTTGGCGCTGATCGTCAATGAATTCGGCGATATCGGCATGGATGGCGACATGCTTCAGGAATGTGGGGCCGACAGCTGCAGCGCCGAGGAAATCATCGAGCTTGCCAATGGCTGTATCTGCTGCACCGTTGCCGATGATTTCCTGCCCAGCATCCAGCAATTGCTGGTGCAGGACCCGAAGCCTGACCACATCATCATCGAAACCTCCGGGCTGGCCTTGCCGCAGCCGCTGGTTCAGGCCTTCAACTGGCCGGATATCAAGTCACAGGTGATGCTTGACGGGGTGGTGACGCTTGTCGATGGCCCGGCGCTTGCGGATGGCGGGGTGGCCCATGATCTGGAGGCGCTCGAGGCGCAGCGCGCCGCCGACGAGGAGCTTGACCATGAAAGCCCCATCGACGAGCTGTTCGCCGACCAGATCGGCGCTGCCAACCTGATCGTGCTGTCGAAGGCCGACATGCTGGACGACGCCGGTCTTGCCCGTGCCCGCGCCACGGTCGAGGGGCAGCTTGACGCGCCGACGCCGATCATCCCCGTCTCTGGCGGCGCGGCGCCCATGGACGCCATTCTGGGGCTGGACATGGAAGAGCAGGCGCATGCCAGGTCCGAACATGCCCATCACCATCACCACCATCATCATCATGAGGATGAGCATGACCACGACCATGATGATGAGGACCACCACCACCATCATGAGCATGGCCATGATGAATTCGCCTCGCATGTGATCTCGGTCGGGGCGGTCGCGGATGCCGACGCCTTCCAGCAGGAAATCGCCGCCATCGCCGGCGAATTCGGCGTGCTGCGGGCCAAGGGGCGGGTGGATGTCGCCGGCAGGGCGCTTCCCTTCGTGGTGCAGGCGGTCGGCCGGCGCGTCGACGGCTATTTCGCGCGTGACCGGGATTCGGTATCCGGCCGGCTTGTGGTGATCGGCATGGCCGGGCTTGACGCCGCCGCCATCGCGGGCCGTCTTGGCGGCACACTGATGGACGATCATGCATCTTCTTAGGGTCGAAGAGGGCGGTGCCCTTTATGATTCCGACGAGGCCGTCGATCTCGGCCAGCCGCCGGGCGATATCGTCATCCTGACATCTGCCGATACCGAGGTCAGCCTGCTGTCCGCCGCCGTGGCCGCGTTTCAGGGTAACGATGATGAGGTCAGGACGGATGCGCCGCGGGTGCGGGTCGCCAATTATCTCAGCCTCAGTCACCCCTTTTCGGTCGATCAATATATCGCCAATACCGTCGCCGCGGCGCGGCTGGTGGTGGTCAGGCTTCTTGGCGGCAGCGCCTACTGGTCCTATGGCGTGCAACAGCTTCGCGCGCAGGCGGTATCCGGCGGTGTGCCGGTCGTCTTTCTTCCCGGTGACGCGCGCCCCGACCCCGAACTCGACTACCTGTCATCCTTCGACACGGAGGTCTGCCGGTCACTGTCCGCCTATCTTGATGCCGGCGGCAAGGACAATGCGCTGGCCTTTCTTCACGCCATAAGCGACCTTCTCGACGGCACCGCGATGGCCGCGCCGCCGCGCCCGCTTCTTCGCGCCGGCATCTACTGGCCGGGGCGGGATATGCCCGATCTGGCCTCGCTGTCCGGTGACTGGATCGCCGGCGCGCCTGTGGCCGCCATCATCTTCTACCGTGCCCTGCTTCAGGCGGACGATCTGGCGCCGGTGGATGCGATGATCACCGCCTGCCGTGATGCCGGGCTGAATCCACTGCCGCTGTTCAGCGCCAGCCTGAAGGATGGTGACGCCGCGCCGATAATTGCCGCGCTTCTAGCCGAGGCACAGGCCGACGTCATTCTGAACATGACGAGTTTTGCCGTGTCGGATCCGGCAGCGGCCGGGGATACGATGCCCGGTGTTGCCTCGGTCGGGCCCTTTGGCGCGGTTGACGCGCCGGTGCTGCAGCTTGTTCTGGCAGCAAGCCGGGTCGAGGACTGGACCGGGTCCACCGCCGGCCTGACAGCGCGAGACCTGGCGATGAATGTGGCGCTTCCCGAACTTGACGGGCGGCTGCTGACCCGCGCTGTCGGGTTCAAGCGGCCGCCGCAGCGCGACCCGCTGACCCATGCGATGACGACGGGCTATGAAGCGGTGCCGGATCGGGCGGCCTATGTCGCGACACTTGCCGCCGGCTGGGCGCGGCTTCGCCGGACTGACGCCGCCAGAGCCAGGGTCGCGCTTGTCATGGCGAATTACCCGAACCGTGACGGCAGGCTTGCAAACGGGGTCGGGCTCGACACCCCGGCAAGCGCCTGTGCCGCGATGACGGCGATGGCGGATGCCGGCTATCAACTGGGGGCCTTACCGCAGGACAGCGCCGCGCTCGTCGCCGATCTTCGCGCAGGTCCGACCAATGAAGGCTGGCAGGGACGCGTCTGCGACGCCGCCATGCCGCTGCAGTCCTACCGCGCTGTCTTCGACAGGCTTCCCGACCCGCTTCGCGAGGCAGTCATCGCGCGCTGGGGCGATCCTGCGGATGACCCGATGTGTGACGGCGAGGCGATCCGCCTGCCGCTTCGCCGCTACGGCCATGTGCTTGTCGCGGTGCAGCCGGCGCGCGGCTACAACATCGACCCCAAGGCCACATATCACTCGCCCGATCTGGTGCCGCCGCATAACTACTTCGCGCTCTATTGGTGGATGCGCCATGAATTCGGCATTGATGCCGTGGTGCATTTCGGCAAGCACGGTAATCTGGAATGGCTTCCCGGCAAGGCGCTGGCCCTTGCGGCCGCGTGTATTCCCGAGGCGGTTCTGGGGCCGATACCGCATCTTTATCCTTTTATCGTCAACGACCCGGGCGAGGGCGCGCAGGCCAAGCGCCGCACGGCGGCGGTGATCATCGACCATCTGACCCCGCCGATGGCGCAGGCGGACAGCCATGGCTTGATGGCCGAGCTGGAAGCGCAGATGGATGAATATTACGAGGCCGCCGGCATGGACCGGGCGCGGTCCGACGCGCTGCTGTCCGATATTCTGGCGACGGCGACGCGGGCGGGAATCACCGCTGACTGCGGCATCGACGCGGCCGAGGACGCGGCCGAGCAGCTGCTGAAGCTGGATAACTACCTCTGTGACCTCAAGGAAATGCAGATTCGTGACGGGCTGCATGTCTTCGGTGAGTCGCCCGACACCAGACTTGCCAACGGGTTGCTGACACAGATCCTGCGGACCCCGCGCGGTGATGGCGAGGGGCCGCATGCTGCCCTGCCGCGGGCCATCGCCGGTGATCTTGGTCTGTCATCATCAGACACTTCGGATGACGGGTTCGACCCGCTGACGGCCGAGCGCGGCGCGCCCTGGACGGCGGATCGCCCGCCGGTTCTGGCGGCGCAGTCATCCGATCCCTGGCGTAGCACGGGCGACACGGTGGAACGAATCGACAGGCTTGCCGCCGCCATGGTCGAAGGGACGGCGGTGCCGGTGGGGCCAGCTTCACAGGACATCATCGAGAATGCGCTTCCCGCCATTCGTGACCGGCTTGACGCCTGCGGCCCGCGCGAGAGAGAGGCCCTTCTTCGCGGCCTGTCAGGGCGGTTCATTCCGCCGGGGGCCTCCGGTGCGCCGACACGCGGCCGGCCGGAGGTGCTGCCGACCGGACGGAACTTCTTCTCGATCGACAGCCGGGCCCTGCCGACCCCGGTGGCCTGGCGGCTTGGCTGGGCGTCTGCCGAGGCGTTGCTTGACCGGCATCTGATGGATCATGGCAACTGGCCGCGGGCAGTGGTGCTGTCGGCCTGGGGCACATCGAACATGCGCACCGGTGGTGATGACATCGCGCAGGCGCTGGCGCTGATGGGGGTTCGCCCGTCATGGGACGCCAGTTCGCGCCGCGTCACCGGTTTCGAGATCATCCCGCTGGACGTTCTGGACAGGCCGCGGGTGGATGTCTGTCTTCGCTGCTCCGGTTTCTTCCGCGATGCGTTTCCGGGGCAGATGACGCTGTTCGACCGGGCAGTGCGGGCGCTTGCCGCGCTGGACGAGCCGGAAGAATTGAACCCCATCGCCGCCGCCGCGCGCCGCGAGACCGCCGAAGCCCGCCGCAACGGCGTTGACGAGGCGTCCGCGCTTCGCCGCAGCACGCTTCGCATCTTCAGCGCCAGGCCGGGCGCCTACGGGGCCGGGCTTCAGGCCCTGATCGACGAGAAATTATGGCAGGACAGGTCCGATTTCGCCGAGGCCTTCCTGATCTGGTCGGGGCATGCTTACGGCGAGCATGCCGAGGGCATCGAAGCGCGTGATGTTCTCGAGGCGCGCCTGTCCGCGTCCGAAGCGGTGCTGCACAACCAGGACAACCGCGAGCATGACATCCTCGACAGTGATGACTACTATCAGTTTGCCGGCGGCCTGTCGGCGGCGGTGGCGCATTTGTCGGGCCGCGACGTGCCAATCTATCACAATGACCATTCGCTTGCCGAACGGCCGGTGATCCGCACGCTTGGCGAGGAAATCGGCCGTGTTGTCCGCGGGCGGGCCGGCAATCCGAAATGGATCGAGGGCGCGATGCGCCATGGATACAAGGGCGCGTTCGAGATGGCGGCAACGGTGGATTATCTGTTCGCCTTCTCGGCCACGACGCGGCAGGTGGCGGAATATCATTTCGCCGCCCTGTACCAGGCCTATATCGAGGATGATCATGTCCGTGATTTTCTTGAACGGACGAATGACGCGGCCTATCAGGATATGCTCGACCGCTTCGAAGAGGCCATCGAACGCGGCCTCTGGACACCGCGCCGCAACAGCGTGCAGGCTGACCTCGAGCGGCTTCGCACATCACCCCGGGAGACAGCGTCATGACCAGCCCAGCAGATGAGACACCCCCTTCTGATACCGAACGCCACAACGCCAAGATGGCGCGCAAGAAGCAGGCGCGCGACAAGATCATGGCGACAAAGACCAGTGAAAAGGGCCTGTTGATCGTCCATACCGGCAAGGGCAAGGGCAAATCATCGGCGGCATTCGGGATGATCTTCCGTTGCATCGCGCACGGGCTGAAATGCGCCGTGGTGCAGTTCATCAAGGGTGGCATGGACACAGGCGAGCGTAATTTGATCAGCGGCCATTTCGGCTCGCTTTGTGAATTCCACACCATGGGCGAGGGGTTCACCTGGGAGACACAGGACCGCGAGCGCGATATCGCCGCCGCCACCGCCGCCTGGGAAAAGGCCAAGGAACTGATCCGCGACGATCGCAACCACATGGTGCTTCTCGACGAGATCAACATCGCGCTTCGCTATGGCTACATCCCGCTTGCCGAGGTGATCGCGTTTCTGGAAACGGAAAAACCCGAGATGACGCATGTGGTGATGACCGGCCGCAATGCCGCCGAGGAGCTGATCGAGATCGCCGATCTGGCAACCGAGATGACGCTTGTCAAACATCCCTTCCGGTCGGGAATCAAGGCGCAGATCGGCGTCGAATTCTGATGCCGGCCACCATCATGCTGCAGGGGGCCGGCTCGAATGTCGGCAAGTCGGTGCTTGTCGCCGGTCTCTGCCGGCATTTCGCCGATGCCGGGCTGCGGGTACGCCCGTTCAAGCCGCAGAACATGTCAAACAACGCCGCCGTGACCGAGGATGGCGGCGAGATAGGCCGCGCGCAGGCGATGCAGGCACGCGGCTGCCGCGCCCCGACATCGGTCCATATGAATCCGGTCCTGCTGAAGCCGGAAAGCGAGACGGGATCGCAGATCATCGTCCAGGGCCAGCGGTTCGGCAGCATGCGGGCCCGCGAATACGGCACCCACAAGGCCGAGCTGTTGCCCCGTGTTCTGGACAGTTTCGAGATCATCGGGCGCGATGCCGATCTGGTCATCGTCGAGGGTGCGGGAAGCCCGGCCGAGGTCAATCTTCGCGCCGGCGACATTGCCAATATGGGCTTTGCCGTCGCCGCGGATGTGCCGGTGGTGATCGTGGGTGACATCGACCGCGGCGGCGTCATCGCCAGCCTCGTCGGCACCGACGCCGTCCTCGAGGCCGCCGACCGCGCGCTGATCAAGGGATTCCTGATCAACAAGTTCCGCGGCGATACCACATTGTTCGCCGAGGGCATGGAGATTATCCGGCGCGCCACTGGATGGCAGGGGATCGGCATCCTTCCCTGGTTCCCGCCGGCGCGCTTCCTTCCCGCCGAGGATATTCTCGATATCAAGGGCAAGGCCGGCGAGGCGCGAGACGGCGCGCCGGTGAGGATCGCCGTGCCGGTGCTGCGCCGCATCGCCAATTTCGACGATCTTGATCCGCTTGCCGGCGAGCCTGATGTGGATGTCGTTCTGGTCGAGGCCGGCGACGTGATCCCGCCGGATGCCGACATGGTGCTGCTTCCGGGCTCGAAATCCACCATATCCGATCTGGCCTTTTTCCGCGCGCAGGGCTGGGACATCGACCTTGCCGCGCATCTGCGGCGCGGCGGCGTGGTGATGGGGCTGTGTGGTGGGTATCAGATGCTGGGGACAAGGCTTGACGACCCGCAGGGAGTCGAGGGGCCGGCTGGTGCTACGGACGGGCTTGGCCATCTGAGGGTCGAGACGATGCTGGCAGGTGACAAGCGGCTGACCCGCGTCACCGCTCATGCCAACGGGTTCGACAGGCCGGTCAGCGGGTATGAAATCCATATGGGGCGCACCGCCGGGCCGGATTGCGCCACGCCGTTCCTGACGCTGGATGGCAGGCCGGAAGGGGCGATGTCCGCCGATGGCCGGGTCATCGGCACCTATCTTCACGGGATTTTCGCGGATGACGGGTTCCGGCGCGCTTTTCTGGATTGGCTGGCGGCGCGGCGCGGGCGAAGCGGCGCGTTTGGCGAGGTGGATTTCGACTCGCGGGTGGATGAAACGCTGGATAAGCTGGCCGCGCATATGGCGGCCAATCTCGATCTGGACAGCTTTGCCCGGATCGCCGGTCTCTAGATCAGCACGAATAGAAGCACCAGAAGCGCAAAGACCAGCTGTGCCATGATCAGCATGCGAAGCGAGGCCAGAATGGCGGCGGCGTCGGCGATGCGGCCGGTCTCGTTGAACCGCCGCGCCTGGCGCACCCGGTTGCCGTACCGGCGCGGACCGGCAAGCCAGACATTGATCGCGCCGGCCATCGCCGCCTCCGGCCATCCGGCATTTGGCGAGGCATGGTGCCTTGCGTCCGCCTTCATGACGCGAAAGGCCGCCGGACCGCGCCCGTGAAGCGCCGCCGCCGCGCAGATCAGCAATGCCGTTACCCGCGCCGGGATCAGATTCAGACCATCATCAAGCCGCGCCGCCGCGCTGCCAAAGGCCCGGTAGCGGGCATTGCGATAGCCGATCATGCTGTCGGCGGTGTTCACCATCTTGTAGACCAAAAGCCCGGGAAGCCCGGCGACAAGGAACCAGATCGCCGGTGCGATCACCCCGTCCGACAGGTTCTCCGCCCCTGTCTCGATGGCGGCGCGGGCGATGTCGGCCTTCTTCAGGCCGCTGGTGTCGCGTCCGACAATCATCCCGACAGCGCGGCGGGCCGGCGCGAGGCCGTCTTCCATGGCCGCCGCAACCGCCCGTATATGCTCGTCAAGCGACCGCGCGGCCAGCAGGACCGCCAGCACAAGGCAGCTGACAACCGGTCCGCCAAAGGACAGGACCCATCCCCCTGTCGCCGCAAGGCAGACAAGGGCCAGAATCGCCAGCGCCCCTCGCGCCTGCCGGGACTTGCCGGTGACGCCACGTCGTTTGTTCAAATGCCTGTCCATAAAGGAGATGGCGCGCCCGAACAGCACCACCGGGTGTGGAACCCGGCGCCACAGCAGATCAGGCTCGCCGACAAGCCAGTCGATGGCCAGCGCGGCCAGCAGGATGGTGGCGCGCGTGGCAAGGGCGGCAAAGGCAAGGCCGAGGATCGGGGGCCAGTCAGTCATCGTCGGTATAATTCAACTTTGGTCGCTTGCGTGCAATTCCATTCGGGAGTTTCGGCTACAATCTAGGTAAGGTCGGTGGACTTGGCGACAAGATGAAAACGACCCCGGTGCGGTGGACCCAGGCAGGGCACCAAACCCGGGCCTCGGACCAGGGACATGAGCGGGTTGCAGGCGCATCCGCCATAGGACTGTTTTCATCTGCCCTTGCCGCCCGAAATGCAACCGCCGCGCGACGCCGCAAGGAACTAATGATGATGCCCCACCCTTTGCCCGCAACACAGACATCGATGGTCGCGGCCACCGTCATGACCATCGCGATGCTGAACCCGGCGACCGTCATGGCGCATTGGGGGCATCTTGGCGAGCTTGCCGGCCATGGCCATCTGGTAGCGGCCGGGCTTGCGGGCGCGGCAGCCGTTGTCGCGGCCGGGCTGGCAGTGGTCAGGCCGCGGGATGATGCCGCATCCACCGCCGAGGACAGCGAAGCCGAAGATACAGAGGCGACAGGAGACAAGGCCCATGCATGAGGCAGCCGCACCGAAATATGGCGTGATGATCTGCGGGCATGGCTCGCGCTCGAAATCCGCCGTGACCGAATTCGCCGTTCTGGCTGAAAAGCTGGCGCCGATGTTCCCTGACTGGCCGGTCGAATACGGCTATCTGGAATTCGCCACGCCAGTGATCAATACCGGCCTCGACAAGCTTCGCGAGCAGGGGGTGAACCATGTCCTGGCGGTGCCTGGCATGCTGTTTGCCGCCGGCCACGCCAAGAATGACATTCCGTCGGTCCTGAACACCTATGCTGCCGAACATGGCATCACCATCCAGTATGGCCGCGAGCTGGCCGTTGACCTGCAGATGCTGCAGGCCGCCGGCGAGCGCATCGCCGCCGCCATCGACGCCGCCGACGCCGCCGGCGGGCCGGTCGACCGCGCCGAGACATGCCTCGTGGTGATCGGGCGCGGCGCCTCCGACCCGGACGCGAATTCGAACATTTCGAAGATTTCCCGCATGCTGTGGGAAGGCATGGGGTTCGGCTGGGCCGAGGTCGGCTATTCCGGCGTGACCTTCCCGCTTGTCCAGCCCTGTCTTGAGCATGTGACGAGGCTTGGGTTCAAGCGGATCGTAGTCTTCCCCTATTTCCTGTTCAGCGGCATCCTCATCGACCGCATCTACGGTTTCACCGACGAGGTGGCGGCGGCCCATCCGGATATCGAATTCGTCAAGGCCGGCTATCTGAGCGACCATCCCAAGGTGATCGCCACCTTCGCCGACCGCGTTCGTGAAATTCTGGAAGGCAGCAACAACATGAACTGCGCCATGTGCAAATACCGCGCGCAGGTCCTTGGCTTCGAGGATGAGGTGGGGCAGGCGCAGCAGAGCCACCACCATCATGTCGAGGGGCAGGGTGTATCCGCCCCCGGAAGCAATGTCGAGGATTGCGATCTGTGCGACCATTTCTGCACTGGAGCCTGCCGTCTCGACCAGGGACATCACCACCACCACCATGGTCACGACCATGACCACCATCATGACCACGGGCACGACCATCACCACCATCCCTATCCGCATGCGGACCATCCGCTGGGCCCGGAATCGGTTCGCCACCGCAAACCCGCGAAATCCGCCGACAAGGCGGACGGATGACGGTCTGCCGTGGGGGGGTATCTGACAGACCCGGCGGAAATCTACGCCAGATCCTTCGCCATCGTTCGCGAGGCGGCAGACCTGTCCGGTCTTGACGACGGGCTTGCCAGCGTCGCCATGCGCCTGATACATGCCTGCGGCATGCCGGATATTGTCAGCGACCTTGAGGCATCCGACAGTTTCGTCGGCGCGGCCACTGATGCGATGCGCGGCGGCGCGCCGGTGTTCTGCGATTGTGAAATGGTGGCAAGCGGGATCACCCGCCGGTTTCTTCCCGCGGCGAACGACGTCATCGTCACGCTGAACGACCCGGCGACGCCCCGGCTGGCGAGGGAACGCGGCACAACCCGCTCGGCGGCCGCGGTGGAATTATGGCGCGACCGGCTGGAGGGCGCGATCGTGGTGATCGGCAACGCCCCGACAACCCTGTTCCGCTGCCTCGAGATCATCGCGGAAGGCGGGCCGCGCCCGGCCGCCATCATCGGCTGCCCGGTCGGCTTTGTCGGTGCGGCGGAAAGCAAGCAGGACCTTGCCAGTGCGGCCACGGTACCGTTCCTTGCCGTTCACGGCACGCGCGGCGGGTCTGCCATGGCGTCATCGGTTGTCAACGCGCTGGCCCTTCTGGCCGGCGGGGAAGAGGCGTGATGGCCCGCCCGCTTGTCATCGGTGTGGGCGAGGGCGGGGCGGCTAGTCTGTCACCCGAGATCCGCGCGCGGCTCGCCGGCATGGATATGATCATTGCCGCCCCCCGCTTTCACGGCGACCTTCCCGACGGACCGGAAGTTCAGGTTTGGCCGTCACCATTTTCACATATTTACAATATATTGAAAACAAATTCTAAGAAATCACTTGCACTTCTGGCAACAGGGGACCCGATGTGGTTCGGTGCCGGGGCGAGCCTTGTTCGCAGGCTCGGCCCGGATGCCTGCGAGGTGGTTCCGGCGGTCTCCGGGCTGCAGCTTGCCGCGGCTCGTCTTGGCTGGCCGATGGCGGCATGCCGCGTCGTCAGCATCCATGGCAGGCCGGTCGGCAGCCTTGGCGCGGCGCTTCACCCGCGGGCCCGCCTTCTGGTGATCGCGCAGGATGGCGGCAGCCCGCAGCAGGTCGCACAGCTTCTTGCCGCGCGCGGCTATGGCCGGGCCCGGCTTCACGTGCTGGCGCATCTTGGCGGGGCCGGGGAATCACGGATCGATGGCACGGCGCATGACTGGTCGCATGACAGGGTGCCCGATTTTCATATTATCGGGGTCGAATGTCCCGATGCCGGGCCGGTGGCGCACGGGCTGGCGGCCCCTGATTCCGGTTTTGACAATGACGGCAAGCTGACGAAGCGGGATGCGCGGGCAAGCGCCCTTGCCAAGCTGGCACCTTTTCCGGGGGCGGTGCTCTGGGACATTGGCAGCGGGTCTGGCGCCGTTTCGGTGGATTTCCTTCGCAACGCGCCGCGTGGCACGGCCTATGCCATTGATCGCAGCCGGGCGCAGCTTGACCGGGCCGTTGCCAATGCCGGCACGCATGGCGTGACCGGGCTTGTGCCGGTCGAGGGCGATGTGGCCGATGCCCTTGCCGGCCTGCCACGTCCAGACGCGGTGTTCATTGGCGGCGGGATGTCGGAAGCGGTCATCACGGCCGCGCAGGCGGCGGTGCGGCCTGGCGGGTGGCTGGTCGCGCATGCGGTCACCATCGAAAGCGAAAGCGTTCTGATCGCCGCCTGGCAGCGAAGCGGCGGTGATCTGGTCCGCCTGTCCGTTCAGCATGCCGATCCGGTTGGCGGCTTTCACGGTTGGCGTCCGCTGATGCCTGTCACCCAATGGTGCTGGCAGGGGCCGGGATAGATCATGGCGGCCGGAACCCTTTATGGCGTTGGCACCGGACCTGGTGATCCGCAGCTGGTCACGCGGCGGGCCTGGGCGCTTGTCGAGGCGGCAGAGGTGATCGCCTATCCGGCCCCTGATTCCGGCGAGAGCTTCGCACGCGCCATTGTCGCCGAGGCGATCAGACCCGATGCCACGGAAATTCCGATGATCGTGCCGATGCGCGCCGGCCGCGCGCCGGCGCAGTCGATCTATGACAGGGGGGCGGCCGAGATTGGCGCGCATCTCGACGCCGGGCGGGATGTGGTGCTGCTGTGCGAGGGCGATCCGCTGTTCTACGGGTCCTTCATGTATCTTCTGGTGCGGCTTCGCGACGCCTATCCGGTGGTGATCGTGCCGGGGGTCAACAGCCTGTCCGCCTGTGCCGCAGCCCAGGCGCATCCGCTGGTGGCGCGAAGCGATGTTCTGACGGTGCTGCCGGCCACCCTTGATGACGCCGCGCTCGGCGAGGCGATCACCCGTGCCGACGCTGTGGCCATCATGAAGATCGGCCGCCACATGCCGCGGCTTCGCGCGCTTCTTGGCGGGCTGGGTCTGGCGGGCAAGGCCCGCTATACCTCGCATGCCTCGCTGCCGCGCCAGCGCGCGCTGACATTGGACGAGGCGCCTGACGACGCCCCCTATTTTTCGATGATCCTTGTCTATAAGGGAGATGATCCATGGATCAGCTGAAGGCGGACACGCCTGCCAAGCCGGTCATTCTGTGCCTGTCGAGCGCCGGGCTGGCGCTTGCCGGGCGGCTTGCCGAGGCGATTGACGCCGATATCCACGGTCATGCCGTTCGCTGTCCTGACGCGCCGCATCATTTCGGCCGGGCCAAGCCGCATATCGCCGACCTGTTCTGCAGCGGCCGGCCGGTGATAGGAATCTGCGCCGCCGGCATCCTGATCCGGGCGGTCGCCCCGCATCTGCGCCACAAGAGCACGGATGCGCCTGTCATCGCCGTTGCCGAGGGCGGCGGGGTCGCTGTGCCGCTTGTCGGCGGCCATCACGGGGCGATCACCCTGGCGCGGCAGGTAGCAGACGCTGTCGGTGCCACCCTTGCCATCACCACCGCCGGGGATGACCGCTGGGGTATTCCGCTGGACGAGCCGCCTTCCGGATGGCGGCTTGCCAACAAGGCGGCGGCGCAGCGCGTCATGCCGCAACTGCTGGCCGGCGACGGGGCCTTCATTGATGGTGACTGTCTGGATGGTCTGAATGACTGGTTCGAGAATGTGCCGCGCGGCAATGCCGTGTCGCTGACCGTAACCCGCCGCCAGCACACCCCGTCCGAAAGCGAGCTTGTCTACTGCCCGCAGGATGTGATGCTTGGTGTTGGCTGTGCGCGCGGCTGCGGCGCCGACGAGGTGATCGAGCTGGTGATGCAGGAGCTTGCCAGCGCCGATATCAACGCCGCGTCCGTCGCCGGTGTCTTCAGCGTTGATCTGAAGGCGGATGAGCCCGCGCTTCAGGCGCTTGCCGCGATGCTGGCGGTGCCGCTGCGGATTTTCGACAGAGAGACGCTGGCCGCCGAGGCCCCGCGCCTTGCCAACCCGTCGAAGGTTGTCGAAGAGGAGATCGGCATCCCCGGAGTCGCCGAGGCGGCGGCCCTTGCCGCGGCCGGGCCTGACGGGACGCTGTTTCATCCAAAGGCGAAATCGGCAAATGCCACCATGGCGCTGGCACTGGCGCCGCACCCCGTCGCCAAGGCGGCTCTTGGCGGGCGAAAGCCGGGCCGGGTGATACTGGTCGGCATCGGGCCGGGACAGGCGGAATGGCGCACGCCAGAGGCGTCGCGTCTGATTCTGGGGGCGGACGAGCTTGTTGGCTACGACCTCTATATCGACCTTCTTGGCGCGGTCGCCGCGCATATCCCGCGCCGTGACTTCAAGCTTGGCGAGGAGGAGGCACGCTGCCGCTATGCGCTGGAAGCCGCCGCGACCGGCAAGGATGTCGCGGTGATCTGCTCCGGCGATGCCGGCATCTATGCCATGGGCGCGCTTGTCTATGAACTTCTGGACCGCTCGCAGGAGGATGGCGGTGTCAGCGATGCCGCCCGCCGCGTCGAGGTGGTCAGCGCCCCGGGCATTTCGGCCCTGCAGGCGGCGGCGGCCCGGTCCGGCGCCATCCTCGGCCATGATTTCTGCGCCATCTCTCTGTCCGACCTGCTGACGCCGTGGGAAGCCATTGAGAAGCGCATCCACGCCGCCGGAGCCGGCGATTTCGTGGTCGCCTTCTATAATCCGGTCTCGATGCGGCGGCGCACGCAGCTTGCCGCGGCGCGTGACATCCTTGTCGGATATCGGGGTGATGTGCCGGTGATCCTGGCGGCCAATCTCGGCCGCCCGGACGAGACGATCAGGCATCGCACGCTGGCAAGCCTCGATATCGACGAGGTCGACATGCTGACGACGGTGATGGTCGGGGCCAGTTCTTCACGCCGCATCGACCTTGGCCGTGGCAGCGCAGTCTATACCCCGCGCGGCTATGCCAGGCATCTTGATTCCACCGACACCGACGGAAAGGCAGCCTCATGACGGTTCACTTCATCGGTGCCGGGCCCGGTGATCCCGAATTGATCACGGTGCGCGGGCTGCGGCTGATCGAAAGCTGCCAGGTCTGTCTGTATGCCGGATCGCTTGTGCCCGAGGCTGTTGTCGCCGCCGCGCCGGCGGATGCGCGGGTGATCGACACGGCGTCGCTGACGCTGGACGACATCATCGACGAGATGGCGGCAGCGCATCAGAGGGGGCAGGATGTGGCGCGGGTACATTCCGGCGACCCGTCGCTCTATGGCGCCATCGCCGAACAGATCAGGCGGCTGAAGACGCTCGGCATTGACTACAGGATCGTGCCCGGTGTGTCGGCCTATGCCGCCGCCGCCGCCGGTCTGGGGATCGAGCTGACAGTGCCGGAGGTGGCGCAGTCGCTGATCCTCACCCGCACGGCGATGAAGTCGTCGGCGATGCCGCCGGGCGAGGAGCTGACAAGCCTTGGCAGGACCGGGGCGACGCTGGCCATCCACCTGTCGGTCCGCAATCTGCGGCAGATCGAGCGTGATCTGGCCCCGCTCTATGGCGAGGATTGCCCGGTGATTGTGGCCTACCGCGTCGGCTGGCCGGATGAATCCTATATTCACGGTACGCTGTCGGACATCCGGTCCAAGGTTCAGGAGGCCAAGATCACCCGCACCGCGCTGATCTTTGTCGGGCCGGCGCTGGCGCAGACAACCGATTTTCGTGACAGCGCGCTTTATGATGCCGAGCATGTGCATGTGCTTCGCCCGAAGCGTGGCCGGGCCACAGGCGCTGATGGCTGACCGGCGGTCAGGCGATGATATGGGCGTAGGACCCGGCGACAGGCCCTGACGCAAGGCCGGTCGTGCCGAGATCGCGCCCGCCGGCATCGGCCATCGCGAACAGCGGGTCGCCCTCGGCGCGGATGGCGCTTGTGTAATGGAACTCATGGCCTGAAACCGGTGGCAGACCCGGCCAGAACCCGGTCAGCGGGGTCATCCGGCGATATCCAAGATGCAGCTTGCGGCTGGCAAAGCTTGTTTGCAGACGCAGCAGGCCAGCCATGTCGTGGCTCTCACCATCGGCACCGGTGATCGCGTCGCCAAGCACCATGTAGCCGCCACATTCGCCATAGATCCGCGTGCCGCGCGCCGCCGCCTTGCGAAGCCCGTCAAGAAAGCTGCCTGCGGATGACAGGACCGGCAGATGCAGTTCCGGGTAGCCGCCGGGAAGGAAGATGAAATCGGCGCTGCTGTCCGGCGTCTCGTTGGCCAGTGGCGAGAAGGTCGTGATCTCGGCCCCGGCGGCCAGCCAGCCCGCCATCATATGCTCGTAGGCAAAGCCGAAGGCGGCATCGCGCGCCACGGCAATGCGCTGCCCCGGCGGGGGGAGCCGGGTTGGCTGGTCGTCCGATCCGGCAAGCTGGCGGAAGGCGGCTTCGATGGCTGTCAGGTCGAGATTCGCCGCGACCAGGTCCGCCGCCTGTTCGATCACAGGGTCCAGAGCGCCGGTGGCGGCAAGGTCCGCCGCCTGCACCAGCCCCAGATGGCGGGAGGGAATTTCAATATCGCCATTGGCAGGCAGGCTGCCGAACATGGCGATGCCGCGGTCGGCAAGCGCTTCGGTGATCAGCAGCTGATGCCGTGGCGAGGCGATGCGGTTCAGCACCACCCCGGCAAGGGCAACGCCGTCCGGAAGTTGCGTGGCGATGCCGGCGGCAAGCACGGCGGCTGTCTGCCCCTGGTGGCGGGCGTCGAGAACCAGCATCACCGGAGCCCGCAACGCCGCCGCCACCGACACGGTGCTGCCGCTGCCGCCATCGGTGCCGTCGAACAGCCCCATGACCCCCTCGATGAGAAGCATTGGGCACGGGCTGTCTGCTGCCAGCTGGCGCAGATGCGCCGGAACCATGGCATGGCTGTCGAGATTCACCGCTGGCGCGCCGCTGGCTGCGGCAAGGAAGGCGGAATCGATATAGTCAGGACCGGATTTCGCCGCGCAGACGGACAGTCCGGCGCGCGTCATGGCGCGAAGAAGGCCAAGCGTCACCGTTGTCTTGCCGCTTCCCGAGGTGAGGCCGGCCACGACCAGCCCATGCGATGCCATCAGCCTGTTTCCGAGACGGCACGCACGCCAAGCGGGTCGGTGTCGCGCACCGGCTCGCCCGCCATCTGGCCAAGCCAGTCAAGGCACTGGCGCATCAGAACCACCCGCCCGATGCAGACGATCGCCGGGGCGCCGATTCCGCTTTCGACAATATCCTCCGGCGCCTTTGCTAGCGTTGTCTCAAGCACCGCCATATCCTCGCGGGTGGCGTTGCGGACAACGGCCACCGGTTCGTCGGCCGGCCTGCCGGCGGCGATCAGCTTCTCGCAGATATCGGGCATATGCTTGATCGCCATATACATCACGATGACCTGCGCGCTTCGGCCAAGACCGTCCCAGTCGATGGCGGAGGGCGTCAGCCCGGTGCGGTCATGGCCTGACAGGAAGGTTACTGACTGGTTGACGTCGCGGTGGGTCACCGGAATACCGGCATAGGCAAGCCCGCCGATGCCGGCCGAAATTCCCGGAATGACCCGGATATTGATTCCGGCCTGGACCAGAGTCTGTGCTTCCTCGCCGCCACGACCGAACACGAACGGATCGCCGCCCTTCAGGCGCAGCACACGCTTGTTGCCGCGGGCAAGTTCGATCAAACGCAGCGAGATGTCGCGCTGGCTTGGCGAGGGTTTGCCGCCGCGTTTGCCGGCATATTCGATGTCCGCCCCGGGCCGCGCCCATCGCAGCAGCGCCGGATCGACAAGTGCGTCATAGATGATGACATCGGCCTGTTGCAGGGCGTTCAGCGCGTGAAGCGTGATCAGTCCCGGATCTCCCGGGCCGCCACCTGTCATCCACACCCAGCCCGGCTGGAAGACCGGCCATTCGCGCGCGTCCAGCGCCGGCAGGCTGCCGGCGTGGCGGGCTGGATGGTCGTGGCTGTCGCTGGTCATCTTCTCGGGTCCGGTGGTGGTGGATTCGCTTATGTAAATTCGCTACTAATCAAGGCAGTTAACGGTAACAGCACGCAACCTGCAAGGCCAATCGGCCGGGCCGGAAACAGGCTGAAGCCCAACCCGACAGGTGTCCGATAGATGACCCGGTCCGCGACGCGGAAAGACAGGCTCGAGACGAAGCTCCGGTTTGGCTGGACCACGGGTACATGTGCCACCGCTGCCGTGAATGCAGCCTACACGGCGATGCTCACCGGGCAGTTTCCTGATCGCGTCACAATTGTCACGCCAAGCGGCAAAAACGCCGATCTCGCCGTTGCCGAGACCGCGCATGGGGACGACGGGCAAGGGGCCGACGGGCAAGAGAAGTGGTTCCGCGCCGCGATCATCAAGGATGCCGGTGATGATCCCGACGTCACCCATGGCGCGATGATCTGTGCCACCCTGCGCCGGGGGGCGCCCGGCAAGGGGGTGGTTTTCTCCGGCGGCGAGGGTGTCGGCACCATCACCAAGCCCGGCCTGCCGGTGGCGGTCGGCGAGCCCGCCATCAACCCTGTGCCGCGCCAGATGATGCAGGATGCGGTAGCCGAGCTTGCCGCGGCGCTTGGCGGGACAATGGATGTCGCGATCGAGATCTCGGTGCCGGACGGGGCCGAGATCGCGACCAGGACATGGAACCCGCGGCTTGGCATCGAAGGCGGCATTTCGATTCTGGGGACAACGGGTGTTGTCAGGCCCTTTTCCTGTTCGGCCTGGATCGCCTCGATCCATCGCGGGATCGATGTGGCGCGGGCCAATAGCCTGCCTCATGTCATGGGATCGACAGGCGCCACGTCGGAAGCCTGGGGCCAGGGGGAGTATGACCTTCCCGAGATCGCGCTGATCGATATGGGCGATTTTGTCGGCGGCATGCTGAAATACATGCGGCGTCATCCGGTGCCGCGCCTGTCGATCCTTGGCGGGTTCGGCAAGCTCGTGAAGCTGTCGCAGGGGGCGATCGACCTTCATTCGGCGCGCTCGCAGGTGGATTTCGACCGTCTTGCCGATCTGGCGCCGCCGCTCGGCATGGATCGCGCGGCGGTGGCGCGTGCGAATTCGGTTCTTGAAGTCTCGCAGATGGCAACGGATTCGCAGCGCACAGCGCTGGCGACCACCATCGCCGCAGGCGCGCGCGACACCGCGCTGGCGCACCTTCGTGGCGCGCCGACCGAGGTTGAGGTGGTTGTGATCAGCCGCGACGGCGTCTGTCTTGGCCGTGCCGGCATGTTCGGCACGGGAAGCGCGGCATGACCGCGCCCCGGCTGGAGACGCTGGTTCTGGCCGGCACCGCCGAATCCCGTGCGGTGATCGACGCGCTTAGAGCCGAAACGTCTGTCAGCCTGACGGCCTCTCTTGCCGGGGCGACGCCCGATCCGGCACCGTTTCCCGTACCGACCCGCATGGGAGGCTTTGGCGGTGCCGACGGGCTGGCCGCCTATGCGCGGGAGAACGGGGTCGGGCTGTTGATTGACGCGACCCATCCTTTCGCAAGGCAGATCAGCCGCAATGTCCGCGAAGCGGCCAGGATTCTGGGAATCCCGTGCCTGCGGCTGGAGCGGCCGCCCTGGACCCCGCAGGCGGGGGATGCGTGGCGGAGTTTCGACAGCTGGCAGGATATGGCCGACGCCATCCCCGCCGGCGCGCGTGTGTTCCTTGCGGGCGGCACCCGGTCGATCGAGATTTTTACCAGACGCGACGACATCACCCTGCTGGCCCGGGCGCTGAATGTCGAAGGCCGCGCCGGGCCGGCCAATGCCACCTTCATCAATGCCATGCCGCAGACCGAAGCCGAGGAACGCCGGACTTTCTCGGACAATGGCATCACGCTTCTGTGCTGCAAGAATTCGGGCGGTCCGGCCAGTTTCGCCAAGATCGCGGCGGCGCGTGAGCTTGCCATCCCGGTCTGGATGCTGCGGCGTCATCATCCCGAGGGCGACCTGCCGGTCATGGGTGGTGGGGCTGAAAAACAGGTGGCAAATTACCAAATTCATGAGACTGTCGAATCCGTCGTCTTGGCGGCGAGACGCCTAGCCGGCGAGGTCGCGGCAGGTAAGAGGTAGGTCGGTCGGCAGGGCCGGGAATTTTCCGTGACACGCCAGGGAGGCGAATTTGTCCAATTACACCCATTTCGAGCTGAGCTTTGATGATGCCGGAATTGCCCGCCTGTCGATGGACGCCAAGGGCCGCTCTGTCAATGTGTTCGCGCAGGAAGTGATGGCCGAGCTGATCGAGGCAGTCGACGAGATTGTGACGCGCGCGCCTGCCGGGTTCGTCTTTTCCTCGGCAAAGCCGCGCGGCTTCATCTTCGGTGCGGACGTCAATGAATTTGCCCTGTTCGCAAGCGCCGCCGAAATCGAGGCCCATATCGCCGATGTGCTGGCATGTTTCGCCGCCATCGAGGGGCTGGACTGCCCCAGCGTCATCCTGATCGACGGGATCTGCGTCGGCGGCGGGTTCGAACTGGCGCTGGCCTTCGACCGGATCATCGCCATCGACGACGCGGCCTGCCAGGTCGGGTTTCCCGAGATCAATCTCGGCCTTCTTCCCGGCTATGGCGGATCGGTCAGGGCCTGGGACCGGATGGGGCCGGAAACCGCACTGAAGCTGGTTCTGCATGGCAAGCCAATGAAGGCGCGTGAAGCGTTCGAGGCGAACGCCATCGACCACCTTGTTGCCAGCCGCGATGACCTTGCGGCAGCCGGGCGTGAGGCTATCGCCGGCCAGATCGCACGACGTCCGGCCCCCCGGACGGCTGACACCGCCGCCATGATCGAGGCGGAACGCGCCGCGTTGCTGGCCAGGACAAGCGCGCGGAACATGCCGGCCCCGTTTGGAATTCTGGATCACTACTCTGTTTCAGAATTCAACAAAGACAATATGATGAAAAGCGAAACGAAACTCTTTTCTAAGCTTATGATGACACCTGCCTCGGCTGGCATGCGGCGCAATTTTCAGCTGACCGACATGGTGAAGAAGGGCGGGCGCGGGGAGCATCACGTCTCGCACATTCATGTCATCGGTGCTGGTACAATGGGTGGTGATATCGCTGCAGTTGCCGCGATGAACGGGTTCACCGTCTCGCTTCAGGACATTTCTGCCGAGGCCGTGGACAAGGCCATCAAGCGGGCGCGCGGTCTCTATGAGAGGCGTCTGAAAGCGCCCGAAAAGGTGCAGCAGGCGCTGGCGCGGCTTCGGGCCGATGCCGCTGGCGACAGGCTGGCGGATGCCGATTTGCTGATCGAGGCGGTGGCCGAAGATCTGAAGATCAAGCAGTCGGTCTTTGCCGCGGCCGAGGCCCGTATGAAGCCGGACGCCATCATGGCAACCAATACCTCGGCTATCCCGCTTGAGGAGATCGGCACAGCGCTCGCATCGCCGGACCGGCTGATCGGCATGCATTTCTTCAACCCGGTGCCGGTGCTGCCACTTGTCGAGATTGTCTATTCCGATGCCAGCGACAGCACCTTTGTGGACCGCGCCATGTATGTCTGCGGGGCGCTGAAGAAGCTGCCTGTGCGGTGCAAGTCGGCGCCCGGCTTTCTGGTCAACAGGGCGCTTCTGCCCTATGTGTTCAAGGCTGTCGAGGCGGTGCTTGATGGCGCCGATCCGGACAGGATCGATCAGGCGCTTGTCACCTTCGGCATGCCGATGGGGCCAATCGAACTGTGCGATCAGGTGGGGATTGATGTCTGCCTCGGGGCCGGTCAGGTTACCGGCATCTCGCCGGTTGTGGCGGCGCGCTTTACCGCGATGATCGAGGCTGGCGATATGGGCCGCAAAAGCGGGTCCGGCTTTTATGAATGGGACGGCAAAAAGGCCATACGCCCTCGCGGCAGCTATGATGCTGACGAGCTTGACGCCATCGCCGCCGACATGCTGGCGCCGCTTGTCGCGGAATGTCTTGCGGCGGTGGACGAGGGGGTTGTCGGGTCAGCCGATATCGCAGATGCCGCCTGCATCTTCGGGATCGGGTTTCCGGCCTTTCGCGGCGGTCCCCTGTTCTGGGATGAAAGCCGTGCTTCATGACCGCGGTAGCCCCGCCAGCCACGCCGCCGCCCGAAAGCGGGCGGGCGGTTCGTCACGCGCTGGGGTGGATGATTGTCAGCAGCATGTTGTTTTCCGTCGTCATGCTGGCGGTTCGTCTGTGTCTTGACGATCTACCGCCAACCCAGACGGCGGCGCTTCGCTATGTGGTCGGGATTTGTCTTCTTCTTCCGGTTGCCGGCAGGATGCTTCCGCAGCTCTGGCGCTCGCCAGTGCGCGGCGCGCTTGTCGGGCGCGGGATGATCCATGCGACCGGTGTCAGCCTGTGGTTCTTTTCGATCAACGCCATTCCGCTGGCTTATGTGAACGCCATTCTCAATCTCAGCCCGGTCTGGGCGACCATCGGCGCGGCGCTGTTTCTTGGCGAAAGACTGCGCCTGCGCCGGGTCATGGCGATCCTGATATCCTTTGCCGGGGCGCTGATCATCATCAAGCCCGGCTTCAGCACCATCGGGGCTGGCACCATGGCGGTGATGGTGACGGCGGCCTGTTTCGCCTTTTCCGACCTGATCGCCAAGCAGCTGAAGGCGCATCATGATGATACTTTCATCATCCTCGCCTTGTCCGTGACCATCACGCTGGTCTCGCTGCCCTTCGCGCTGCTTGTCTGGCAGCCAATGTCGGCTAACAACTGGATGGGAATCCTTGTCATCGGGGTGGCGGCCACGCTTGGCCATGTGACGCTGATGCGGTCCTTCGCCGGGCCGATGTGGGCGGCCCAGGCCGGCAAATATATCCAGCTTCTGTTCGTGATTCTGTTCGGCATCGCCTTGTTCGACGAAATTCCCACTGCCTCGACCCTTCTCGGGGCGCTGGTGGTTCTTGGCGGTGTGTCCTATATCGCTATGCGGGAAGGCCGGCGAAATGTGGCCCAGGATGGCGCTGGCGTGCCTGTTTCAGGGGTGGCCGCGGGAGAAGAGAGAAGGATAGGCGCATGACAGGCTTTGAGGCGTTGCAGGACACGCCTGTCTATTTCTGGCTGATCTGCTTTCTGTCGGTCATGGCGGTATCGATCTCGAAATCGGGGTTTGGCGGCGCGCTTGGATCGCTCAGCACGCCCATTCTGCTGTTTGTTCTGCCGCCGAAGCTGGCTCTTGGCGTGTTACTGCCGCTGTTCCTGATCACCGATGTGTGGGTCGTCTATCTGTGGCGGCAATGGATGAACCGGCGCTTCGCCCTGATCATGTGCGGCTTCGGGATCGCCGGGCAGCTGGCAGGGTGGCTTCTGTTCGACTATCTCAACGACCGGGTGCTGATTCTGCTGATCGGCCTTGTCGGCATCATCATCGCGCTTGATTACGGCCGCCAGCTGATTTGGCCAAGCGGTGTCACCAATGAAGAGGTCGCAAAGCGGATGATGGGGCGCATCTGGCAGCGCGCCTTCGGCTGGTGCGGATTATCGGGACTGGCGAGCTTCGTGTCGCTTTCAGGCGGCATACCGGCGCAGATTTTCCTGCTGCCACACGGGCTGGCGCGCCAGGCTTTTGTCGGCACCATGACGATCTATTTCTTCACCATCAATATTGCCAAGCTGCCCTTCTATGGCGATCTGGGGTTGTTCACCCGCGACACGATGACCGTCTCGGCCTGCCTGCTGCCGCTGATTCCGATAGGGGTCTATGCCGGACGCCAGTTGAACAGGATGATGTCGGACCGGATTTTCTATCATTTCAGCTACAGCGTGTTGTTCGCGATGAGTGTCAAACTCATATATGATGCGGTGGCTGGGTAGAGTATGAACCCCTGAACGGCAGGGGCGGGAGTTTCAGGATGAAACGTTGGCGGCATTTTGCAGTTGCGGTGGGGATCATGCCGGCGCTGGCGATCTATGTCGGCGCCATGGTCTGGCTGTCCACCTTCATCATCGAGATTCATTTCCTGCTCGACCTGCTGTTCTTCACCATCGCTGGCCTGGCCTGGATTCCGGCCGCCAGCGCTGTGGTCAAATGGCTGGCACAGCATGAAGCCAACTGAACGGCCGCTTCAGGCGGCGCTGGACACGGCTGCCGAGCTCATGCGTCATCACGGCCTTGATGGCTGGACAGTGAAGCTTGACCATGCGCGCCGCCGCGCCGGCCAGTGCGACTATACCAACCGCACCATTTCGCTGTCGCGCCATTATGTCCGCCATGCCGAAGCAAGCCACATTCGCGACACCATCCTTCACGAGATCGCGCATGCCCTTGTCGGGCCGCGCCATGGCCATGACGCTGTCTGGCGGCGCAAGGCGCGCGAGATCGGATGCACCGCCGCGCGGTGCCACACGCTGAGCTTTTCCAAGGCCCCGTGGATCATGGTCTGCCCTAACGGGTGTTTTGCCGTGCCGCGCCACCGCCGCAAGGCCGGGCTTGTCTGTGCCGGATGCCGCACAGCCGTGGAATTCCGCCGTGCCGATGCGGAAGATCAGGTCGATGCCTGAGCGTCCCTTTACCATGACTCCCGGCAGGGTCAGCGCCATGAAACGCGCGCTGACGAGGCTTGGCGCGCCGCAGCGACGCGTCACAAGCCTGTCTTTCCTGACCGATGAAGAGGTGGACAGCCTTCGCGATTATGCCGGCGCCCAGCCCTTTCGGCTGGCCACTCCGGTGATCGAACATAGGGGGCGGCGCGTGTCACAGGATTTCGAGGTCTGCTTTCCGGCCCCGCGGACAGGCGTGTTCGACCAGCTGGCCAGTCTTCTCGAAACAACGGTCGAGGCCGCCAATCTCGACCTGTGGCCGGCCCCTCTTGCCACGCCCGTCGATCTTGCCGATTTCGCCATCCAGCGCTATCCGGCAGGTTCGACGGGGATCGGCATCCACCGCGATGGCAAGCGCTATCGCGGCCTTGTGTTCATCATCACACTCGCCGGAACATCGCGGCTGTTTTCCTGTGACACCCGCGATGGCGCGGGAACGCGCCGCATTGATGACCGCCCCGGGCGGATCGTGATCCTGTCCGCCGAAGGCTTTGCCGGGCGCGAGGGTGAGGAGGCGCGCCCCCTGCACGGTGTCGACAGGGTAACCGGCGGGCGGTTGTCGCTTGGCCTTCGCTGTCTGCCGGCGGTTCCGGCCTGATGGTCCGGCCTGATGGTCCGGCCTGATAGTCCGGCCTGATGGTCCGGCCTGATGGTCCGGCCTGATGGTCCGGTTTTTCTTGCCTGGAAAGGTAATTGTTGGCACAGTTTGAGTATTGGAGCGCCCGGTCGCTCCCTTCCAAGCCAAATGCTTGCTTTTGCGATGGGCGCGCATGCCGTGCGTTCCGCTGTCGCGGGTGACATTGCCCGCCTCATGGCGCGCGTCGGCCTCTATCTTCCTCCTACGGTGCGGCGTCGCTGTCTGAATCAAGGGAGACAGATATGCAGATCAGCGTTTCAGGGAAAAACATGGATACCGGCGCGGCGTTCCAGACGCATGCCGAAGACGCACTGAATGGCGTTGTGAACAAGTATTTCGACCGCGCCGTCAGTGGCCAGGTCACCCTTGAAAAGGCTGATGCCGGATTCCGTGTAAAGACCCGTGTGGCGCTGTCACGACGAATGGAGCTCGAGGCGACGGGCTATGCGCAGAACGCGCATGCCGCGCTGGACGCCGCCATCGAACATGCGGAAAAACGATTGCGCCGGCACAAGAGACGGCTGAAGAACCATCGCAACACCGTCACCCCCGCCGAGGAGGATGACGTTCTTCCCGCACAGATGCTTGTCTATGCTGCGGCCGACCAGCTTGAAGAAGCGGCCGTGGATGGCGAATCTGGCCTGCCGCCGGTGATCGCCGAGCTGGCCTATGACATCGAGATGCTGACCGTCGAACAGGCGGTGATGCGTCTGGAACTGAGTGAGACATCCATGCTGATGTTCCGCAACGCGGCGCATTTCGGGCTGAATGTCGTGCATCGCCGCGAGGACGGAACCATCGGCTGGATCGATCCGCGCGGCGCACGGCGGCTCAGCAGCTAGGCCCGTTTACAACGGACTGGCTGGCACCGCCTTCGGGTCGGTCAGCCCGACGAACAGCCAGTGCCCCCCGGCCGCCATGGCGCGGGCCGGGTCCATCTGCCGAAGGTGAAGAACCCCGAAATGCGCAATCGGAATGCCCACCGCATGGTCGGTTGGCATGGCAAGCGCATGCGCCATTGCCGCGCGCATGACCCCGGAATGGGCGATGATCACAAGCGGGGCCGTGTCGAAGGCGAGGGACTCCATCCATCCGGACACCCTGTTCGCCAGCATGGTGAAGCTTTCACCCCCGGGGGGCAGTGTGTCGGCTGTCAGAAAGGACCAGTTGTGAAGCGGTCTGGTGCTGATTTCGTCCCAGACCTCGGCAACAGGTCGCCCCGCCCAGTCACCGAATTCCATCTCGGACAGCTCCGGCAGTTCGGCGCGAGATGCAGGAGCCAGCGCAGGCGCGAGAAGGTCGGCCGTCTGCCAGGCACGCTGCAGCGGCGAGACAAGCCAGGCTGCATCACGCGGCAGCATCGCCGTTACCGGTTGCAAGTGGTAATCCGCCTCCAGGATCGGTGGGTTGCATGGCGGCACATGGCCGGCAGCCTTGTGCACCGGCGCATGCCGTATGAAATAGAGGTCCCTTGTTGCGGGATGGTCTGTCATGCGGCCAGCGTCCCGGCAAGCGCCGCCCAGCAGATCAGCATGATGATCTCGGCCAGAATGATCGTCGCTCCCATCACGTCGCCGGTGAGCCCCTCGACATGCCGTGTCGCCAGCCTGCCGAGGTAGATGCCGACAGCAAGGCCGGGCAACGCGATCACGGCCGCCGTGACAGGGCCGAGAAGCCAGGCCAGGGGCACCAGGCACAGAAGTGCGGATGCGGCCAGTCTTGTTGCGCCCGGGCGGCCGGTCAGTTGCGCCAGGCTGGCATGCGGGCTGACGCGGAAGGCCGACAGCTGTAGCACGGGTTGAAACCGGGCTGTCGCCTGAACCGCCGCCATGAACATGACGAGCGTCATTCCGCTGAAGGCAGCGAGCAGGGAAATATAGAGTCCGATCCGCATGGCGACCGCGAGAATGAGCGCCAGCACGCCGTAACTTCCGATCCGGCTGTCATGCATGATCCGGATCTTGGATTCGGTATCGCGCCCACCGCCGAATCCGTCCGCCATGTCGGCCAGCCCGTCCTCATGCATGGCGCCTGACATCATCACCATGGCGGCAAGGCCGCCGACCGCTGCGACGACTGGCGGAAGGGTCAGCAGCTGGCCTGCCAGCATCACAAGGCCGCCGCTGCCCCCAATGACAAGGCCGACAAGCGGAAAGGCCCAGAGCGAGGAAATGAAGTCGGGAGGCCGGTCGTCAGGAAAGCTGTACCAGGTCACTGGTATCCGGCTGAGAAGAAGGAAGGCGGACGCACAGTCACCAGCAAGCGGCTGTTTGTCTGTGCCATCCCCGTCGGTCATGCGCTCTTGCTGACCCCGGCTTCGTCGAAGGTCGCCATGCCGTTATGCATTGCCAGTGCGGCCCGCACCAGCAGCGTCGCCACTGCGGCCCCGCTTGCCTCGCCAAGCCGCATGCGAAGATCGAGAAGCGGTTGCTTGCGAAGGGCTGTGGCAAGCCGCATATGGCCCGGCTCGGGTGACAGGTGTGAAATCATGCAGTGATCCAGCACATCCAGCCTGTTGCCGGCGGTCAGCGCCGCCGCCGCGGCCGATGAAATGAACCCATCCAGCATCACCGGGATGCGGCGCAGGCGCGCTTCCAGGACCGCGCCGGCGATGGCTGCCAGTTCGCGGCCGCCAAGCGCGGCCAGCAGGCTGACCGGATCTTCGAACGACTCGCCATGCCGGTCGATCGCCGCCTGGACGATCATCGCCTTGTGCGTCACGCCGGCCTGGTCAAGTCCGGTGCCCGGGCCGACCCAGCCGCTGGCATTGCCGCCGAAGCGCGCCATGCAGAGCGCCGCCGCCGCCGTCGTGTTGCCGATCCCCATTTCGCCGAGGATCAGGTAGTCACATGTCTCGCCGATGGCTGTGGCACCGGCGTTCATGGCATGGAGAACCTCGTCAGGGTCCATTGCCGGCGCGGTGGTGAAATCAATCGTCGGACGGTTCAGGTCGAGGGCGGTGACCTCCAGTGCGAGACCGGCGGTTTCGCACAGCTGGTTGATGGCGGCGCCGCCAGCCTCAAAATTCCAGACCATCTGTTGCGTGACTTCCGGCGGGAAGGGGCTGATGCCCTGTTTGACGACACCATGGTTGCCTGCAAAGACAAGGCATTTTCCAGCCTCGATCTTCGGATTCACCGTTGCCTGCCAGCTTGCCATCCACAGCGCCAGCTGCTCGAGCCGGCCGAGCGAGCCCGGCGGCTTGGTGAGTTGATCCTGCCGCGCCGCCGCGCCGCCGCGCATTCCGTCATTGGCCGCTGGCAGCTGGTCATATAATTCCCTGATATGGGACACGGAGGAAAAGGAGTTCATCGGCGCTGGTCCAGATTGACACATTGAAAAGCTTAATCGTTTATTGCGGGGGTTTAAGTCTTAAGGCAATCCCTGCCGCGACAAAAAATACCTCGTCCGCCAGTGCCGCGACAGCCTGATTGAGGCGCCCATTGGCATCACGGAAGCGCCGTGAGAGCCTGTTTTCAGGCACAATTCCAAGTCCTGTTTCGCTGGCGACAAGGATGACGGTGCCCTTGCAGGATGACAAGGCGGCGGCGAGCCTGTCGCCGGCGTCGTCCGTATCCATCTCATGGACCAGGATATTGGTGATCCACACACTCAGACAGTCGACCAGGATGACGCTGTCCGCGCTGTCGGCGGCCCCTATGGCCTGTGGCAGGTCAATCGGGGCCTCGACAAGCTGCCAGTGCGGGCCGCGCCGTTCCTGATGAAGGGCGATCCGCGATTCCATCTCGGAATCGAAGATTTCAGCGGTGGCGATATAGACCGGCCTGTCGCCGGCGGCCTCGGCAAGACCTTCGGCATGTGCCGATTTGCCGGACCGCGCCCCACCTAGAACAAACTGGATGTTGGCCACCCGAGGCACTCCCTGATTTCCTGTCACCCCCGACGGGATAACGTCCGTCGCAATGTCTAGCACCCCTTGGCATACAGGCAAGATAAAAGGTGCCGGGTCCTCGGATGGCCGAATTTGGGCATGAGATGTCATTTTTTGAACGATTGCCCTGCATGTGGCTGATACCGTCGTCGCAGATGGTCTGAAGAGGTGCCGATGTCCGAGATCACTGCAGATGCCCCGACACAGGGCCGCCGGCGGCGGCGCGGCGGAGACGCGGCGAAGCCGAAGCTGCCATTTCTTGCCAACCAGCTGGAATGGGGGCCAGCCACCTATCTCGATGACCCTGCACAGCCGATCGATGCCGAGGGCGTTGAGGCGATTCATGAAGCCAGCATGCGGATTCTCGAGGAGATAGGCATCCTGTTCCTGAATGATGACGCGCTTGATGTTCTTGCGGCCGCGGGTTGCAAGGTCGATCGCGACACAAAGCGGGTTCACATGGACCGGGGCTTTGTCACCGAAATGGTGGCGAAGGCGCCGGCGCAGTTCACCATCACCCCGCGCAATGCCGAGCGGGAAATCACCGTTGGCGGTCGGCATTTCAATTTCGGGCAGGTCGCCTCGGCCCCGAATGTGATGGATCTCGAGCGGGGCAGGCGGGTCGGCAACCGCGCCGATTTTCAGGATCTGCTGCGGCTGTCGCAATCCTATAACTGCATACATTTCAATTGCGGTTATCCGGTGGAGCCGATCGACATTCACGCCTCGATCCGGCATCTCGACGCGCATTACGACATGCTGACGCTGACCGACAAGGTGATCCATGCCTATTCGCTGGGGCCGGAGCGAATCGAAGATGTGATGGAGATGGTCCGCATCGCCGGCGGGATGAGTGCCGAAGAGTTTGAATCCCGTCCGCATATGTTCACCAACATCAATTCCTCGTCCCCGCTGAAACATGACTGGCCGATGCTGGACGGGGCGATGCGCGCCGCGCGACGTGGCCAGGTGGTGTTCATCTCGCCCTTCACACTTGCCGGGGCGATGGCGCCGGTGACCATTGCCGGCGCGGTCACCCAGCAGAATGCCGAGGGGCTTGCCGCTGTCGCGCTGCTGCAGCAGGTTCGCGAAGGCGCGCCCTGCGTATATGGCGCTTTCACCAGTAATGTCGATATGAAGACCGGCGCGCCGGCTTTCGGCACGCCCGAATACGTGCGCGCGATGCAGATTTCGGGCCAGATGGCGCGGCGCTATGGCCTGCCATGGCGCGCGTCCAACGCCAATGCCTGCAACGCGCCCGACGCCCAGGCTGTCTGGGAATCGGCCTTCTCGCTTCAGGGAAGCTGTTCCGGCCATGCCAACATGATCTACCATGCCGCCGGCTGGATGGAAGGGGGGTTGTCAGCCAGCTTTGAGAAATTCGTCATGGATTGCGAGATGCTGCAGCAGATTCTCTACACCAACAGGCCGGTGCCGATGAGCGCGGACGACCTTGCCGTCGAGGCGATCGACGCGGTCGGCCCGTTCGGGCATTTCTTCGGCGCTGACCACACCCAGTCCCGGTATCGCGACGCGTTCTATGCGCCGCTCATGTCAGACTGGCGCAATTACGAAGCATGGGAAGAGGCCGGGGCAATCTGGACGCATCAGCGCGCCAACGCCGCCTGGAAGCAGATTCTGGCGGAATATGAAAGGCCGCTGATTGACCCGGCCATAGATGAAGCGCTCTGCGCCTTTGTCGAACGTCGCAAGGAAGAGGGCGGCGCGCCGACCGATTTCTGATGCAATGATGCGCGGGGGCGCGGCTAAAACAGCGGCCCCGCCACCAGTGCGCGCGCGAACATCTGGGGATCGACATTGCCGCCTGATGCCACGGCGACAGCGCAATCCGTTCCTGACGGCAGCCGCCCGTCAAGTGCCGCCGCCAGCGCGACCGCGCCGCCGGGTTCGATCACAAGTTTAAGGTGCTTGAAGGCGGTCGCCATGACCTGCAGCACCAGCTCGTCACTGACAGCAAAGCCGCCGGCGAGGGTGGTACGGTTGATGGCGAATGTGGTTTCACCCGGGCTTGGCGTCACCACCGCGTCGCAGATCGACCTGCTGGCCGGATCGACCGAGACGATCTTCCCGCTTTCCAGTGACCGGATCGTGTCATCGAACCCTTCCGGCTCGGCGGCCCAGACTTTTGTCGCCGGCATGCGCGATGTCACCGCAAGGCTGACCCCGGCAATCAGCCCGCCACCGCCGCAGCAGCTTATCACATGCTGCGGTGCTACGCCAAGTTCAGCGCATTGCGCGGCGATCTCCAGCCCTATGGTGCCCTGTCCGGCGATCACGCGCACATCTTCGAACGGACGGATCAGCTCGGCATTGCGCTCGGCGGCGATGTTGCCCCCGATCTCTTCGCGGCTTTCAGTGTAGCGGTCGTAGGTGACAATTTCGGCACCATAGGCGCGCGTGCCTTCGATTTTCAGCGCCGGCGCATCTTCCGGCATGACGATCACGGCCCGCATGCCGCGGCGGCTGGCGGCTCTGGCGACGGCCTGGGCATGGTTGCCGCTGGAATAGGCGACAACATCGGTGACGCTGTCAGGAAGGCTCATTACCGCGTTGGTGGCGCCGCGAAGCTTGAAGGATCCGGTGTGTTGCAGGTTTTCACATTTCACCAGAAGCCGGAAGCCAAGCCAGCCATTCACCCGCGGTGATTCCAGCAGCGGCGTGCGAATGCTGTGCGCGGCGATGCGGTCAGCGGCGGCCCTGATGTCATCAAGGCTGACGGCGGGCGTGGGGCTGTGCTGGTTCATTGGGCGGGTCCGTGCTAGGTGGTTTGCTGGATTGTGGGGGACAAGGCGTTCAACGGTAACTCAGCCATCCCCCTGGCGGCAAGACGCCGGTGGCGCGAAGGCAATGGCCGGCGATCACCGGAATCAGAAGCTGTGATGGACGCCCCATTGCAGGCTTGTCATCATGCGGTGGCGCGCCTATTTTGAGGCGCTATCGCATTGAAACGGCCTCGGCAGGGGCCAGAAACCAGGAAGTCCCATGTCCCAAGACGCCGCACGATCGCCCTTCAACGGGTCATATACCGCGCTGATCACGCCGTTCACAAACGGCCGGGTCGACGAGGCCGCGTTCCGGAACCTTGTCGATTTCCAGATCGATAACGGCACGCATGGGCTGGTGCCTGTCGGCACCACCGGTGAATCCCCGACCCTGTCGCATGAAGAGCATGACCGTGTCGTCGAGATGTGCATCGACCAGGCGGCGGGCCGCGTGCCGGTGATCGCCGGGGCGGGCTCCAACAGCACGGCCGAGGCGGTGCGTCTTGCCAAACATGCCGCGGCCGCCGGTGCGGATGGCGTGCTGATTGTCAGCCCCTATTACAACAAGCCCACACAGGATGGCCTGTATCGTCATTTCACCGCGGTCGCCGAGGCGGTCGATGTGGCGGTGATTGTCTACGACATTCCGGGCCGGTCCATCGTGCGCGTGTCCGATGACAATCTGGCCCGCATGGCCCGGGACTTCTCGAACATTGCCGGCATCAAGGACGCAACCACGGATGTCGGCCGCCCGCCGCGCATCACCAATGCCATCGGCAGTGGCTTTGCCCAGCTGTCCGGCGAGGATGCGACGACGCTTCCCTATCTGGCAGGCGGCGGCCATGGTGCCATTTCAGTCACATCCAACATTGCCCCGCGGCAGATGGCCGACATGCACAATGCCTGGCAGGCAGGTGATGTCGCGACCGCGCAGGACATCAACCGCCGAATGATTGAAGTTCACGACGCGATGTTCTGCGAGGCCAGCCCCGGGCCGGTGAAATACGCCGCCGAGCTTCTGGGGATCTGCAGTTCCGAGACCCGGCTGCCGCTGTGCGAAATCGCCGATTCCAGCAAGGCCCGCGTTGAAGCGGCGCTTCGCGGTGCCGGTCTGATGAACTAGGCTCCCGGCTGGCCGGGCGGCGATATGGCCGGCCGGGGAAAGCCACCGGATGAACGCGCCTTACAGGCAGGGACCGACCCATGTCCAAGGGACATATAACCACCGGCCGGGTGGCGGAAAACCGCCGCGCAAGGCATGAATACGAGATCGAGGACACGCTCGAGGCCGGGTTGATCCTGCGCGGCAGCGAAGTGAAATCGCTTCGCACCGGCCGCGCCAGCATCGCCGAAAGCTATGCCGGCGAGGATAATGGCCGTCTGGTGCTGTTCAACGCCAACATCCCGGTCTATGAGCCTGCTCGCGACAATCACGAACCCAAGCGCCCGCGTGAACTTCTGGTCAAGCTCCGCGAGCGGAACAAGCTTCTCGGGCTTGTCCGCCGCGAGGGCATGACGCTTGTGCCGCTGGCGCTGTATTTCAACAGCAAGGGCGTCGCCAAGCTTCAGCTTGGTCTGGCAAAGGGCCGCAAGAAGCAGGACAAACGGCAGGCGGCAAAGGACCGTGACTGGAGCCGCGACAAGGCACGACTTCTTCGCAGCAAGGGTTAGCCTGCGACCGGCACCGCTCAGCCGTCCGCTATGATCCGGAAAATATCGGCAAACATCGCATCGGTCAGGCGGCCGGTCTGGGTGTTGTAGCGCGAGCAATGATAGGAGCTGACGAGGCGCAAGGGCCGTCCGCCGACATCTGCCTGCCAGCAGGCCCCATGTCCGAATGGCAGGTCCGCCGGAGGAAGACCAAGGGCGCGGCAGGTCGAATCATGCGCCACCCGGCCAAGTGTCAGGATCGTGCCAAGCGCCGGCATGGCCTCGATCTCGGCCGCCAGGAAAGGACGACAGGCGTTGATCTCCGCCGCCACAGGCTTGTTGTCAGGTGGCAGGCACCGCACCACATTGCTGATCCGCGTGTCATGGAGGCGGATGTCGTCGAGACCGTCGTCGCGGTAGGTGCCGCTCGCGAGATCGAAACGGACAAGCATCCGGAACAGATATCCGCCCGCGGCATCGCCGGTGAAGGGCCGTCCGGTCCTGTTGGCACCGCACCGTCCGGGGGCAAGCCCCATGATCAGAAGCGAGGCGTCAAGAGGACCAAATCCCGGAACGGGGGCGTTGTGCCAGTCCGGTTCGGCGATCCGGCATGATCTGCGAAGCGCGACGAGGCGCGGGCACCGCCTGCAGTCTCGGGACGGCTGTCGAAGCGGTGGCAAGGCCGACTACCCGTTTGCGGCCGGCATATCCTCGACATTGGCACGCGGCGGGCGGGTGATCATCTCGCGGATGGTTTCCATTTCCACGAATTCATCCGCCATGCGGCGCAACGCGTCGGCGACCATTGGCGGTGACGTCTTTGTCGTCGAAACCACCGTCACCCGCACGCCCATGCCTTGCACATCTTCCAGCAGCCGGCAGAAATCGCCGTCACCGGAGAACAGGATCGCATGTTCGATCTGCGGTGCCAGCTTCAGCATGTCCAGCGCGATTTCCATATCCATATTGCCCTTGATCCTGCGTTTGCCGGTGTCGGGGTCGGTGAATTCGCGGGTCAGCTTGCTGACCACGGCATAGCCGTTATAGTCCAGCCAGTCGATCAGGGGACGAAGCGGTGAATATTCCTGATCTTCCGGAAGGGCGGTATAGTAGTAGGCGCGAATCAGATGCGCATCCCTGGCGAAATAGGCACGCATGCGCGCATAGTCGATATCCATGCCAAGCGAGCGCGCGGCGGCGTAAAAATTGGATCCATCAATGAAAAGCACCGTTTTTTCGGCGCGGGAAGAATCAGTCATGTTATATGTATCCTAATACTTTGAAATAGGGTTGAAGGACGCGCTGATGGCGCATCTTAAAATATCTTAAACCAAACAGGGCGGTCAGCTGCCACCACTACAGAGCGCCAAAACGGTCAAACAACCTGTCTAGATGGTTTTAGGTACAACATCGTTGAATGCACGCCCTCGCTTACGGTGTAGACTGAATTTTACGTTTTGTAAACTGACACCTAATTCATGATAAATTTGTAAGCCTGATTCCGCATATTGCAAACCGCATTGGAAACTGGAGCAAAGGCTGGCATCTGCCCGCAGGTTGGAAAGAGACGGAGCATGAACGGGCAGACCTTATTGATCGGTATCGGGGCAAATCTGGCGCCGGATGGTTTTGACACACCGCGTGCGGGATGCGAGGCGGCGATTGCCAGGCTGGCCGCGCATGGCATCGATGTGGCCGCGGTCTCGCCATGGTATGAGACTGCGCCGGTGCCTGTTTCCGATCAGCCCTGGTTCAACAATGCCGTCATACGGGCGCGGACGGTGCTTGCGGCAAGTGATGCACTGGCCGCCCTGCATCGGGTTGAAGCCGGGTTCGGCCGGGTGCGGACGGTTCGCAATGCGGCGCGGGTTCTTGATCTCGATCTTCTGGATTATGGCGCGCTGCTGATCGAGGAAGACGGGATGACCATCCCGCATCCACGGCTTCATGAACGTGCCTTTGTTCTGTTGCCGCTGCGTGATGTGGCGCCGGATTACCGGCATCCGGCGACAGGGGCGGCGATTGATGATCTTATTGCCGCGCTGCCCGCCGGGCAGCAGATCAGGCGCGCCGGGTAGGGGCCTGTGCCGGCAGGTGGTGCCGGGTGCCGGTTCGGCTTGCGAAGCGCGATGAATTGCGATAAAACCCAGTCAGTTTTCGAAAACAAGCGACATGGCGATGCGGCCGGCAAGGCCCGTCTCGCCCGCTATGCCGCAGCTGCGTCGTCTGGAGACCACAAATGGCACGTGTAACCGTTGAAGACTGCATCGAGAAAATCCCGAACCGTTTTGATCTTGTACTGACAGCCTCGCAGCGCGCACGCGGCATCATGAAGGGCGACCTTCCGACGCTGGACCGCGACAATGACAAGAACCCGGTGATCGCCCTTCGCGAGATTGCCGCCGAGACAGTTGATATCGGAAATCTGGATGACGCCATCGTCAAGAAGCTGCAGCGCCTGACCGCGCAGGAAGAGCAGGAGCTTCCGGCCGAAGAACAGTCGGTGGTCGACGTGGATCTGTCCGAGATGATCGGCGATTACAGCGAGGCCGAGGGCGAGGGAGCCGGCATGCATATCAGCAGCGCTGCGGAGGCCGAGGCCGAGCCCGGCTTTGAGGATGTTGACCTGTCGCAGATGACCGGCGAAGATTAAGCCTACACCTCGCTTCTGCACCGTTGATTCGGGCGGCTTGCGGGCGCCCTGTCGGCTAGAGTGGCATGATCGGAACGGCTGATCCCATCATTGAAAAGATGCGCGTCTATCACAGCGCCGTGGACTCGCGGCGGCTGACCCGCGCCTTTGAATTTGGCAAACGCGCCCATCACGGGCAGAGCCGCGCTTCCGGCGAGCCCTATTTTACCCATCCGGTCGCCGTGGCCAACATCCTTGCCGATATGCGCCTTGACGAGGATACCATTATCACCGCGCTGCTCCACGACACGGTCGAGGATTGCGATGTGACCCTCGGAGCTCTTGATTCCGAATTTGGCGGGGATGTCGCGCAGTTGGTGGACGGGGTCACCAAGCTCAGCCGGCTTGCCATCAAGTCGCTTCCCAGCAGTGCGCAGGCCGAAAATTTCCGCAAGCTTCTGATGGCGATGAGCGAGGATGTGCGGGTGCTTCTTGTGAAACTTGCCGACCGCACGCACAACATGCGCACCCTGTCCTTCATTCCGAAGCCGGAAAAGCGCATGCGGATCGCCCGCGAGACCATGGATATCTATGCGCCCCTTGCCGAGCGCATCGGGCTGACGCAAATTCAGGGCGAGCTTGAGGAAAGCGCCTTTGAAGTCCTAAATGGCGAAATGCGTCAGAGCATTATCATGCGTCTGGAATATCTGACATCGGAAGCCAAGATCACCATCCCGACCATTAGCGTCGAATTGCAATCGACGATTGAGCGTGTCGGCATTGAATGCAGCGTCACCGGGCGGATGAAATCGCCCTATTCGATCTGGCGCAAAATGCAGACCAAGGCGGTGACGATGGAGCAGCTTGCAGACATTGTCGCCTTCCGGATTCTGGTGCCCACGCTTGATGATTGCTATCGCGCGCTTGGCCAGCTTCATCAGCAATATCCAACGGTGATGGGACGGTTCAAGGACTATGTCTCGACGCCGAAGCGAAATGGATACCAGTCTCTTCACACCGGAATCCTGGGCCCACAGAACCACCGGATCGAGGTTCAGATCAGAACACCCGAAATGCATCATGTTGCCGAGCATGGCGTCGCCGCCCATTGGCATTACAAGCGTGCGAACAGCGATTACAACCCACCGAAATACAAGTGGATTCAGGAGCTTGTGGGTCTTCTGGATGAGGAGGCCGGTGCAGAGGAATTCTTCGAACACACAAAGATGGACCTGTATCACGACCAGGTGTTCTGCTTTACCCCGCGGGGTGACCTGATTGCGATGCCGCGCGGCGCGACGGCGGTCGATTTCGCCTATGCCGTTCACACCCAGATCGGCGAAACATGCACTGGTGTTCGGATCAATGGCAAGACAAGGCAACTGGCGACAGAGTTGCAAAATGGTGACCAGATCGAAATTCTGACGCAGGCGGACGCCAAGCCACGCGCCGAATGGGAGAGCTTTGTCAAAACCGGGCGCGCGAAGTCGGCCATCCGCCGTTTCACCCGCGCGCAACGGGTCACCGAGTTCAGCCGAATCGGCAAGGCCCTGATCGAAAAGACCTTTCGCGAGCATGACCGTCCGTTCCGCACGCGGGCCCTTGAGAGGTCGGTATCGGCATTTGGTGTGTCCCGTGCCGAGGAGGTGTTCGCGCTTGTTGGCGAGGACCGGCTGTCACCGCTTCGTGTTCTGGAAAAGCTGCATCCCGATATCGTCATCGACGACCGTGACACCCGTAACCGGACCCTTGGACAGAGCAGCCAGTCCAAGCTGAAGATCAAGGGAACCAATACCGGTACGGCGGTGACCATAGCGCGTTGCTGTCATCCGCTGCCTGGCGAGGCGATTGTTGGCATTTTCACCACCGGCAAGGGCATCACCGTGCACAAGGTCGGCTGCACGACGCTGAGCAAATTTTCCGACGCGCCCGAACTGTGGTTCGATGTGTCCTGGGAACAGGATTCACTTCGCACGGTGAATGGCCGTCTGAATACCGTACTGTCGAACGAGCCCGGGTCGCTGGCCTCGCTCGCCACGGTGATCAGCCAGCAGGGCGGCAACATCTCGAACATCCATCTGACTGACCGCACCCCTGATTTTTTCCGATTTGAGTTGGATTTGGAAGTTAAGGATGTCGAACATATGCGTGCAATCATTGCGGTTCTTCAGGCGAATAAGTATGTAGAGAGCGTCGAACGCGGGGATGCGGAATAACACATCCGTCCTGCATTCGCCCCTGATGGTCAGCCCGTAACCGCGCCCGGAAAGCCAGTATGTTCAAACGCCGCAAACAATTGTCGATGGTCGATCGTGTCCTCAGCATCGTCTGGCCGGCGCGTGGCTTCGGACGGCTGATTTCCTATCTGATTCAGAGGGTGAAGAGGATGCCGGGATCGACCCTGTCGATCGCGGTCGGCGCCGCCTGGGGAATAGCCGTCTCCTTCACCCCGTTTATCGGGCTTCATCTCCTTGTCGGGTTGTTCATGGCCTATCTGTGCCGAGGCAATCTGCTGGCCTGCCTGTTCGGCACCTTTGTCGGCAATCCCTGGACGTTCCCGCTGTTTTTCTATCTGGATTACCGGCTTGGCGCCTTTATCGTCCTTGAATTCGGCGGCGAGGTGAAATCGCTTGGTGGCACCATGACGGAATTCATGTCGCTGTTCATTGCCGATCCGGCGTTGCTGATCGGAGCGCTGTTCCTTCCCATCCTCATCGGGGCGCTGATCATGGGAACGATTGCCTGGTTCGCCGGGTTCGGGTTCACCTACTGGGCCGTGGCCGGTTGGCGGGTGCATCGGGCAAAGCGGCTTGAGGCGGCGCGCGCACGTCGCGCGGCGTCGCGGCCAGAAAACGACAATCTGGTCGATTTGCCGCGCACCCCACCGTCACCAGCCGACAAGGAGGCAGGGTTATGAGCGACAATCCGCTTCGGCTTGGCGTCAATATCGATCATGTGGCGACGGTCCGGAACGCGCGCGGCGGGCCGCATCCCGACCCTGTGCGCGCCGCGCTGGCCGCTGAGGCGGCCGGTGCAGACGGCATCACCGCCCATCTGCGCGAGGATCGCCGGCATATCCGTGACGCCGATATGTTCGCCATAAAGCAGGCGATCAGCCTGCCGCTGAATTTCGAGATGGCGGCCACAAGCGAGATGATCGACATCGCGCTTGACGTGAAGCCGAACGCCGCCTGCATCGTGCCAGAACGCCGCGAAGAAGTGACCACGGAAGGCGGGCTTGCCGTTGCCGGTCGCGAGGCCCAGCTTGCCCCTCTGTTTGCGCGCATCCTTGACGCTGGCATCAGGCTGTCGCTGTTCATCGAGGCCAGCGAGGTGGAAATCCGCGCGGCGGCGGCCATGGGCGCTGATATCGTCGAGCTTCATACCGGACGCTACTGCCATGATGCGGCAGGCCGTGCCGACGAGTTGGTGCGGATCCGGCAGGCGGCGGCACTTGCTGACTCGCTCGGCCTTGAATGTCACGCAGGCCACGGGCTGGATTTCGATACGGTTGGCCCGATTGCCGCCATCCCGCAGATGCATGAGTTGAATATCGGCCATTTCCTGATGGGCGAGGCGATGTTCCGGGGGATAGAGCCTGCGATCGGCGAGATGCGCCGGCATATGCTGGCCGCACGTGCCTCGTGATCCTCGGTATCGGTACAGATATTGTCGATGAGCGGCGGATCCGGCGCTCGATCGAGCGGTTTGGCGACCGATTCCTCGACCGGATTTTCACCGATGCCGAACGCGCCGAGGCGGCGTCACGTGCCTCTTCCACCCTTTATCTTGCCAAAAGATTTGCCGCCAAGGAGGCTGTTTACAAGGCGCTGAGCGGGTCTGGCGTCGTCGGTCTTGGATGGCGCGAGGCCGAAGTCGTCAACGACAAATCAGGGGCGCCGCACATGCGGCTGAGCGGCCAGTGCAAAACGGCGCTTGAGAGGCTGACGCCTGATGGGTATAACGCCGTTGTTGATATTTCGCTGAGTGATGAACCGCCCTACGCGCTTGCCTATGTGGTGATCTCGGTTCGCATCGGTAAGAATCACCAGGTAACAGAGGTGGGCGGCGCGCATGAGCAGCAAGAGTAAACAGAAGAGTTTCGAGCCATTCCGCACCATTATCATCGCCGGTGCGCTGGCTTTGATGTTCCGGTCCCTGCTGTTCGAACCCTTCAACATCCCCTCTGGCTCGATGATTCCGACCCTGAAGGTCGGCGACTACCTGTTCGTCTCGAAATTCTCCTATGGGTATTCGCGCTATTCCTTTCCGTTCGCCGCCATCCCGATCAGCGGGCGCGTCCTGTCAAGCGATCCGGAACGCGGCGATGTCGTAGTGTTCAAGCAGCCACGGAATGAATCCGTGGCCTTTATCAAGCGCATCGTCGGCCTGCCGGGCGATGAAATCGCGGTGAAGCGCGGAATCCTCCATATCAACGATGTGCCGGTCATTCGCCAGCATGACGATATCGGGACCGCCACCGACGGGTTCAGCGTGATGAAATACGACGATTACATCGAGACCTTCCCGGAAGGATCGACGCATCGCATCCGCGAGATGACCGACAGCGGCGTTCTCGACAACACCCGTACCTTCACCGTGCCTGACGGGCACTACTTCATGATGGGCGACAACCGTGACAATTCGAATGACAGCCGCACCTCGTCCGTCGGTCTTGTCCCGTTCGAGAATTTCATCGGCAAGGCGCAGTTTCTGTTCTTCAGCCATAACGGCACCGCGCGGCTGTGGGAAATCTGGAAATGGCCGTTCGCCATCCGCTATTCGCGAATCGGGGGCGGCATTACTTGACCGGGACCGGGCCGCATGATGGTCTCGCCGGTCTCGAGGACAAGACAGGTCATCACTTCAGTGACCGTGAACTTCTCGCCGAGGCCCTGACACATTCCAGCGCCGGTGGGCCGCTGCAAAGCTATGAACGGCTCGAATTTCTTGGCGACCGGGTTCTCGGTCTTGTGCTGGCGACCTACTTCCACGCCCATTGCCCGCAAGATGACGAGGGCCAGCTATCCTTGCGATTCCACGCGGCGGCACGCCAGTCGACGCTGGCGGCGGTGGCGCGCGATCTTGACCTCGCCTCCGTCATCGCCGCGCAATCGGGGATGGATGTCGCGGCCAACGACTCCGTCCTGTCTGACGTCGTCGAAAGCCTTGTTGCCGCGATCTATCTTGATGGCGGGCTGGAGCCGGCGCGGAATTTCGTACTGGCAAGATGGCCTCTTGATGCGGCAGTGCCGGCGCAGGGCGAGAAGGACGCCAAGTCGCGGCTTCAGGAATATGCGATGGGCAAGGGGTTGGCGCTGCCGGCCTACAGTCTGTTGGCGCGCGACGGGCCGGACCACGCACCGATGATGACCTATGAAGTCAGGCTGGAAGGCCATGGCGGGGAAACCGCCACCGCCGGCGCGCGCAAAGAGGCCGAGCAACTGGCTGCATCCCGCCTGCTGGCGCGGATCGAAGGCAAGGGAGGTGCCGATGGCTGAGCAGACCCGTGCTGGCTTTGCGGCCCTGATCGGCGCGCCGAATGCCGGCAAGTCGACATTGATGAATGCCATGGTCGGCAGCAAGGTATCGATTGTCACGCCAAAGGTGCAGACAACGCGAAGCCGGATCAGGGGCATCGCCATGGCGGGCGGGTCGCAGATCATCTTCATCGACACCCCCGGCATCTTCCAGCCAAAGCGCCGGCTCGACCGCGCCATGGTGCAGGCCGCCTGGAAAGGGGCCGAGGATGGCGATGTTCTGCTGTTGCTTCACGATTGCGCGCGCCGCGAGATCGATGCCGATACAGCAGCCATCGTCGAACAGCTTGCCGAATCCGGCCGCCGCGCCTCGCTGGTGCTGAACAAGATCGATCTTGCCCCGCAGGAACGGCTTCTCGAACGCGCCGATGCAATGTCGAAACAGATGGAGTTCGAGCGTATCTTCATGGTGTCGGCCGAGACCGGAAACGGCGTCGACGACCTGAAAGGCTGGCTTGCCGGGAAGATGCCGCAAAGTCCCTATCTGTTCGATCCGGATGATCTGTCCGACATGCCGCTTCGCCTTCTCGCGGCAGAGATCATGCGGGAAAAGCTGTTTCTCAATCTGCATCAGGAACTGCCCTACCAACTCACTGTCGAGACCGAGAAATGGGAAGAGCAGGATGACGGGAGCGCCACTGTCCATCTGTCGATCTATGTCGCGCGCGAGGGGCACCGCGGCATCATACTCGGCAAGCGCGGATCGACCATCAAGCGCATAGGCATGGCAGCCCGCATCGAGCTTGAAGAGGCGCTCGACCGGCGAATCCATGTGTTGAGCCATGTGAAATACCGCAAGGACTGGATGGATGACGCATCGCGCTATTCCGTCTGGGATCTCGATTACGATGCCTGAGTGGAACGAGGAAGCGCTGATCCTGTCGGTCCGCCCGCACGGGGAATCCAGCGCCGTCGTCACTCTTCTGACCCCCCGGCAGGGGCGCCATGCCGGGCTTGTCCGCGGCGGCAATTCATCGCGCCTTCGCGGCACCCTGCAGCCCGGCAACCGGGTGCAGGCCGCCTGGCGGGCGCGCCTTCCCGAACAGCTTGGCCAGATGACGCTGGAGCTGGCGCAGGCGGTGCCGGCGCAGTTTCTGGATGACAGGCTTCGCCTTGCCGGGCTTGCCTCGTCCTGCGCACTTCTGGATGGCGCGCTTCCCGAACGCGAGGCACAGCCGGGCCTGTATGCGGCGACACAGGCGCTGTTCGACATGATGGCCATCGAGGATGAGGAACACCGCTGGCTGGAAGGCTATGTGCGGTGGGAGCTCGGCCTTCTCCAAGCGGCAGGGTTCCGGCTCGATCTTGACAGCTGTGCTGTGACGGGCGAGATGGACCGGCTGGCGCATGTCAGTCCGAAATCGGGGCGCGCTGTTGCCGAAGGCGCGGCCGGAGACTTCTCGGCACGGATGCTGGCGCTCCCGCGCTTCCTTGGCGGGGTGGCCTGCAACCGGCATGATTTCGAGGCTGGGCTGGCCCTGACCGGGCATTTTCTCGAGCGCCGTGTCTTTGCCGCGCATCATGTCGATTTGCCGCCGCAAAGACGCCGTCTGTCCGACATGGTGGCTGGTCTGTACGGCGGTTTGGCGGTATAACGACCTCAACATCTTTCATGTGCCTTCGGGCAGCCATGATCGTTTCATTTCCGATGCCGGTGGCCCGCCACCGCATCACAGTCTGACAGGAAAAAAGGTGTCTTTCGATGAGTGATGAGGTGATGGCCGGCACGGATGACCGGATTATCGATACCGCCTTTTCGACCGCGCTGAGCGAACGTTATCTCGCCTATGCGCTGTCGACGATCACCTCGCGCTCGCTTCCCGACGTGCGTGACGGGCTGAAGCCTGTCCATCGCCGCCTGTTGTTCGCCATGCGCCAGCTTCGCCTTGATCCCGGGCAGGGATTCAAAAAATCGGCTCGTGTTGTCGGCGATGTCATGGGTAAGTTCCACCCGCATGGTGACGCCGCCATCTATGACGCGATGGTCCGGCTGGCGCAGGAATTCGCCATGCGTTACCGGCTTGTCGATGGTCAGGGCAATTTCGGCAATATCGACGGCGATAACGCCGCTGCCATGCGCTATACCGAGGCCCGCATGACCGAGGTGGCGCAGCTACTTCTCGACGGCATCGACGAGGAAACGGTAGATTTCCGTCCGACCTATGACGGGGAATCCGAAGAGCCGTGCCTTCTTCCCGCCGGCATCCCGAACCTTCTTGCCAATGGCGCGCAGGGAATCGCGGTCGGCATGGCCACCTCGATCCCGCCGCATAACGTCACCGAGCTTGCTGACGCCGCGCTGCATCTGATCAAGCATCCGAACGCCTCGGTCGATACCCTGCTTGGCTATGTGCGCGGGCCCGATTTCCCGACCGGCGGTATCCTTGTCGAACCGGCCGACAGCATCCGCGAGGCCTATGATACCGGCCGTGGCGGGTTCCGGGTGCGCGCGCGGTGGGCGGTGGAGAAGGAAAAGGGCGGGGCCTGGCAGATCGCCGTCACCGAAATTCCCTATCAGGTGCAGAAATCCCGCCTGATTGAACGCATGGCCGACATGCTGCAGGCCAAGAAACTGCCGTTCCTTGTGGATATTCGTGATGAGTCGGCCGAAGACCTCCGGATCGTCCTCGAGCCGAAAAGCCGCAGGCTGGAACCCGAAGTGGTCATGGAAAGCCTGTTCAAGCTGACCGATCTCGAAACCCGCGTGCCCTTGAACCTGAATGTGCTGGATGCCGAGGGGCGGCCCGGCGTGATGTCCCTTCGCGAGGCGCTCAATGCCTGGCTGGCGCATCGCCGCGAGGTGCTTGTCAGGCGTTCGAACTTCCGGCTTGGCAAGATCGCGTCACGGCTTGAGGTTCTGGAAGGCTATCTCGTCGTCTATCTCAATCTCGACGAAGTGATTGCCATCATCCGCGAGGCCGAAAGTCCGCGCGCCCGCCTGATGGAGAGGTTCGAACTGACGGAAACACAGGCCAACGCCATCCTCGATATGCGGCTTCGCGCGCTGCGCCGGCTTGAAGAAATGGCGCTGAAGACCGAACGCGAGCAGCTTCTTGCCGAACAGCGGGAACTGACAGACCTTGTCGGCGACGAGGCGCGGCAATGGCAGCGAATCACCAGTGAAATTCGTGACATGAAGGCGATGTTCGCCAAGACCGACAGCCGCCGCACCGATTGTGCCGAGGCCCCGGATATTGATATAGACGCCGCCGAAATCCTTGTCGAGCGCGAGCCCATCACCATCATCTGCTCCGAAAAGGGATGGATCAGGGCGATGAAGGGGCATCTCGATCCCGAGGCCGAATACAAGTTCAAGGAAGGCGACGGGCCGGCCTTCATTCTGCATGCCGAGACCACGGACAAGATTCTGCTGTTTGCCGAGAATGGCCGCTTCTACACGCTGGCCGGAGACAAGCTGCCGCGCGGCCGCGGATTTGGCGAGCCGGTCAGCCTGATGGTCGACCTGCCGGCAGATGTCGATATCGTCAGGCTGATGAAGGCCGAAGGTCAGCGGATGCTGGTTGCGGCAAGCACCGGCCACGGGCTTCTCGTGCCGACCGAGGCGGCGCTGGCGCAGACCCGTTCCGGCAAGCAGGTTCTGAACATATCCGGTACGGCGAGGGCGGTCGCCTGCTGCATTGCCGAAGGCGACATGGTCGCCACCGTCGGCATGAACCGGAAGCTGCTTGTGTTCCCGATCGACGAGGTGCCGGAGATGACCCGCGGCAAGGGGGTGATCCTGCAGCGGTTCAAGGATGGCGGCCTTGCCGATTTGACGGTCTTTTCGTCCCAGACAGGCCTGTCATGGAAAGCCGGCGGCGGGCGCACCCGAACCGAGCCTGATATGTCCGACTGGCTTGGCAAACGCGCCGGCGCTGGCAAGATGCCGCCCACTGGCTTCCCGCGTCCGGCACGCTTTACCTGACGGGTTCAGACGTCTGCTGCTTGCTGTCGGTGTAGGTGCGCCAGGCCCCGTCGACATAGACCTCTGCCGGCTGGAAGCGCGACTTGTACATCATCTTCTGGCTTCCCGCGACGAAATAGCCGAGATAGAGCCAGGGAAGACCGCGCTCGGCCGTATAGGCCAGCAGATCGAGTATCATGTAGGTGCCAAGCGAGCGGGCCGATTCCGCCGGATCGAAGAAGGAATAGACAGCGCTCAGCCCATCATCCTGAACATCGGTCAGCACGCAGCCGACAAGCCGGCCGTCGCCGTCCCGATAATTCATCACGAAGGATTCGATCGGACTGTTCTCGACCATCGATATGAAATCGTCGCGGCCCATATTCGCCATCTGGCCATCGCCATGGCGCCCATTGATGTAGGACAAGAACAGGTTGTACTGCTCGTTCGTCGGACGGATGCGGCCGACGCTGCGGGACAGGTCGCTGTTGGCACGACTGATCCGCGCAAGATTGCGGCTTGGCGTGAAGGCGGATACATCCACCCGCCAGGGAAGGCAGGCCTTGCATTGCGGGCAGACAGGCTTGTAGGCCCAGTTCTCGACACGCCGGAAGCCGGCGCGCGCCAACTCGTCATGAAGCGCCGGGTTCTCCGAAATATCGACTGCCACACGTTGCTCTGTCCGTCCGCTGATATAGGGGCAGTCGGACCGCATGCTGAGCCGCATCTGAAGCGGCGGCAAATGCAATAAACGCTTATCCTGATCCATGATGACAGGCTGTCCTGTAATTCGTCCGGAGGCAAGGCAACAGTTGCCGCACCCTGCCACCTGTTCTTCAGATGTTACCCGACGGAACTGTCTTCAAGCTGCCGGACCAGAAAATTCGAGCCGCGAAGGTCGGCGATGATCTCGTCGACATGCTCAGGCCCGCGGGTCTCGATCACCGCATCAATCTTCGCAAGCTTCGCCGGCACGTCATAGAACAGGCGCTGGTGATAGATCTCGACGATGTTGCCGCCGCAGCGGCTGATCGAGGCGGTGATCGCGGCCAGCATGCCGGGCTCGTCGGAAATATCGATACGAAGACGCGCCAGCCGTCCGTCGCTTGCCATGTTGCGGTTCAGGATCGAGGCCAGAAGGCGCGGGTCGATATTGCCGCCGCAGATGACGACGCCGACCTTCTTGCCGGCGAACAGGCCTGCATGCTGGTGAAGGGCGGCAATGCCGGCGGCACCAGCACCCTCGGCGACGACGCGCTGCTGTTCGATCAGGCTGCCAACCGCCCATTCCAGCGATTGCTCGTTGACCAGCAGGATGTCGTCGACGAGGCTGGCGACGACCGGCCTTGTGACCCCGCCCGGTTTCTTCACTGCAATGCCCTCGGCAAGGGTTTCGCCGCCGCAGGTGATCTCCTCGCCAGCAACTGCGAGCTTCATCGCCGGATAGAGTTCGGTCTGCACGCCGTAGATTTTCATGTTCGGTCGCATATCCCGGGCGATGGTGGCGATGCCGCCGATCAGCCCGCCGCCACCGATAGGGACAACCAGCGCGTCCAGATCATCGCAATCGGCGAGAATTTCCAGCCCGGCCGTGCCCTGGCCGGTCATCACCAGCTCGTTGTCATAAGGGTGGATCAGCGACAGGCCGCGCTCCTCGACAAGCCTGGCGACAAGCCCCTCACATTCGTTCAGGTTGCGGCCCTCCAGCACCACCTCGGCCCCATAGGCACGGGTGCGCGAAACCTTGGCGAATGGGGTCTGCGACGGCATCACGATGACCGCCGGAATACCCATGTTCATCGCGTGATAGGCGACGGCCTGCGCATGATTGCCTGCCGACATGGTGATAACGCCACGCTGGCGCGCGCCTGCGTCAATCGCCTGCATCGCCATGAAGGCGCCACGAGCTTTGAAGGACGAGGTGTGTTGCAGGTTTTCCAGCTTCAGAACCACCTCGCAGCCGAGATGGCGCGACAGCATCGGCGCGGTGACAAGAGGGGTGTGGATGATCTGCCGGTCCAGAATCTTTGCGGCGTTGCGGATATCATCTGCGGAAACGGCCATGATGCTCTCCCATTCTCGGCTACAGGGCGCAGATTGCCCCTGTTAACCTGTCGAGACTGGTCAGCTTTCGACAGTGGCGAGCAGGCTGGCGACACGCGGCGCGAAATAGGTCAGCACCGCGTCGGCGCCGGCGCGCTTGAAAGCCATGATGCTTTCCATCATCACGCGGTCCTCATCAAGCCAGCCATTCGCGCTGGCTGCCATGATCATCGCATATTCGCCGGATACCTGATAGGTGACGCAGGGCACGCCGAATTCGGCCTTCGCACGCCTCAGGATGTCAAGATAGGGCATGCCGGGCTTGACGATCACGATATCGGCGCCCTCGGCAAGGTCGAGGCTGATTTCATGCATCGCCTCGTCGCTGTTCGCCGGGTTCATCTGATAGGTCGCCTTGCCCTGCCCGCCGGCAAGGCTGCCGGCACCGACGGCCTCGCGGAAGGGGCCGTAGAATCCCGATGCGTATTTCGCGGCATAGGACATGATCTGGATGTTTTCGTGACCGGCCTCGTCGAGCGCGGCGCGGATGGCGGCAACCCGCCCGTCCATCATGTCGGACGGCGCGATGATGTCACACCCGGCGTCGGCCTGGCACAAGGCCTGGCGGCACAGGGCCTCGAGCGTGGCGTCATTGACGATCTCACCATCCCGCAGGATGCCGTCGTGGCCATTGTTGGTGAAGGGATCAAGCGCGACATCGCAGATCACACCAAGATCGGGGCAGGCGGCCTTGACCGCGCGCACGGTGCGGCAGACAAGGTTGTCCGGATCGCCGGCAAGCGTGCCGTCATTGTCCTTCAGCGCGGCATCGATCGACGGAAAAACGGCGATGGCGGGAATCCCGAGGCGCACAGCCTCCTGCGCCTGGCCGACAAGCCGGTCTATGCTGTGGCGCGACACGCCCGGCATGGCGGTGACGGCCTCGGCCCTATCCTCGCCCTCGATGACAAAGAGCGGCCAGATCAGGTCGTCGACAGACAAACGGTTTTCAGCCAGCATGCTGCGGGAAAAGGCCTTCATCCTGTTGCGGCGCATGCGGGTGGCCGGGTATTGACCTCTGCTCATCTTCGCTCCACTTGTCAGGGGTGTCCGACACCATTCGAATTTGGGACATATAGCCAGCATCTGGGCAGGACGCAATGCAGCAGGACGATATCGGTTTCACTATTGAAGGCAAGGCAGGGCTTGTCCTGTTCGATCGTCCCAAGGCATTGAACGCCCTCAGCTTCGACATGGCGGTCGCGCTTCGCGCCCAGCTTGCCGCCTGGGCGGACGATCCGGCTGTCGGTCATGTGGTCATGGCCGGGGCCGAACCGCGTGCCTTCTGTGCCGGCGGTGATATCCGCGACCTCTACAAACTTGCCCTGGTCGGAGATCATGAGGCGATATCGGTCTGTTTCCGCGCTGAATATATGGCGCATATGGCCGTCTGTGAATTTCCAAAGCCTGTCATTTCGCTTGCCGATGGCATCGTCATGGGCGGCGGCGCGGGGCTGATTCAGGCCGGCTCGCATGCCGTTGTCACCGAAAAGACCCGGTTTGCCATGCCGGAGAGCGCCATCGGACTGTTCCCCGATGCCGGGGCCAGTGTCTTTCTGGGCCGGTGTCCGCGTCCGCTGGCGCTGTGCCTTGGCATGACCGGGCGGATCATCGGCGCGGCAGACTGCCTGATGCTTGGACTTGCCGGCGCGATGGTGCCGGCAGAAAGCATGATGCCGTTGCGCGCCGCACTTCTGGGCTGCGGGGCAGAGGAGATCGACGCTGTAATTGGGCGCTTCCGGGCCGATCCGGGCCAGGCCCCGCTTCAGGCGCATCGCACTGAAATCGAACATATCTTTTCCGGCGACGATCCGGTGGCCATGCGTGAACGGGCGTCCGACCTTGCGCAGGTCAAGGCAAGCCGGACAGCCGCGGACATCCATCACGCGCTGGCCACTAGATGCCCCGTGACAAGCCATGTGTTCCTTCGTCTTGTCGATGGCGATCATGGCATCACCGACATGCCCTCGGCGCTGATGCTGGATTACCACCTTGCCATGCGGATGACGCGCCGGTCCGATTTCATCGAAGGTGTGCGCGCTGTGCTGATCGACAAGAGCAATGACGCGTCGTGGAATCCGGGACGGCTCGAGGATGTGACACCGCAGATGGTCGACGCCCTTTTCGATCGCGACGGGCTGCCGCCCCTGCGGGGCTGACGGCGGGCTGTTCCGGCTGTCTTGCATCGCTGCGCGCGTCACCGTAGATTGGCGCGGCGTTCAGAACCGCTGTCGCCTACCGTCCGTTCACACACAGGTACACAAGGGCCATTGCCATGCGTCTCAGCCAGTATTTCCTGCCCGTCCTCAAGGAAACCCCGAAGGAGGCGCAGATTGCCTCGCACAGGCTGATGCTGCGCGCTGGCATGATCCAGCAATCCAGCGCCGGGATCTATTCCTGGCTGCCGCTTGGCAAGAAGGTTCTCGACAGGATCGCGCAGATTGTCCGCGAGGAGCAGAACCGCGCCGGCGCCATTGAAATCATGATGCCGACCATCCAGCCTGCCGAGCTGTGGCAGGAATCGGGCCGCTATGACGATTACGGCGCCGAGATGCTGCGCATCACCGACCGGCATGAGCGCGACATGCTCTACGGCCCGACGAACGAGGAACAGGTCACCGACATTTTCCGCGCCCATGTCCGCAGCTACAAGGCGCTGCCGCTGAACCTGTATCACATCCAGTGGAAATTCCGTGACGAGGTCCGCCCCCGTTTCGGCATCATGCGGGGCCGCGAATTCCTGATGAAGGATGCCTATTCCTTCGACCTCGATGCCGAAGCGGCGCGGCGGGCCTACAACCGGATGTTCGTGTCCTACCTGAAGACCTTCGCCCGGATGGGGCTGACGGCGATTCCGATGGAGGCCGATACCGGCCCGATCGGCGGTGACATGAGCCATGAATTCATCATCCTGGCCGAAACTGGCGAAAGCGGCGTGTATTTCCACAAGGACTGGCTGGACACCGATCTGGTGACAAGCGTCGACTATGCCGAGGATTTGCAGCCGGTCGTCGACAAGTTCACCTCGCTCTATGCGCGTGCCGATGAAAAGCATGATCCGGGCAACTGCCCGGTGGCGGCGGATGACCTGATGAGCCTTCGCGGGATCGAGGTTGGCCACATCTTCTATTTCGGCGAGAAATATTCCGAACCGATGGGGGCCAGCGTCGCCGGCCCGGACGGCAGGAATGTGCCGGTGCATATGGGATCATACGGCATCGGCGTGTCGCGGCTTGTCGGCGGGATCATCGAGGCAAGCCATGATGACAAGGGGATCATCTGGCCGCGTGCGGTGGCCCCGTTCGATGTCGCCGTGGTCAATCTGAAGCCTGATGATGATGCCTGCGACCCCTGCGCCGAGGACCTTTACGCGAAGCTGGTGGCGGCTGGTGGCGACCCGCTTCTCGATGATCGTGACGAGCGGCCCGGGGCGAAGCTGGCAAGCATCGACCTGATCGGTATCCCGTGGCAGATTGTTGTCGGTCCGCGCGGCATGGCGTCGGGTGTCGTCGAGGTGAAGAACCGTGCCACCGGCGAGACTGCCGAAGTTTCGCCCGAATCCGCGTTGAATATGGTGATGGACGGCGCAGCGTGAGGCGGCGCGTTATCGCAGCGCAGTCTTCGGACATGGCAGCAAGGGGCGTTTGATCCGGATGTTTTCTCCTGTCGAGAGACTGTTGGCAAAGCGCTATATGCGGTCACGCCGAGCCGAGGGATTCATTTCCGTGATCGCCTGGTTCTCGCTTGCCGGCATCACGCTTGGCGTGGCGACGCTGATCATCGTGATGTCGGTGATGAACGGATTCCGGGCCGAGTTGGTCGGCCGCATCCTGGGGCTGAACGGCCATGTCGGTGTCTATGCCGCCGGTGGCGTCGGGATCGAGGATTTCGATCCGCTGTCGGTCAAGCTTGCCGAAATTCCCGGGGTGATCGCCGTCACCCCGCAGATCGAGGGCCAGGTGATGGCAAGCCGTGGCAGCGTCAACCTGGGTGCGGTGGTGCGCGGCGTGCGCTGGTCAGACCTGGCGGCGCGGCGGCCGCTCTGGAATGCCCTGAGCGAGGAGGCCATTGCCGGGTTCCGCGATGACGAGGGCCTTCTGATCGGCAAGACCATGGCCTTCAAGATGGGGCTAGCGGTCGGCGACAGGATCACCCTGACATCGGCACGCGGCGAGGCCACCGCCTTCGGCACGCTGCCGACACGGCGCACCTACAGGGTCGCCGGAATTTTCGACGTTGGCATGCATGAATATGACAGCTCGTTCGTTTTCATGCCGCTTGAGGTCGCCGCCAGGCTGTTCGGCATGAAGGATCGCGCCTCGGGGCTTGAAATTTATACCGCCGATCCGCAGAACATCATCATCATCCGCACGCTGGTGGCCGACAGGATCGGCGACGAGCTGCGAAGCTTCGACTGGTTGCAGCGCAACCGCACCTTCATCAACGCGCTGAAGGTCGAGCGCAATGTGATGTTCCTGATCCTGACGCTGATCATCCTTGTGGCCGCCTTCAACATCATTTCCTCGATGATCATGCTGGTCCGCTCGAAGAATGCCGACATCGCCGTGCTTCGAACGATGGGCGCCAGCAGCGGTGTCATCATGCGGGTTTTCCTGATGACCGGGGCCAGCATCGGCATCATCGGTACCATGACGGGAACGGTGATCGGGCTTCTGTTCTGCTGGAAGATCGGATCGATCCAGGAATTGATCGAGGGCATTTCCGGTGCCGAACTGTTCGCGGCCGAAATCTATTTCCTGTCCACCCTTCCGGCGAAGGTCGATCCGGCCGAGGTCGGGCTTGTGATCACGATGGCGCTTGGCCTGTCGTTCCTTGCCAGCCTCTATCCCGCCTGGCGTGCCGGGCTGATCGCCCCGGCCGAGGTGCTTCGCCATGAATAGCGGGTCGAAAACAGGCCGGGTGCTGCTTGAGCTTCGCGGCGTTCAGCGCCGCTTCGAGCAGGGCGGTGCCGTCATCGAGGTTCTGCGCGATGCCAATCTGCAGGTGCGTGGGGGCGAACTGACGGCGCTGGTCGGTCCATCGGGGTCCGGTAAATCAACGCTTCTGAATATCGCCGGGCTTCTGGAAAAGCCAAGCGCCGGCGACGTTCTGATCGACGGCGCCGGGACGAGCAAGCTCGGCAACGGGCGTCGCGGGCGGCTGCGCGGATCGCATATCGGGTTTGTCTTCCAGTTTCATCGCCTTCTTCCCGAATTCTCGGCGCAGGAAAATATCATGATCCCGCAGATGCTGAACGGCTATTCACGGGACGAGGCGGCGGCCCGCGCCGAGCAGCTTCTTGCCATGGTCGGGCTTCGGGCGCGCTCGACGCACCGGCCAGGGGCACTGTCAGGCGGTGAACAGCAACGTGTCGCCATTGCCCGCGCCGTGGCCAATGGGCCGCGAATCCTGCTGGCGGACGAGCCAACGGGCAATCTGGACCCGGAGACGGCCGGCGAGGTGTTCGAACATCTCAACACCATTGTCCGTGGCACCGATACGGCAGCCTTGATCGTCACCCATAACGAGGCGCTTGCCGCCACCATGGACCGGCGTCTGACCATCATTAATGGCGGGATCAGCGAACTCTGAGACCAGGCGCCGAAATTCTGAACCCCCTTGGCCGCAACTGGGTATTTGCCGGGGGCAGCCCGTGAGATATCCTTAGCTGTCATCCGGTCCCGAGGAGCCTTCCATGCCGGCGCCATTCGTTCATTTGCGCGTTCATTCAGCCTATTCGCTGGCTGAGTCGACTCTTCGTCTGAAGACAATCGCCGCCCTTGCCGGCGGTGATTCGCAGCCTGCCGTGGCGATCACCGACAGCAACAACATGTTTGGCGCGCTGGAATTCTCGCAAAAATTGTACGAATCCGGTGTTCAGCCGATCATTGGCCTTGAATGTCGTCTTGCGGATTCGCGTGGCGATGGCGAGGTGGTTCTGCTGGCCAAGACCGAGGCCGGGTATGAGGCGCTTTGCCGACACAATTCAAAGGCCCTTCTCGAGGTCGAGGGCGGCGATGATCCGGTGATTGCGCTGGATGCGCTGGCGCAGGATTGCGACGGTCTGATCCTGTTGACTGGTGGGGCGCTGAACGGGTTTGTGGGGGCCGCCGCCGCCGAGGGGCAGACCGCGCTTGTCGATGACCGGATCGCCGCGCTGAAAGAGGCATTTGCCGACCGCCTCTATATCGAGATTCAGCGGCATGGGCTGGCTGCCGAGCAGCGCGCCGAGCCGATTCTTCTGGAAGCGGCGCTTGCCGCCGGACTGCCGCTTGTGGCGACCAATGACTGCCGCTTCGACAGCCGTGAGATGGTCACGCCGCATGATGTACTTGTCTGTATCGGCAACGGCCGCAAGCTTGCCGAGGAGGACCGCCCGCGCTTTACAGCAGAACATTATTTCAAGACCGCTGCCGAGATGACGGAACTGTTCGCCGACCTTCCCGAGGCGACGCGTAACAGCGCCGTGATCGCGCAGCGTTGCAGCTTCATGGCTGAGACCCGCAAGCCGATCCTGCCCCCCTTCGCCTCGGATGCCGGGCTTGGTGAGGAAGACGAGCTGAAGCGCCAGGCCGAAGAGGGGCTGGAGGACAGGCTGCAACGCCATGTCTTCACATCACAAATGGATGAGGCGGCACGGCAGGCCGCCGCAACGCCTTATCGCGAACGGCTTGCCTTCGAGCTTGGCGTGATCAACCAGATGGGCTTTCCGGGCTATTTCCTGATTGTCGCCGATTTCATCCAGTGGGCGAAGCGGCGTGATATCCCGGTGGGGCCGGGGCGCGGCTCTGGCGCGGGATCGGTGGTCGCCTGGGCGCTGTCGATCACCGACCTCGATCCGCTTCGCTGGGGCCTGCTGTTCGAACGGTTTCTCAACCCGGAACGCGTCTCCATGCCTGATTTCGATATCGATTTCTGTCAGGACCGGCGGGAAGAGGTCATCGGCTATGTGCAGGAGAAATACGGCTTCGACCGGGTGGCGCAGATCATCACCTTCGGATCGCTGCAGGCGCGCGCCGCGCTGCGTGATGTCGGCCGCGTGCTGGAGATGCCCTATCCGCATGTCGACCG